>JAKAOO010000257.1 GCA_021812165.1 Pseudomonadota bacterium | reverse complement strand
CATCGAGGAAACCGAGGAGGCTGCCGCGAACCGGGCCTCGCTGATGCGCCGCCTCAGAATCCTGAAACGCCGGACGGCTCTTCTCGCCGCCGTCGCCGACCTTTCCCTTTATTGGTCGCTCGAAGAAGTGACCGCCAGCCTCTCCCGCTTTGCCGAAGCCGCGCTCGGAGCGGCGCTGCGCCACCTTCTCGATGATGCGGTGGGCGCCGGCCGGATCGCGCCCGATAAGGCGGGCGAGCAGGCCTGCGGATTTATCGTTTTGGGCCTCGGCAAATTGGGTGGAGGGGAACTCAATTATTCGAGCGACATCGATCTCATGTTTCTATACGACCCGAGCCGCGCCGAGGTCTTCGCCCACGACGGGATGGGGCCCTTTTTCGCCCGGCTCGGGCGCGAGCTTTTGCGCCTTCTCGACGAGCGGACGGCGGACGGCTACGTCTTTCGCACCGATTTGCGCCTGCGCCCCGATCCCTCCTCGACCCCGCTTGCGCTCTCGGTTCCGGCGGCGATCGCCTATTACGAGGAGGTCGGGCAGAACTGGGAGCGCGCGGCGCTCATCAAGGCGCGTCCGGTAGCGGGCGACAAGAGCGCCGCCTTCGGCTTTCTGCGCCAGCTCGCGCCGTACATCTGGCGCAAGCACCTCGACTTCGCCGCGATCGCCGACATCCACTCGATCAAGCGCCAGATCCACGCGCATAAGGGCGGCGAGCGGATCGGCGTGTTCGGCCACGACATCAAGGTGGGACGCGGCGGCATCCGCGAGATCGAGTTTTTTACGCAGACGCAGCAGCTCATCTGGGGCGGACGCATGCGCGAATTACGCGTGGCGCCGACTTGCGAGGCGCTGAGGCGTCTTGCCGAAAGCCGCCGCATCGACGCCGCGACCGCCGACGCCCTGATCGCCGATTACCGCTTTCTCCGGCGCGTCGAGCACCGCCTGCAAATGGTCGACGACGCCCAGACCCACAGGCTTCCCGCCGATGCTCACGGGATCGCGCGCCTCGCCGCCTTTCTCGGCTACCGCGAAAGCGAGCGCTTCGTCGGCGAACTGCGCTCTCATCTTCTTTCGGTCGAAAAGCGCTATGCCGAGCTTTTCGAGGAGGCGCCGAGCCTCTCCGGCCCGGGCAATCTCGTCTTTACGGGCGCCGAGGATGACCCAGAGACTCTCGAGACCCTTCGCGCTCTCGGTTTTGCCGACGCTCGGGCCGTCTCGGCGCTGGTGCGCGGCTGGCATCACGGCCGCTGGCGAGCCACCCGCAGCCAACGGGCGCGCGAGATCCTGACCGAACTCGTTCCCGCGCTCTTACGGATATTCGGCGCGACGCAAGAGCCCCAAAGCGCGCTCGAACGCTTCGACCAGTTTCTTTCGCGCCAGCCGGCGGGGGTTCAGCTTTTATCCCTCTTTTATGCCAATCCCGCGCTGTTGGAGCTCGTCGCCGACATCATGGCGGCCGCGCCGCCTCTTGCCGCAGAACTGGCGGCACGCCCGGCTCTCCTCGACTCGGTGCTCGCCGAGGGGTTTCTCGCGCCGCTGCCGGATCTGGACGCGCTTGCCGCCGAGCTTCATGACGCGAGCCTCCTCGCCCGCGATTTCGAGGAGACTCTCGAAGCCCTGCGGCGTTGCGCGGCGGAGCGGCGGTTTCAGATCGGCGTGCAGCTGCTGCTCGCCCGGCTTGACGCGGAAGAGGCGGGAAAGACCCTCGCCGATATCGCAGAGACAGCGCTCTCGGCCCTCCTTCCCGCGGTCGAGCGCGAGTTTCGACGCGTTCATGGGCGCCTGCCGGGCGGCGCCTTCGCGATCATCGGCATGGGGCGACTCGGCAGCCGCGAGATGACGCTCGCTTCGGACCTCGATCTGATCCTCGTTTACGACATGCCGGAAGAGGGCGCGACTTCCGATGGCGCCCGGCCTCTTGCCGGCCAGGTCTATTACGCGCGTCTCGGCCAGAGGCTCATCGGGGCACTGACTTCGCCGGGAAGCGAGGGCCGCCTTTACCCGGTCGACATGCGCCTCAGACCCTCGGGCGCCTCGGGACCCCTTGCCACGAGCTTTCCGGGGTTCGTGCGCTATCAGCGGGAATCGGCCTGGACCTGGGAGCATATGGCGTTGACGCGGGCGCGCCCTCTCGCCGGAGACGCGTGGCTCCGCCGCCGGCTCGAATCCGCGATTGCCGGGGTCCTCACATTGCCGCGCGACCCCTCCCCGCTCCTTCGCGATGTCGCCGACATGCGCCGCCGCATCGCCACGCAGAACCCCAACCCCTCGCCTTGGGATCTCAAGAACCGCCGCGGCGGCCTCATCGATCTCGAATTCATCGTCCAGTACCTCGTTCTGCGCGAGGGCAGCCGCGATCCGCGGGTGTTGCAGCGGGGGACGAGAGAGGCGATCCGAGCGCTCGCCGCCGCGGGAGCGCTTCCCGCAAAGGCGGCGCGCGACCTCGAAGAAGCCTTGGCTCTCCTGCGCCGGGCGCAGATGCTTTTGACGCTTCTCGCCGAGGCGGTGCCGAAAAGCGCCTTTTTGCCCGAGACGGTCGGCCTTTCTCTTGCCCGCGCCGCGGGCGTTGTTGACATCAAAGCCCTCGAACGGGATATCAGCAAGAGGACGGCGCGCGTCCGGGCTTGGTACCGGCGCCTGATCGAGGAGCCTGTTGCGGAAGAGAACCTCAAGGAAGCGGGAGACAGCGGGAGATGAGTGTGAAGCTCGGAGAGACGGCGCCGGATTTCAGCTTGCCGACGGACGGCGGAGGCCGCGTCACGCTCTCCGCGGAGAAAGGAAAGAGCGTCGTCCTCTATTTCTATCCGAAGGACGACACCTCCGGCTGCACCGCCGAGGCGGAGGCCTTTCGCGACGCCTTTGGCGAGTTCTCGCGCGCGGGCGCGGTCGTCATCGGCCTCTCCAAGGACAAGGTCGCCGCGCACGACAAGTTCAAGGCGAAATATGGGCTGCCCTTTATCCTCGCGAGCGACGAGACGGGCGATGCGTGCGAGAAATACGAAGTCTGGGTCGAGAAGAGCCTTTACGGGCGCAAATACATGGGGATCGAACGCAGCACCTTTTTGATCGATCCCGAGGGCGTGGTTCGCGCCATCTGGCGCAAGGTGAAGGTCAAGGGTCACGCCGCCGCGGTGCTGAAAGCGGTCGAAGCGCTCTGAGCCGCGGCTCTCCCGTTACCGGGGCCTTTCCGCCGCCGGTGCCTCGCTTTTGGCGACGGCCACAGCGGTCTCGTCGAGGCGGCGCAGGGCTTCTTCCCGGATGATCCGCGCCAGCTCCGGCTGGCGGCCCAAGAGCTCGCGGAAATGAGAGATGTCGAGAACGAGGAGCGTCGTCGGCGTCAGCGTCACCACGGTCGCGCTGCGCGCGCTGCCGGTCAGGAGCGCAATCTCGCCGAAAAACTCACCCGCCGTCATCCGCACCGAGCGCGGCCGGAGCCGGATGTCGACCTCGCCCGAGACGATGAAATACATCGCTTCTCCAGCCTCGCCGCGGCGCATGACCGTGGCCCCGGCCGGGTAGTCCCGGGGCCGCAAGAGCCGCGCCACCTCGGCAATGGCGGCGGCTCCGGCACCCTGAAAGAATGGCACCTTGGCGACGAGATCCCAGGTCCGGAGGAAAGCGCGGCGCCGCATCTCGTCGGCGTAGCCGGTGGCGATGATGCCGGTCCAAACCGCAAAAACGAGGATGCCGCTCACCATGACGACGCCCGCGACCATCCTCACGAAAACCGTCTGCGGGATGGCGTCGCCGTAACCCGTCGTCGTCAGCGTTTCGAGCGCCCACCACAAAGCCGCGGGGAGCGAGCCGAAAGTCTTCGGCTGGGCCTTGCCCTCGAAGAGATACGCGAGGCTTGCGGCCGTCAAGAGCAGGATGCCGAATCCGAGCAAAACCCCGAAAAGCTCGTTCCTCGCATGGCTGATGACGCGCCCGAGGCTTGCAAGACCCGGGCTATAGCGGACGGGCTTGAACACCCACACAAAAGCGAACAGGCTCCCTTTGGGCGGGCCGAGCGCGAAGCCGAGCACGAGCGGCAGCGCGGCCAAGAGATCGAAGAGGCCGGCGAGTGAAAATGCCCAGGAAAGGCGCGAGCGCCATGCGGGGCGATGTTCGCCGCCCGGCGCCTCAGGCGCAAGGAAGAGGCGGAGCGCATATTCGGCGGCGAAGAACGCCGCGACCAGGAAAAAGCCGGCGGCAACAGGCAGAAAATAGGTCTTCCGCCATGGCGCTACGGTTTCCGTGAGCATGATGGCGATGCCGATCGCGACCATCGCCATTTGCAGGCCGCGCCAAGCCTTGGCCGGCGCTCCTCGAGCATCGACTTCAACGAGCGCATAGAGGCGGCCTCCGCTCATATCTCATTCTAGTGCCCCGGATGCGAAGTTCCCTACATGAATACGAGCGGTCATTGCGACCCCCGGACGGCCGCCCTGCGGCCGTTCCGGGGGGAAGCAATCTCGCGCCGCATACGGCCGAACCTGCCGGAGATTGCTTCGTCGCCCCCCGCCTTCGAGCGTGTGAAGGAATCGCGGTTGGGCGGGGTATATGATGCTTCCCGCGAGCATGGGGGCGGGATGATGTTGGGTGGCGCGCGTGTCTTGGAGGCG
>JAKAOO010000256.1 GCA_021812165.1 Pseudomonadota bacterium | reverse complement strand
CATCACCCGGATCCTCCGCCCTCTTTTTGAATAAAAGGCGAGATTTGCGCTTGCGGCCTTGATCTGGGTCAACACGCCGGCTCGTCTGAAGAGCGGGCGGAGCGCTTCGCCGGTTCCGATCGACAGCTTTTCTTTTCGGGTAATATCGAGCGACGCGCCTTTCCGAAATCGTTGCCACCTCCAAGAGCGTCAGCGGGACGAGCGCGCTCCGACAAGATCCGACACCTCGCCGCTTCTCTGAAACGCGCCGAAGGCGGCGAGATCACGGTTGCCGAAGGAATACCGCTCAGATCACGCCGTCGGCTTTGAGCGCGGCGATCTCATGCGGCGAAAGGCCGAGCCAGCCGCCATAGATCTCGCCATTGTGCTCCCCCACTCTCGGTGCGGGCATCGTCGGCACCTTATCCGTGCCGTGGAGGCGCAGAGGGGTCGTCGGCACGACGATTTCGCCCAATTCGGGATGATGAATGCGCTCCAGCATGCCGCGGGAATGCATGTGTGGGTCGTCCATCACCTCGGCGGCGTTGCGCACCGCGGCGAGAGGGATGCGGAATTCCCTGCCGCACGCGACGATCTCGGCTTTGGGGAGACGGCGCGTCCATTCCGTGACGAGCGCATCGACCGCATCGATATGCGCGACGCGCGCGGCATTGCTCGAAAAGCGCGGATCCCGCAAAAGCTCTTCGCGGCCCATCGCCTTCAAGAGACTGTGCCAATGCGCTTCCGTCACGAGGAGGATCGCGACATGGCCGTCGGCCGCGGGATAGACGTTGTAGGGGGCGCTGTTCTGAGCCGATTGCCGGTTTCCGCAGCGCGGCGGGATCTTTCCCGTGCGGTAGTAATAGTCGAAGCTCGAAGCGAGCGTCGGATAAACGGCTTCCTGCATCGCCACCTCGACGAGACGCCCCACACCCGTTTTTTCCCGATCGTAGAGCGCGGTCACGATCCCGGCGTAAAGGTGGGTCCCGCCGATGAAATCGACGATGACGACGCCGGACCTCGTGGGCGGGCCGTCGGGAAAGCCGTTGACGCTCATGATCCCCGAATGGGCCTGGATCGTCAGATCCATCGCGAGCGTGTCGCGGTCGGGGCCGGAGATGCCGTAGCCGGTGCCGGTGGCGTAGATGAGGCGGGGGTTGAGGCGGTGCATCTCCTTCCAGCCGACGCCGAGGGAATCCATCGTGCCGGGCGCGAAATTTTCGAGAAGGACATCGGCGCGCTTTGCCATCGTGAACAACAGCGCGCGCCCGCGGGCATCCTTCAGATTGAGCGTCACCGCGCGTTTATTCGAATTGAGCATCGCGAAGGGAAACGTGGTCGATTTTCCCGGCTCGGCGCGGCGCCGAAGGGGCTCGCCCGAGGGGGGCTCGATCTTGATGACAAAGGCGCCCGCTTTGGCGAGGAGAAGGCTCGCATAGGGGCCCTGATAGATCTGGCCGAAATCGAGGACCGTGATGCCCGCGAGCGGCATGTCCGGCCGTTTCGCTTCACTTTCCGCCATCCTGCCCTCCCACCTTCCGGCCGCCAGATGTTGCCGAGCATTGCCGCAACGCGCAAGCGGGCCCTATCCTCTGAGACAAATGGAGGCTTTGCGTTGCCGAGATTTCTCCCTCTCTTTTTCCTTCTGGCGTTCGCGCCTTTCTTTGTCGCACGAGGGAGCGCCCAAGAGGCGCAGCGCCTGCCGACGGCGCCCCTGACCATCCTCTGCGCGCGCGGCCCGCACCGTTTCACGACCGAGATCGCCGCGACGCCGCAAGAGCGGGCTCTGGGTCTCATGTTTCGCAGAAGCCTCGCGCCCGACAGCGGCATGCTGTTCGATTTCAAAAGGCCGCAGGAGGTGGCGTTTTGGATGAAAAACACCCTCGTCCCCCTCGACATGCTGTTTGTCGACGCCGAGGGCCGGATCGTCGGCATTCACGCCGATGCGGTGCCGCTTTCGCTCGCGACCATACCCTCGCCCGGCCCCGTTCGCGCCGTCATCGAACTCTTGGGCGGAACGGCCGCGCGTCTCGGCATCAGGCCCGGCGACCGCGTTCTTTTCCCGATCTTCGGCAACAGCCCTTGATCCTCGGGCCTATCGATCGCACCGCCCGTGCCCTTGATAAGCGCGAGGATCAGCGCTTGCGGGCGAGCGAGAGGCCGTCGGCTACCGGCAGGACGGAAAGAGCGATCCGCGGGTCGTCCCGCAATTTGCGGTTGAAGCGATCGACGGCAAGCGTTTGGTAATTCTCCCGCTCGGGAATGGCGAGCCCGCCGTAGCGCAGCGCGTTGTCGATGAGAATGAGGCCTCCGCGCCGCACGAGGCGCAACGCCGCCTCGTAATAGGCGTCGTCGTTCTCCTTGTCGGCGTCGATAAAGGCGAAATCGAAGCTTCCCGGCGGATATTCCTCTTCGAGAGCGCCAAGCGTGGCAAGCGCGGGGCCGAGGCGCAACTCGATGCGGTCGGCAACTTCCGCCTCGCGCCAGTAGCGCTGCGCGACCGCCGTCGTTTCGGCATTGATGTCGCAGCAGATGAGACGCCCCTCGGGCGGCAGGGCGGAGGCGACACAAAGCGCGCTGTAGCCGGTAAAGGTGCCGATTTCGAGACAAAGGCGCGCCCCGATCAGCTCCACGAGAAAGCTCATGAGCTGCCCTTCTTCGGGCGCGATCTGCATCTGGGCTCGCGGCATCTTGCCGGTTTCTGCGCGCAGACGCGCGAAAAGGGGCGGCTCGCGCAACGAGACTTCGCAAAGATATTCGTGAAGCCCCTCGGTGAGGCCCAGCGATCGGCGCGTCATCTTCGCCCCCTACCCATCTTCAGCGAGCGCGCAGAAACCGGGTTGCGCGATCGGCGAAGAGATCGAGGCGGTCGTGATGAACCCAGTGTCCCGCGCCTTCGACCGTCCACACTTCGGCGTTGCGGAAATGGCGGGCGCGGCCGTCTTCCACCGGGCTCGAGGCCCAGCTCTCGCTGCCGTAGACGAGGAGGACGGGGCAGAGGATCGATTGCCAGAGCTCCTCGGTTTCCCTCTGGGTCATCTCGTAAGGCGGCTCGGAGCGAACGTAATTGTCGAATTTCCAGCTGTAGGAGCCGTCCTCGTTCTGATTGACGCCGTGCACCGTCAGATGGCGCGCCTGTTCGGGCGAAAGGCGCGGGTTCGCCTCCTGCATGCGATGCAAGGCCTCTTCGATCGAGGCGTAGCGCCGCGGCAGGCGTCCCGAAAGCGCCCGCTGCTCATCGATCCAGCGCCGCATCCTTTCGGCGATCCGCCGCTCTGCGCGCCGGGCAAGGGTTTTGGGCGAATGGCCGAGGCCTTCGATCGCGACGAGACGCTCGACCCGCTCCGGATAGATGCCGGCATAGCGCAGCGCGATCATGCCGCCGAGCGAATGGCTGACGATCCGCACCGGCGGCAATTCCTGCTGATGGATGAGCTGCGCCAGATCGTAAAGATAACCGGCCATCGAATAATGGGCTCCGGGCGACCAGGCGCTGTCGCCGTGGCCGCGCAGATCGGGAGCCAAGACATGCCACTCAGAACGCAGCTTCTCGGCGACCCAGTCCCAGTTGCGGCAATGGTCGCGTGAGCCGTGGAGAAGGATCAGAGGCGGAGCTTCGGGGTTGCCCCAATCGGCGTAGTGAAGGCGAAGGCGCTCCGAAAAATAGACTCGCGAGGCCGGGCCTGTGCGGTCAAGGGAGACTCCTGGCATTATTTTCCCCGCCTCTCACTTACCGACGGATGCTAGTGTGCCGGGTCGTAAATTCGCAACATATTTTGCCGTGTCATTGCGAGGAGGCCCGGAGGGCCGACGTGGCAATCTCGGCCTCCGTGCGACCGAGATCGCTTCGCTGCGCTCGCGATGACAGCGTTTGACTAATGTCGAGAATTTCTGGCTCAGGACACTAGCGCCGTTCGCCGCGAACGCAAAGGCGACCGGCGCTCGCCGGGTACGCGCGGATACGCGTCGGCTTTCGGCCGGTTCGGGGCGCGCCCGACGCGGCATAGCGTCGCGCAGTCGCGGGATTGGAATTTAAATAACGCAAAGGCCCTCGTGCGCCCGTGGCAACAATCGAGGGCCACCTTGCGAAGACTTGCTTCGCCCTCGGGTCCATAACCCGAGTTCCTCTTGGGCTTTGGATCGCAGTCGCCGATGCCAAGGGGTCGGCAACTCGAAAACTCCCAGGTGGCATCATGCCGTTCTGACACCCTCCTCTCAAGTTGGCGACGTATTTCACTTACTCTTCTCCGGCCGGCGCGTCAAGAGACCTTGTTCCGGCGCCGTCCGGTCGGGATCCGCAAAACGCAAATCCGAGCCCCGCGAGAGTCTCCTTCTTGCCCGGTCACCTTGACGCGTCGGCACCAGGGGGAGAGAGTCCGCAACGGCTTCCGACCTGACCCACTCAAAAGGGCCGAGGCACGAGCGATGAAGCTCCTCTCGCGCCTTTCGCCGGAAGACGAGGGGCTGCCTGTTGCCGGCGATGCGCGCCTTTTCGCGCTGGGTCTCGCGGCGTGGCGCGAGGCGCTCGCCGGCGCCCAAACCACGGCCCTCGCCGAAGCGGCCGCCCTTTGGAGCACGAGCGGCCGCGGCCGGCGCCTGCTCGAATCGATTTTCGGCAACAGC
>JAKAOO010000048.1 GCA_021812165.1 Pseudomonadota bacterium | reverse complement strand
TTCCGATCTGGCACGCAGAGAATGTCATAAAAATCCTGCCGCGCCTCCTCGGCTTCGGGAGGCGTTCGCCACGCCGCGGCGAGTGCGGCGATGAGGGCTCGGTCCGGAGGCGCGAGAAGCATGCGCGCCGCGGCGGCGGCCTCTTCCGCCAAAGGCGGTTCACGCACCGGCGCTCGCCTTCTCGATGCGGGCGCGGGTCTCAAAGAAGACGACGCTGCCTCCCGTCATATCCATCAGGGACATCTGCCAGACATCGGGATCGCGGCGCATCACCGGGTTGAGGTGGATGCCGACTCGGCGCACCGTGTCTGCGGCGATGCGCTTGCCGCCGACGGCGTAATGGGTCGCGCCATAGCCCCAATGGCCGTATCCGACATTGAATGCGATGACCCCGGGACGCACGCCTTCGACCACGACCGCGCGGCCGCGGCGGCGGCCCTCCGGCGTCACGACATCGATCCAATCGCCGTTGTGGACGCCAAGCTTTGCCGCATCCGAGGCCGCCATGCGCACGCCATTCTCCGGCATGATCTCGCGGATTGCGTAATTGGAGACGAGGCGGGAGTGGCTCTGCAACGCGCCTTTCAAGGTAATGATCGTAAACGGCCACTCTTTGGGGTCGTCGAGCGCATCGAGCGGCTTGCCCAAAGCGGTCGCCGGCGCCACCCAACGCGTGGTGCCGTGGAAGTACGCGCCGGTCATGCTGTTGCGGGTCAACGCGGTTTCTTCGGCATAAAAGTGCAGCGTTTTCGTAAAGCGGTAGGCAAGCTTTTCGCCCTCGCGCGCCCCGCTGGAGGGTTGAAATCGGCCGCCCTTCACCATCACGCCGAGAACGGCGGGCCACTCTGCAGGCTTCAAGGCGGCGGCGAACTCTTTGCGGAACGGCGCGAGATCGGCGATGGCGATCTCCTCGGCGCTCGCCTCTGGGACGACGTCGCCTTTGACGCCTTTGACAAAGGCAAGATTGGCTGTTGCCTTCAGGTACCAATCCTCGCGCCGGTTCAAGGGCCAGTACCGCCCCTCGGCATCGGGAATGCCCTTCTCTCCGTAGCCCGGCATGCCGATGCGCTTGGCGACATCGATCAGGAACTCCTCCATGCACATATGCCGGCCGTCCTTGGTTTTGGCCGTCAGGTTTACGACCGGCCAGCGCAGTCCCGTGCCTTTGGTAAGCGTCGTCGGGTAGGTGTCCGCATGGCACCAGCTTTCGAGGAAGCTGACATCGGGGATGATGTAGTCCGCAACCATCGACGTATCGCCGACGACGATGTCTGAGGCGATGATGAGCGGGATCTTTTTCGGGTCCTTGACGGCGGCGACAAACTCGGGATTGCCTTGGCTCGGCACGCTGTAGAAGGGCGTCGCCTTGTGCCAGATGAGGATGTCGGTGCCGTAAGGATAGCGCTCGACGGCCGACGGCAGCACCTCGCTGAAGACGGCAAAGCCGAGCGGGAACCAGGGACGTTTCGCCGGATACGGGTTCTTCCCGGCTTTGACCGCGGCGCGGTATTCGCTGCTGTCCTCGTAACGCACCCCTTCGCGATTCTGCCCTATGCCATAGGCGGCGCCGGCGGCCTCGGGCACCGCCATCACGTCGTAGCGTCCCTTGGCGAAGGGATACCCGCCGCCGCCGACGGTGAGGCCGCCCGTATGGTTGAGATTGCCGACGAGGAGGTTGAGGAGGAGAATGGCGGCGCCGTTGTAGTAGCCGTTCGGATGCTTGACGGGGCCGCGGTAGTTGGTGCTGACGGCGCGCGGGCCATGGGCGGTGAACTCGCGGGCGAGTTCGACGATGCGCGCCTCGGGCACCCCAGAGATCGCCGCATATTCGGCGAGCGTATGCTCCTGCGCCGCCTCCCGCAAAAGCCGGAATGCGCTCTTGACGGCGATGCCGTTGACCTGCCCGGCATAGTCGATCTCTGCGAGGGCGACCTCGGCGGCGGCTTTGGGCGCGGCGCTTGCGCTCTCGATCACCACGCGATCCTCCTCGCCCTCGGCCTTGGGCTTCTTGAAACCGGCAAGCGCGGCGGTGAGGAAATGGCGCGCTTGCGGATGCTTTTCGTCGACGATCACGAGGTGGCTCGCGTCGGTGTGGGAGAGTTCGCCCGCCGCCTCCGCCGCCTTTTGCGAGGGTCGGGCGAGATGGCCGCCGTTGTAGCGCTTCTGTTCGATAATCCAGCGGATCATCGCCATCGCCAGCGCCCCGTCCGTGCCGGGCTTCAACGGCACCCAGTTCGCACGGTCGCCAAGGACTCCGCCGCGGCTCAAAAGCGGATCGACCACCACGTATTTGAGGCCATCGGGGCGCGAGCGCGCCTCGGCGGCAAACCGGCCTTGCGCCTGCATCGGGAAGTTGGCGTCGCCCGGCTGCGTTCCCCAGTAGATGATGAATTTCGCTTCGCGCACGTCGGGTTGGGTCATATTGACGCCCGGGTAGATGTGCCGGGTGGCGACATGATGGGAGAGTTCGCAGATATTCACGTGATCGTGGACATTGACGCTGCCGAAGGTGTGCACGAAACGCTGGGCAAAGGCCATCCGGCTGCCGACGATGCGCCCGCCTTGAAAGACGAGACCGTTGGTGCGGTGGCCGAGATCCGGAGCGTTCGCCTCCATCAGCTCTCTGCGTTTGGCGTAGAGGCCGCGGAAGCCGAGGACTTCGAGGTCTCTGCTGCCCGGATCGCCGGTGTCGGCGAAGATCTTTCCGCCGTCGGAGACTTCGGCGATGAGGCGTTCCCATTCGATCGGCTGCCACTGCCCACTGCCGCGCGGGCCTTTGCGCTTCAACGGCACCAGAATGCGGTAGGGATCGTAGGCGGTCTGGATGCCGGCATTGCCGCGGGCGCAGACCGTGCCGGGCAGACGAGCGGTGTCGATCATCGGCGTGCTTACGGGCGCGTAGTCGTCGAGCGTATTGGGATGATAGGGGTTGCCGATGATGCGCTGCACCCGGCCGCTCGAGCGGTCGATCTTGACCCTGAGCCCGCATTCGCTGTGGCATTGAAGATCGACGGTGGCGCGCAGAATCCATTGCGGGTTGGGCCGGAGCGCCCCGGTTCCGGGATCGCGCAGCCATTCCGGGGTACTGGCGTTGCCGTAGACCGGATGAAGCGCTCGTCTTCCGCGCCTCGTCAAAGGAACGAGATCGGCGAGGCGTCCGGCGAAGCCGGCGGTGCCTACGCCGATCCCGGCGGCGGCGGAAAGAGCGAGGAAGCCACGGCGTCTTAGCGTGAATTTCGGCATGATTTTAGGCCTTGTCGGAAGCAGCGGTTGGGTGCGGCGTCGCGGCGAGGAGCGCGGCGAGAAAACCCGCGAAGAGAAGGGCGCTGACGACGCTGTACCAGAGCGCGTCGAGCCCGAGATGAAAGACGAGGTAGCCGGCGCCGCTGCGATTGATCGCCTCGCCGCCGAAGACGATGCCGACGCGCGCCGCATAGCTGCCCCAGGCCCCGCCGATCAGCGCCACCCATTGGGCGTAAGCCGAACGCCCGAGCGGCGTCACAAGGGCGACGAGCGGCACGATGAGGCCGGCGAAGGTCCAGTTCCAGAAGATCTCTCCGGCGTAAGGACCCATGAAGAGGTTTGCCGCGCGCAGCTCTTCGAGGGTGCCGAAGCGGCCGAGCCACCACATCCAGCCGTACCAGACAAGGCCCCAGAGGCCGAGGCAGATCGCCGCCGTCCAGCGATGATAGGGCTGTGCCGCAAGCCAGCGTCCGGTGCTGAACCAGCCGAGAAGCGGAACGAGGACAAGCATCGCCATCGCCGCGACGCCGATGCCGGTGACAATGAAGAGCAAAGCCTCGGCGGGCGAATTCCAGATCGGCACGCCATGCTCGTTCATCAGGAAGATGGCCGAATAAAGCGGTGCGAAAAGGCCGAGGAAGATCATCACGACGAGAACGACGCGGCTCCAAGAGCGGCTCGAAAAAAGGTTGTAGAAGCGGCTCCAAAGCGAGAAGAAGTCGGCAAGCTGCCGCCATGGCGAGCCGAGCTTCTCGATTTCATCTGCAAGCGCGGCGCGCGGCATCGACTGGAAGGAAAGCCACCAGCAAAGCGCCAAGAAAAGCGGCAAAAGGATGATGCCGTACTTGATGATGGCGGTATCCCAATGGGACCAGCCGTAGATGTAGCCGTAGATCAATCGTCCGGGCTCTTCGACCTCGGCGAGAATATTGACAAAGCCGCCGATAATGAGCGCCGCGGCGAGCGGGAGGGTGAAACGGTGTTCCACCCGGTCGTGTTTGCCGCGCCAGGCATTGACCGCCCACAGAAGGACGAGCCCTCCGGCAAGGCCGAGCGCCCAGGAATAATTGACGAAGAGGACCGAGAACGAACGCTCATGAGCGACGTTAAAAAGTTCGATCGGCGGCCTGAGCGGCGGAACGTATTGCGGCGTCGTCAAAGGATTAGACATGGCTTGCCTCCGGGCTCGCGGAGATTTTCCAGTCGCCCCAGCTCCTACCCGCATCGCTCTGTTCGACCGACCACAGGGTCGGATTGCCGGGAGGATTGTTCTGCAACTCGCTCGTCAGTCCGATGTAGAAGACGCGCGGCTCGTTGCCGGTGTAAGGCTTCAACTGCTGCACGGCTCCGGTGAGGATCTGGCGGGTCGCCGGATCGTTCGGATCGTTGAGGTCGGCGAACTGGCGGGCGCCGCCGACGCAGCTTTCGACGCAGGCGGGAAGAAGCCCCTGATCGATCCTCTGCGAGCAGAAGTTGCATTTGTTCGCGGTCTTTGTGACGGGATCGAGGAAGCGCGCGTCGTAGGGGCAGGCTTCGACGCAAGCGCCGCAACCCCAGCAGCGATCGTAATCGACCTCGACGACCCCGTCCCGCCTCTGCCAGGTGGCGCCGGCCGGGCACACCTCGATGCAGGAGGGACGCTCGCAGTGATTGCAGAGCCGCGGCAAAAAGGCGCGCCTCGTGTCGGGGTAGGAGCCGAGCTCGACATCCACGACCCAGGTGCGGAAGTTGCCTTCCGCGACATTGTTCTCAAACTTGCAGGCGACCGTGCAGGCTTGGCAGCCGATGCACTTATTAAGGTCGATCAGCATCCCCCAGCGCTTGCCGGCGAAACCCTCGCGGGAAAGGGCGCCATCTTTTGCGGCATAGGCGTAGACGCTGCGGTTATGGAAGAATTCGTAATCCTGGCCGGCGGGCGTCCGCGAGGTCGGTACGAGCCCGAGGCTATATCCGTCGGCGCCGCGCGTGGCAGGTGCGGCCTTGGCAGGTGGATCCCTTGCCGCGAGGGCGGCGACCGCCGCTCCGCCGCTGAGACCCAGGAGGAGCGCCCGCCTCGTTGATGCCACGCTTTCCTTGCTCTTCTCCTCGCTCACCGCGCCTCTCCACATAAGATACTATCCTGAAACGGTTTTTCCGTATCTGGATTCCCGCGTAGGGTACCGACAGCGCGCGGATGGGCATTGATGAGAATCAATTTCAACAGAAATTCGTCGCGCGGCCGAGAGCGGCGGGATCGGCCGGGCTTTCACCGGCGTTCTATAGTGGAGATCCCAACTTTGCGGAGCCCAGCCATGAAACCTGCGCTTTTTGCCGTCGCTTTCGCCGCCGCGATCGCGGTGGCGCCGTTCGCCTTCGCCCAAAGCGGCCGGAACAGCGGAAAGGAAGCGCCGTCCTCTTCGGCGCAGACGGTGCCGACGCCTCATCCGATGATCGCCGTCGGCGGCATGATGGGGGGCGGGATGATGGGGGGCGGCATGGGACCGGCAGCCGCGGCAGGCCCGTGGGCAGGCATGGGCCCGGGGGGGCGCATGATGGCATGGAGAAACCCGAAAGAGGCCTGCATCGATCGGGTCGCGCATCGCGCTGCCATGCTCGCCTATATCGGCACGAAGCTCGATCTGACGGCGCAGCAACGGCCGCTTTGGCAAAAACTGGCGGCGACGGCAAGAGGCGAGGCGCAGAAGGAGGTCGATTCCTGCAACGCGCTTGAAACCGCGCGCCCCGCGAACGTGCTCGATCGCCTCACTGTAGCGCGCCGGATCCTATCGACGCGGCTCGCCGGTCTCGACGCCGCTCTTCCCGAGGTGAAGGCGCTTTATGAGACCTTGACGCCGGAGCAGAAGGCGATCCTCAACCACCCGCGGGGACGGCCTTAGGATCGCGTCCCTTCCCGCGCGGCGATCGCGGCTTCGCGTTCGAGAAGCTCGCGGGCGCGCGCGACGACCGGGACGTCGATCATCTTGCCGTCGACGGTGACGGCGCCGACGCCTTCGCCGAGCGCCTTCTCGTAAGCGGCGACGACGCGCCGGGCGTGGTCGAGTTCCGGCCCCTGCGGCCGGAACTCCTCGTTCAAGATCGCGACCTGGCTCGGGTGGATGACCGAGGCGCCGACAAAACCCAATCGCCGCGAGCGGCGGATCGTTTCGCGAAAGCCGTCCTGGTCGCGGAAATCGGCGACCGTGCCGACAAAGCCGAGAGGCAGGATCCCCGCGGCGCGCGCGGCGAAGACGCAAAGCTGTTTCGGCATGAAAAGCGCTTCCGCCTCGGGGAGCATCCCGGCCGATAGCGCGAAATCCTCCGCCCCCACATTGATGGCGACGAGGCGCGGATGGGCGCGCGCGATCTCGGCGATCAAGAAGAGCGCCGCCGCGCTTTCGACGGAGGCGATGAGACGCGTCGAGCCCGCCGCCATCCCCCGCTCGCCTTCGACTTCCTCGACGATCTCGGCGAGGAGGCGAACGTGCTCGGCGCTTTCGGTCTTCGGCAGAAGGAGCGCCCTGACGCCGGGGCCGAGGGCCGCCTCGATGTCGCGCACCGCAAGGCGCAGAGGCCGGTTGATGCGCACGACGACGTCGGCGCCGCCTGCCGCGACCTTGGCGGCCGCAGCCGGCACGAGGCTGCGCGCCCGCTCCTTCTCGGACGCCGCGACGCTGTCTTCAAGGTCGAGGATGATGGCGTCGGCGCCGCGCCTCGCGGCGCCTTCGACGAAGCGCGGATTGGTGACCGGGACGAAAAGAAGCGAGCGCCATACCGGAAGGTCGCCGTCACGCATCGCTCGCTTCTCCTTTCGGCAGGCCGATGATCCCCTCGCGAGCGAGCGTTTCGATCTCGCTGCGGCCGAGGCCCAATCCTGCGAGGACCTCGGCGGTGTGCTCGCCGAGATCGGGCGCCCTTCGGCGCAGTCTTCCGGGCGTCGCCGAAAGGCCGGGGATGATGGTGTGCATCGGCAGAGAACCCATTTCCTGGTCGGGGACTTCGACGAGGATTTCGCGGGCGATCACATGGGGATCGGCCATGAACTGGTCGATGTCGTAGACGGGCGCGGCGGTCACCTCCGCGCGCTCGAAAATCTCCATGTTTTCGGCGAGCGAGCGCTCGGCGATAAAGGCGGCGATCGGCGCCTCGCAAGCGTCGGCGTTACGGACGCGCTCGGTGTTGGTCGAGAAGCGCGGGTCGGCGATCATGTCCGCGCGGCCGACCGCGCGAAAGAGGCGCTCGGCCATCGCCTGCATCGAGGCCGAGATGCCGATATACCGTCCGTCCTTGGTCCTGAAGACGTTGCGCGGCGAGGTGGTCTCGGAGCGCCCGCCGGTGCGCGGCCGAACCCTGCCGGAGAGACGGTAGATCGCGGCCTCGGCGGCCATAAACGAAAAGAGCGGGTCGAGGAGGGGGAGATCGATCACCTGCCCCGCGCCGCCGCCGACCTCGTTCGCGCGCAAGGCGACGAGCACCGCAAAGGCGCCGTAAAGCCCCGCCACCATGTCGGCAAGCGCTGTCGGCGGCAAAACCGGCTCGCGGTCGGCAAAGCCGCTGCGGGCGGCAAAGCCCGACATGCTTTCGACGAGCGTGCCAAAGCCGGGGCGGTCGCGGTAGGGCCCGCTCTGGCCCCAGCCCGACACCCGAAGGACGACAAGCCGCGGATTGCGCCGGTGCAGAAGCTCGGGCGCAAGGCCCATCGCCTCGAGCGTCCCGGGCCGGAAATTCTCGATCAGCACTTGAGAACCTGCGGCGAGATCGAGCAGAAGCTCGCGACCGCGCGGCGACCGCAAATCGAGCGCCACGCTCTTTTTGTTTCGCGAATAGACCTTCCAGTGGACGCTTATCCCTTTCGTCTGCCACGCGCGCAACGGGTCGCCCTTTTTCGGGTCCTCGATCTTCAGAACCTCGGCGCCGAAATCGGCGAGCAGGAGGCTCGCCATGTTCGCGGAGACGAGACGCGAGAGATCGACGACCCGAACCCCGTCGAGCGGACAGGTCGCTTCGGGTTCGAATTCCTTCTTCGGCAGGGGCATCGCGAGGACCAGCAGCGGGTTTCGAGGCTGGCGACAGCCTAGCTTGCGCGGCCGGCAAAACAAAGCGGCCCGATGGGGCGCCCCTAAGATCACGTGCGGCAAAGCGCCCCGCCGACCGCTCGCCGGCCGCTGTCGCGCGATAGAAATCGCGAGACGAGCCGACCGCTACGCCACGCTTGGCGAGGAGGAAAGCGAGGCGCGACGACGCCGGCGGCGGGTTCGGCCGGAAGCCTCGCGCTCATGTCGCTCCAGCTCCGCAAAGGCTTCGCGGACCGCGATCCGCGCGCGCCGGATCCGCGACTCGACCTCGGCGATCGAACGGTCGAGCCTCTGCCGCCTTTCTTCGATGCGTTCGTCCTCTTCACCCGCTCCGGCCGAAAGCCGCTCGACGTCGGCAGAGAGGCAGGCGCTGAGCGCGAGGAGGCCGGAAAGCAGGCGCTGCTCGGTTTCGAGCTGGCGTCGCGAAGAGCGGATAAGGCGTTCGGGAATGCGCATGGGAGGGACTATCTCATCTTCCTTTTAACGTCCGGTTAAGCGCCACGCTGAGAGCGCGGCCGGCGCAAGCAGCGCAAGAGCGCGCCCGGCGCAAGCAGGCCAAGGTTGAAAAACCGTTGACGCGCCGATAATGATTTGTTAACTGCTCAATGCGTCTTATGGTTAACGTGCTCTTGGCGGCGCTCCCCATGGAGGATCCCTTTGCGGGGTTTCCGCGTTGCCGCCGATCGATCGTGGAGTTGCCGATGCGCGTCCTTCTTGTCGAAGATGATTCCGCCACCGCCCGCGGCATCGAAATGATGTTACGGAAAGAGGGCTTCATTTGCGATACCACCGACCTCGGCGAGGACGGGCTCGAGATCGGCAAGCTTTATGATTACGACATCATCGTTCTCGATTTGCTTCTGC
Organism: Pseudomonadota bacterium; assembly: GCA_021812165.1. Lineage (GTDB taxonomy): Bacteria > Pseudomonadota > Alphaproteobacteria > ATCC43930 > CGMCC-115725 > AP-15. The sequence continues at coordinate 12,177 of JAKAOO010000048.1, read as the reverse complement.
CCGACATTGACGGCTATGAAGTTCTGCGGCGCTTGCGCGCGGCGCGCGTGAAGACGCCGATCTTGATCCTTTCGGGGCTTGCCCAGCTCGACAACAAAGTGAAGGGTCTTGCCAACGGCGCCGATGACTTTCTCACAAAGCCCTTCGACGGGCGTGAGCTCGTCGCTCGCATTCAGGCGATCGTCCGACGCTCAAAGGGCTTTTCCGTCTCGGCGATCCGCACCGGCAAGGTCGTCGTCAACCTCGACAGCCGGGTCGTCGAGGTGGACAACCAGCCGCTCCATTTGACCAACAAAGAGTACAGCATCATCGAGCTTTTAAGCTTGCGCAAGGGCTCCACGCTGACGAAGGAGATGTTCCTCAACCATCTCTATGGCGGAATGGATGAGCCCGAGCTCAAAATCATCGACGTATTCGTCTGCAAGCTGCGCAAGAAAATCGCGCAGGCGACGGGCGGTGAACACTATATCGAGACCGTCTGGGGGCGCGGCTACGTGATGCGCGACCCGACCGAACCCGCAGACCACGCGCCCGGCATCCCGTTCGCAAGCGCAGCCTGGTCGGCCCAGGCGGAAAGCCAAGCGGCGAGCTGAGGCGCGGCCCTACTCCGATCGCGCGAGCGAGACGAGACGGAAGCGGCCGTCCGTCTGCTCCGCCAGGTTCAATCGATATCCAAGCGCCTCGGCGAGGACGCCGCTGAAATACGCGTGCACCGTCCGCGCGCCCAGATCATCGAGAGGAATGAGACGCCGCAGCGCCCGGAGCGCTTCCGCGGAAAGCGCCGCGCCGTCGCCGAACGCCTCGACCTCGGGACCAGCGCTGCCGCGGGAAAGCGCGACGCGCCCGCCGCGCGGCAGCCCTTCCGCGGCAAGGATCAAGAGATTGCAGGCAAGCTTTTGCCACTCGATGGGGCGCTCCTTTGCGGCCTCGCCATAGTCGCAGGCGACCCGCGTTCCCGAGAAATAGGCCTCCGCCAGGGCATGGGGAGCCGCGCCGGCGAGCGCGCCCGAACCGACGAATCCATAGGCAAAGCGGTAGAATTGCAGGGAGTTCGTGGCTTGACGCGCGCTTTCCTTGAGGAGCGCCGTTGCCTCCGTCACGAAATCCTTGTCCTCCGCATCGAGGACATCGCATCCCGCGCGGATCGCCTGCAAAGGGCGGATCAGCTCGTGGCTCAATCGGGCGCTCAAAAGCTCGCAGAGCCGCAGGGCTTCGAGCGGGGTCATGGAGAAGGCCCGCGAGCTCGCCGACGCGGATGGGCGCTGCCCGGGCTCTCAGGAACCGCGTTTTTCGACCGCAACGTAGTGGCGCGGCGCCGAACCGATAAAGAGCTGGCGCGGGCGGCCGATCTTGGAATCCGGGTCCTCGATCGACTCGTTCCATTGGGCGACCCATCCGACCGTCCGTGCGATGGCGAAGAGGACCGTGAAAAGCGAGGTCGGGAAACCCATCGCCCGCAGGATGATCCCGGAATAGAAATCGACGTTGGGATAGAGTTTTCGCGAGACGAAATAATCGTCCTGCAATGCGATCCGCTCGAGCTCCATCGCCAGGTCGAGAAGCGGTTCGTTCTTGATCCCGAGCTCGTCCAAGACCTCGTGGCAGCTTTGGCGCAGAACGTGCGCGCGCGGATCGTAGTGCTTATAGACGCGATGGCCGAAGCCCATCAGCATCGTGTGATCCTGGTGGGTTTTGACGCGCCGCAGAAATTCCGGGATGTGGTCCCTGCTGCCGATCTGCGCCAACATCTTGAGAACCGCCTCGTTGGCGCCGCCATGGGCAGGGCCCCAAAGCGAAGCGATGCCCGCGGCGATGCAGGCGAAGGGGTTGGCGCCGCTCGATCCGGCAAGACGCACGGTCGAGGTCGAGGCATTCTGCTCGTGGTCCGCGTGCAGGATGAAGATGCGGTCCATCGCCCGCGCCAGAACGGGATTGACCTTCACCTCTTCGCAAGGAACCGCGAAACACATATGGAGGAAATTTTCCGCGTAATGCAGGGAATTCTTTGGATAGACGAAGGGTTGACCCAAGTTGTATTTATACGCCATCGCCGCGATCGTCGGCATCTTGGCAATCAAGCGGTAAGAGGCGACCATCCTCTGATGGGGATCGTGAATATCGGTCGAATCGTGATAAAAGGCCGAAAGCGCTCCCACCACACCGCAGAGAACCGCCATCGGATGCGCGTCGCGGCGAAAGCCGCGGTAGAAACTTGCAAGCTGCTCGTGCACCATCGTGTGATACGTGATGTCGTGGAAGAACTGCTCTTTCTGTTTGGCGCTCGGCAGTTCGCCATAAAGAAGGAGGTAGGCGACCTCCATAAAGTCGCTCTTTTCCGCCAGTTCCTCGATCGGATAACCGCGGTATAAGAGGATTCCTTCGTCGCCGTCGATATAGGTGATCGTGGAACGGCAACTCGCGGTCGCGACAAAGCCGGGGTCGAACGTGAACATCCCGGTCTCGGCATAAAGCTTGCGGATGTCGATCACGCGCGGCCCGGATGTCCCGCCGAGAACCGGGAATTCGCGAGACTTTCCGCTTGTGTTGTCGGTCAGCGTCACCGTTCCGGTCGTCACGTTTTTTCCGTCCATCGTTTTATCCCCAAGTCTGCGCCAAAGGCTCTACCTCCGGCAGATGATCCGCACCTCATGCATTATCCCGCGCGGCGGCGCTTTCGCAAGCGCGAGATGACGCTCTTCGGATGCGTCCTTTTAGCCCGATACGGCGTCGGCGATGCGTCCCAAGCTCTCTTCGCGCCCGAGCACCTCCATGACTTCGAAAATTCCGGGGGACGCCGTAGAGCCGGTGAGCGCGGCTCGGAGCGGCTGGGCGACGCCGCCGAGCGGCCTCTCTTCCTTTTCCGCGAACCCGCGGATTGCGGTTTCGAGCGCCTCGCGGCTCCAGAGGACCCCGCGAAGACACTCACGCAAACGCCCGAGAAGAGAGCGCTGTTCCTCGCCCAAAAGGGCCGCCGCCTTGTCAGCGATCGGGATCGGCCGCTCGCGCACATAGAAGAGGGCGCCCGCGGCGAGTTCTTCGAGGGTCTTGGGGCGCAATTTGAGTTCCGGCATCGCCCGCATGAGACGCTCGCGGCCGGCCTCGGTAAGGGGATGACCGAGCGAAGCTTCGATTCGCGGAGCGATCAGATCGACGAGGCGCCAATCCCCGGCCGCGCGAATATAGTGGCCGTTGAGGCTGTCGAGCTTTTTGAAATCGAAGCGGGCGGCGGCGCGGCCGACGGCGCCGATGTCGAACCAGCGCACGGCGTCCTCGCGGCTGATGACCTCCTCGTCGCCATGGCTCCAGCCGAGACGCAGGAGATAGTTGAAAAGCGCTTCCGGGAGATAGCCGAGATCGCGATAGGCGTCGACCCCGAGCGCGCCGTGGCGCTTCGACAGCTTGGCGCCGTCAGGCCCGTGGATCAGAGGCACATGGGCAAATTCGGGAACGGGCCAGCCGAGCCCTTCGTAAATCTGGCTCTGGCGAAATGCGTTGTTGAGATGGTCGTCGCCGCGGATCACATGGCTGACGCCCATGTCGTGGTCGTCGACGACGACCGAGAGGTTGTAGGTCGCCGTGCCGTCCGCCCGCAGAAGGACGAGATCGTCGAGTTCGCTGTTGGCGACCGTCACCTCGCCTTGGACGAGATCCTCGATCGTGGTCGCGCCCTCCTGGCGGGCGCGCAGGCGGATGACGGGTTTCACCCCGGGCGGCGCCAAGGCAGGGTCGCGATCGCGCCAGATGCCCTCATACCGGACCGAGCGCCCCTCCGCGCGCGCCAGTCCGCGCATCGCCGCCAGTTCCTCGGGCGTGCAGAAGCAGTAATACGCGCGGCCCGCCGCGAGGAGCTGCTGCGCGATTTCCGCATGGCGCGCGGCGCGGGCGGACTGAAAGACGATCTCACCGTCCCAATCGAGCCCGAGCCAGGAAAGCCCGTCGATGATCGCCTCGACCGCTTCGGGCGTCGAGCGGGCGCGATCGGTGTCCTCGATGCGCAAGCGAAAGACGCCGCCGTGGTGGCGCGCAAAAAGCCAATTGAAGAGGGCGGTGCGGGCGCCTCCGATATGGAGAAACCCGGTGGGCGACGGGGCGAAGCGGGCGACAATGCTCATCGGCTGAAGCTAAACGGGGGGTAAGTAATGCGGGGACGCCTAACGATAAGCCGCCACGCTCGGCGCCACATCGAGCGCCGGGGCCACTGCTTCAATACCTGGTCCCGATTTAGCATTAGCCCAGAATAGCATGGCCCACGACGGCCAAGTGGTGTTCCTGCTAAGGAGCCACGGACGTATGTTTGCGGGCTGGCTTCCGTCGCATAAAAACATGTTTGCGGGTGGAGTTTCGCCTCGGTCCAATACTCCTTCTCAATGGGGCGCACGATCCCGTCGAAATGGCGCACGGGGTTTGGCAGTTCGACCCGTCCCCAGATGCCCACATCGCCGTTTAGCAGCGCTTCGTTTATCTTTCTAACGGCATCGGCGTGCTCGACGCCCGCCTCAACGATCCGCTGGCCCTTGAAGGGTCCGAAGTCCGCTATCCTCGGCGGTGCAGGCTGCCTAAGAGGCACGGAAGAATCGTTCACGAGATAATCTATGACCTCGTCTATTCGAACATCAGGACGGGGGTTCCCGGCGTTGAGGGATGGGCGTTTCGAGAATTCGAATGATATTAACTTAAGTTGAAACTTCAACAACGAATTCACAACCGAGGTCCTGGATATCAGCGCTCCGGCAGCTTGTGCGAAGCGAACATTTCCCGCAAACGGCTCTTCATGATCTTGCCGGTCGCGGTGTGGGGGATTTCCTCGACGACGACGACATCGTCCGGCACCATCCAGCGCGCAAACCGCTCGCCCAGATAGGCGAGAAGCGCCTCGCGGCGCGGCCGGAAATTGGGATTGGGAACCACGATCAAAAGCGGCCTTTCGCCCCAGCGCGGGTGAGGAACGGCGATGACCGCAGCCTCGGCGATTTCGGGGTGGGCGAGAGCCGCGTTTTCGAGATCGATCGAGCTGATCCATTCGCCGCCCGATTTGATGATGTCCTTGCGGCGGTCGGTGAGCTGCATGTACCCGTCGGGGTCGATTGCCGCGACATCGCCGGTCTTGAGCCAGCCATCCTCGGTCATCGCCGCCGCGCTCGCTTCGGGGTCGTTGTAATAGCCGCTGATCACCCAAGGTCCGCGCACCAGGAGTTCTCCGACGGCCGTGCCGTCCCAAGGAAGGTCGCGGCCGTCGTCGTCGATGAGCTTCATTTCGACGCCGTAGGGCGGGCGGCCCGCCTTTGCCTTGACCGCCAGCTGCTCCTTCTCGCCAAGACCCAAATGCTTTCGTTTGAGCGAGCCGGTTGAACCGAGAGGGCTCATCTCGGTCATGCCCCAACCCTGCAACACCTCGATGCCGTCACGCTTCGCAAACCCCTCGATCATCGAGGAGGGGACGGCCGATCCTCCGGAGAGCACCCGGCGCAAGGTCGAGCAGCGCTTTCCCGAAGCGCGCAGATAGGCGTCAAAACCGAGCCAGACTGTCGGAACGCCAAGGCTCAACGTCACCCCTTCAGCTTCGAAGAGCTCGTAAAGGCTCTCGCCGTCGAGCCGCTGCCCCGGCAACACCAGCTTGGCGCCGACCATCGGCGCCGTATAGCAGCTGCCCCAGGCGTTGGCGTGGAACATCGGCACCACCGGAGCGACGGCGTCGAGCGCGGAAAGCGTGATGCCACCGGGAAGCGCCGAGCCGAGACTATGGAGGATCGTCGAACGGTGAGAATAGAGAACGCCGCGCGGTTTCCCCGTCGTTCCCGAGGTGTAGCAGAGAGAAGAGGCGGTCCACTCGTCGAACTCTGGCCATTCGAAATCCGCCTCCTCCTCGGAGGCGATGAGCTCTTCATAGGTCCGCTCGACCGGCAGGCTCGTCTCTCCTTCGCTCAAAAGGATGAAACGGCACTCCTTTGGGAACCGCGGGGCAAGTCTCTCGACCAGAGGAAGAAACGTCGACTCGACGAAGATGAGGCGGTCCTGCGCGTGATTGACGATGTAGACGATCTGCTCGTCGAAAAGGCGCGGATTGATCGTGTGACAGACGGCGCCGATGCCGGAGATCCCGTAATAAAGCTCGAAATGGCGGTAGCCGTTCCAGGCGAGCGTGGCGACGCGGTCCCCGGGCTCGATCCCGAGCCGGATGAGCGCCCTCGCGAGGCGTTTCGCGCGGCGTTCGGATTCGGCATAGGTGTAGCGGTGGATCGGCCCTTCGACGGTGCGCGAAACGATCTCGGTGTCCGCGTGCACGCGCGCGGCATGAGCGATCAAGGACGACACGAGAAGCGGCTTTTCGCCCATAAGGCCGCGCATCGCTCTCAACTCCCGTCCAGCCGAGGCGCCTCGCGCAAATAGAGCGCTGCCGGCGTGCCGGTGCAAGCGCAAAGAGAAAATACCGCAATGGAGGCGGCACACGCCGCCCCGTCCTTGTCGAGAACCGTCAATAACGCCGCAAAAGCGCGACGAGCCGGCCCTGCACCTCGACCCGGTCGGGCCCGAAGATGCGCGTCTCGTAGGCTTTGTTTGCCGGTTCGAGGGCGATCGAGGCGCCGCGCCGGCGCAGTCTTTTGAGAGTGACCTCACTCTTGTCGATAAGGGCGACGACGATCGCGCCGTTTTCTCCGGTGTCGCTCCGCTCGAGGATGACGGTGTCGCCGTCGAGGATCCCGGCCTCGATCATGCTGTCGCCCTCGATTTCGAGCGCGTAATGCTCGCCCCGACCGAGAATGCCCGCCGGGATGCTGATCGTCGTGCTCGCGTCGCGCAGCGCCTCGATCGGCGTGCCGGCGGCAATCCGCCCGTAAAGCGGCAGTTCGACGGCCTCGGCATCGGCGGCGACCGGAGCGCCGGGAAGCTGAGACGTGAAATCGCCGCGGATCACGGTCGCGGAAAAGCCTTTTGCAGCCGCGGCAGCGGGCGGGGTGCGGGTTGCCCTCAATCCATCGAGAGAGGCGGGCGCGCCATCGGCGCCGCGTCTGCCGTCACGAGGCGCCGCCGCGCCGCTGTCTTCCGGCAAGCGGATCACTTCGAGCGCGCGCGCCCGATGCGGCAAGCGGTGGATAAAGCCGCGCTCTTCGAGCCCGTTGATGAGACGGTGGATGCCCGATTTCGATTTCAAGGAGAGGGCCTCCTTCATCTCGTCGAAGGAAGGCGAGATGCCGGTCTCGAGGAGAGTTTGATTGATGAACAGCAACAGCTCGCGTTGCTTCTTCGTCAGCATAAAGCCCTCCGCCCGCCGCTTACGGAACAAACAATAAACATTATGGGGCGTTCTACTTTGGTTCGCAAGGCCCGTCAAGGCTCATGCGGAGCAAAATTCTCCAGAAGGCGCGGCAAACGCCGAATGAGGCCCGCGGCGCGCGAGCCGCCGCCGGTGCGCCGGCGCTCACGCCGCAACGGAAAAGCCGTATTGCCTGCCGTGCCTCTTAGCGAAGCGTTTGATGCGTTCGTCGTCAGTGACGAGCGGGCAGGCAAGCTCGATTGCCGTAGCGATGAGGAGCCGGTCGGCGGGATCGCGATGCTCAAGAGGGTGCAAGCGATAGCTGCGGCAGGCTGCGCGGTGGCTGAGCGGAATGGCCTCGACGCCGGGACGATTGAGCAAGCGCTCGACCCATGCCTCCACCGCAACATCGAGATCGATCCGTCCGGTGTCTACCAGAAGCGCAATTTCCCAAGCGGAAACCGCGCTCAGATAAATCATTCCCCCGCTTTGCCAGGAGCCGTCGATCAAAGCACGGACTGGGGCGCCAAGGCGATGGTCCCCGCTGTCGAGCCAAAGGGCAACATGGGTGTCGAGCAGGAGAGTCTCATTCACCGCTCAACCTCGCGGCCGGTCTCGGCGTCGGGCGCGATGTCGAGAGCGGGTTCTGTGAGATCGACGCCTTCGCGCACGCGCACCGATCCGGGATGCGCTCCGAACAACGAGCCCGCTCGGGCTTCCGCTTCGAGCAGGCGCCGCACCGCCAAAGCGACCGCCTCGGTCTTGTTGCCATGCGTGAGCTCATCCGCCGCCCGCTCGATGAGAGCGACGACGTCGGGACGGTTGATGGTAACCACGTTCGCCATCGCAGAGGCGCTCTGTTGCAATTACCGAAGTAATTATCTAAGGATCGCCCGGCCGGTGCAAGGCGCCGGGAACGCCGCCGATTCCGCTTACGACAGCCGGATCGTGTGCTAGACTTCGCTCATGACCGCGGCCTTGAAGATCCCGGTGCGGATGACAGTGGCGGAGTTTCTGGCCTGGAACCCTCCGGGCCCGGAAATGTGGCAGCTCGTCGATGGCGAGCCCCAGGCGATGGCGCCCGCCAACCGCACCCATGGCACGATCCAGGGCGAGCTTGGCAGCCTTATCCGCAACCATCTCGACGAGCATTCGATCCCTTGCACGCTGGTCGTGACACCGGGCGTCATCCCGCACGTCCAGTCCGACACCAATATCCGCGTTCCCGATCTCGCGGTGACCTGCTCCCCTTATGAAAGCGAAGAGGCGGCGCTCACGGATCCCGTTCTTCTCGTCGAAATCCTTTCGCCGACCAACCAGGCCGAGACTTGGGCCAATGTCTGGGCCTATACGACGATCCCCGGCGTCAAGGAGATCCTGGTGCTCAAGACGGCGGCGATCGGCGCCGAGCTTTTGCGGCGCAACCCGGACGGGAGTTGGCCAAAGCGCCCCATGAGCGTCGAAGAGGGCGAGCTGACGCTCGAAAGCATCGGCTTCAGGGTGGCGCTCGAAGCCGTTTATCGCACGACGCGTCTCGCGCGCCGCTAGAAGGAGAGACGCCTCACTCGCCGCGGACGAGGTACTCCATCGCCGCCGCGACCCCGCCTTTGCCGTGCGGGACGCCGGCGATTTCGAACGCCATCTCGACTGCGGCGAGCGAGCCCAAGATCATCGGCTCGTTGAGGTCGCCCAGATGGCCGATGCGGACAAGATGGCCCTTCAAGCGTTCGAGCCCGCCACCCAATGACACGTTGAATCGGTCGAGAGCGATCGCGCGCACCTCATCGGCGTCGCAGCCGTCGGGGAGCCAGACCGCCGTCACCGTGTCGGAGCGCGCGCGCGGGTCGAGGCAGTAAAACTCCGGCCCGTCGTTGCGGCGCCACACTTCGACCGCGCGCCGCGTCGCTTCGGCGAGGCGATGGTGGCGGGCGAAAACGTTTTCGAGCCCTTCCTCCTCGATCATCCGCAGCGCTTCCGCGAGGCCGTAAAAGAAATGGACGGGGGCGGTGCCGTTCCAAAGCGACTGCGAACTGCCTTCGAGAAGCCGCCGCCAATCCCAGTAAACCCGCGGCAGCTTCGCTTCTTGGGCGGCCGCGAGCGCCTTATGGCTCACCCCGATAAACGCCATGCCCGTCGGCAACATCAGCCCCTTTTGCGAGCCGGCGACGACGACATCGACCCCCCATTCGTCCATGCGGAAATCGAACGAGGCGAGCGAAGAGATGGTATCGACGAGAAAGAGCGCGGGATGCCGCGCGGCATCGATCGCGCGCCGCAGTTCCGCGATCGGATGAGCGACCCCGGTCGAGGTCTCGCTGTGGATCGCGAGGACCCCTTTGATGCGGTGCTCGCGGTCCTCGTTGAGCCGCGCTTCGAGCCGTTTGGGATCGGCGGGAAGACGCCAGTCGTTGGGAAGCGTTTCGACCTTGAGCCCGAAGCTTTCGCCGCGCATCGCCCAGTTCATCGAGAAGAATCCGCTTTCGACGACGAGGACGTGGTCGCCCGGCGAGAAGACGTTCATGAGCGCCGATTCCCACGCTCCGTGTCCCGTGGCGGCGTAGGCGAGGACCGGCGCCTCGGTCTTGAAGATCCGTTTCAAGCCGGCAAAGCACTCCCCGGAAATGGCTTTGAACTCGGCGCCGTTGAAATCGATGACGCCGCGATCCATCGCCCGCAGAACGCGTTCGGGGATGTTGGTCGGACCGGGGTTTTGGAAAAAATGGTAACCACGGCGGACGGTCATGGCTCTCTCTTCTCGCTCCTTTTCGCTCGCCGGCGGTCCCGGAGGATAGCCGGCATTCAGGCTGCTGTCTTGGCGGAGCCCCTTGAGCGGACGCTCTGCCGCAAAGACGGGAGAAGGCAGGGCTGTAAAACCCTGCCTTCCTCTTTGCCTCTTCCTCCCGGAACCTGGGGCCGCGGCTAATCGCCGCTCCCGTGCAGAACGAGACGATCCTACGCAATCTCCGTCTCACACGTCACGCGTTTTTCTTCAAAGCACCGCATATTTGACAAGAAAAATGAGGGACAGGAACAAGAGCGAAGGGCGGGCTTCATCAAAGCGACCGGAAAGAAGCTTCGCCGCGGTGTAGGTGATGAAACCGAAGGCGATGCCGTTGGCGATCGAGAAGGTGAGAGGCATGACGAGCGCCGTCACCACCGCCGGGGCATATTCGGTCGGATCTTCCCAGTCGAGTTCGGCGAGACCGCGCGCCATGAGGCAGGCGACGAACAGAAGAGCGGGCGCCGTCGCGGCGGCCGGGATCGATTCCGCGAGCGGCGCGAAGGGGAGGCTCAACAGGAAAAGGAGGGCGACGATGACGCCGACGAGGCCGGTGCGGCCTCCGGCCTTCACCCCGGCGGCGCTCTCGATATAGCTCGTTACCGTGGAAGTGCCGAGGAGCGCCCCCGCCATCGTCGCCAGCGAGTCGGCAATGAGAACGCGGTTCAGCCGCGGGATGCGGCCGTCCTTCCCGATAAAGCCGGCGCGGTAGGCGACTCCGACGAGGGTTCCCGTATTGTCGAAGAGATCGACGAAGAGGAAGACAAAGACAATCGTCATGAGACCGGTCTTGAGCGCGCCTTTGAGGTCGAGGGCGAGAAAGGTCGGTTTGAGGCTCGGAGGCGGGCTCGAAATGCCGGCAAAGGGGAAGACGTGAAGGAGCATTCCCGCCGCGGCGGTGCCGACGACGCCGAGCATGATGGCGCCCGGCACGCGCCGCCGGTCGAGCGCGATGATCGCGATGAAGCCGAGGGCGGCGAGCAGGGCGCCCGGCGCCTTCACGTTGCCGAGGGTGACGAGGGTCGCAGGATCGGCGGCGACGATGCCAGCGTTTTCGAGCGCGATGATGCCGAGAAAGAGACCGATCCCGGCCGAAATCGCCACCTTTTGCGACATCGGAATGGCGTTGATGATCCACTCGCGCACCCGCGTCACGCTCAAAACGAAAAACACCGCCCCCGAGATGAAGACCGCCCCCAAAGCCACCTGCCAGGGGAAATGGAGACTCTTGACGACGGTGTAGGAGAAATAGGCGTTGAGCCCCATTCCCGGAGCGAGAGCGAGCGGATAATTCGCAAAAAGCGCCATGACGAGGGTCGCGAAGGCCGAGGAAAGGCAGGTCGCGACAAAAACGGCGCCCTTATCCATTCCCGAGGCGCCGAGGATCTGCGGATTGACGAGGATGATATAGGCCATGGTGAGGAAGGTCGTGATGCCGGCGAGGATCTCGGTCCGCACCGTCGTCCCGTTTTCCGTAAGGCGAAAGAAGCGCTCGATCGGGCCTCTTCGCTCGGGAGGTGCGCTCGGTAGGATTGCCGACATTCCTTGTCTCCGCGGGATTGACAGAAGCGCTCCAAGCGCCGGCAAATGGCGCCGCAGGGCTCAGAGGATACGGCAATGGACAGCGGGCTCGAAGGGGTGATCGTGGCGCAGACCGTGCTTTCCGAGAGCGACGACGCGCGCGGCACTCTCGTCTTTCGCGGTCACGCGCTCGAAGAGGCGGTGCGCGAATACGGGTACGAAGGCACGGTCGCTCTCTTGTGGGAGGGTTTCGCCGGAACGGGCCTTTCCCGCGACGCCGTCCGGGAAGCACTCGGCAAAGGCCGAGAGAAGGCTTTCGAGCGCCTCGGCGCGTGGCTCGAAGCGGCAAAGCCCTTGCCGCTCGCGGAAGCCGTGCGGCTCGCGATCGCGTTCCTGCCCGCCGACAGCACGCCCGCGGAAATCCTCGCCGCGATGCCGGTCGCGATTGCGGCCCTCCTGCGGGCGGCGAGGCAGCACCCTCCCCTGCCGCCCGACCCCGATCTTGCGACCACCGCCGACCTCCTGCGCATGATCCACGGCCGGCCGGCGGCGGCGCCGATGGCCGAGGCTCTCGACACCTATTTCACCTGCGTCCTCGAAAACGGGCTCAGCACCGCCTCCTTTG
>JAKAOO010000255.1 GCA_021812165.1 Pseudomonadota bacterium | reverse complement strand
CCCAGAGGGAGCCGCGGTCGGCAGGAAAAGAATTCGGCGGCCTTCGCGCCCGGCCTCGGAAACGATCCCGAGCAAGGCCGATTTGCGCTCTGCCCAATCCGCGGCGGCGGCCCAATCGTTATCGACGACGAGAATGACGGGGCCGGAGGAGGCGAGCTTCGCGTGCGGATGGATGAGCGGGCGCGCGAACGCGAGAATGACCAGAAACGCGAGAAAGAGGCGCAACGCCAGCAACCACGGCGGCGTGCGCGCCGGCTCCTCTTCCCGCGGGTGAAGGCCGCGCAAAAGCCGAATCGCCGGGAAAAAGATGCGGCGCGGCGCGGGCGGCGTCACCCGCACCAGCCACCAGAGGACCGGCAGCGCGGCGATCGCCAAAAGCACGGTTGGCGCAGCGAAAGCGAAGGCCCCAAAGGCCAGCATTCTCAGGGCGCGCCTTTCTGCGAGAGGGCGTTGTAAAGGGAAAGCAAGGCGAGCTGCGGCGGCCTGTCCGTGCGATGAAAGCCGAAACCCCAGCCATAAGCGCGCGCCAGCGCCTTGAGGCTTTCGCGATGCCGCCGAAAGCGCTCGGTGTAGTCTTCCTTGATGCCCTCGACCCGACCGATGACCAGCTCCTCGCGCTCTTCAATCCCGAAGAAGCGGACGCGACCCAGAAACGGCAGATCCTCTTCGGCCGGATCGGCGATCTGCATGAGGTGACCCTTCTGTCCGGCGGCGACAAAACGGCCGATCGCCTCCCGCACTTCGGCGAGCGGCGCAAGAAAATCGCCGAAAAGGACAAGCTCGGCGCCGCGCGGCAAAGCCTTGAAAGGGGGCAGGCTGGTTTGAGCGCGCGCATCGCGCGAGAGGAGTTCGGCGAGGCGCGAGAGCGCCAACTCGCCGCTGAGGGGAGGAGAACCGCTGCCGAGAAGGCTCACCTGCTCGCCGCCGCGCACGAGAAGGCTTGCGAGCGCCAACAGCAAGAGTTCGGCGCGCTCTCGTTTCGTCGGCATGGAGCCGGCGGCGACATAGCGCGAGGAGCTGTAGTCCATCGACGCCGACGCGTCGCACCACAACCACACGCTTTGCGCCGCCTCCCATTCGCTTTCGCGCACATAAAGGCGTTGCGTTTTGGCGCTCTCTCGCCAATCGATCCGAGCCGCCGCGTCACCCGGCTGGTATTGGCGAAATTGCCAAAACGCATCGCCTTGGCCGACGCGGCGCCGGCCGTGAACCCCCTGCGCCACGGTTGCCGCGACGCGCTCGGCGGCAATGAGGAGAGGGGGCAGGGATGAGGCAAGCTCTTCGCCGCGATGCCGCCGCGAGGGCGGCGGCGAAGGGCCGCGCGCGATCGCGAACCGGCCCGGCCTTTGCGGCGAAGAACTCACGGGAGGGCGGCCGTCATGTGAAGGGCGCCGTCATCTCGGCGATGACTTGGGCGATGGCGATGCCCTCGGCGCGGCCCGCAAAGCTGATCGCCATGCGGTGACGCAGCACCGGCGGCGCGAGCGCCACAACGTCGTCGAGCGAAGGGCTGAATCGGCCGTCGATCAGCGCGCGCGCGCGGCAGGCGAGCATCAAGGCCTGGCTGGCGCGCGGCCCCGGCCCCCAGGAAACAAAGCGGCGGGCGCCGCTCGCGGCTCCGGGCCGGCCCGAGCGGACGAGAGAAAGGATCGCCTCGACCACCTTCTCGCCGACCGGGATGCGGCGAACGAGACGTTGCGCCGCGACCAGATCCGAGGCAGTCATTGCCGGGCGCGGCGCCTCCTCTTCAACCCCGGTCGTGGCGACCAGCATTTGCCGTTCCGCATCGAGGTCGGGGTAATCGACATCGATCTGCAAGAGGAAGCGGTCGAGCTGCGCCTCCGGAAGCGGATACGTGCCCTCCTGTTCGAGCGGGTTCTGGGTTGCGAGAACGTGGAAAGGACGCGGCAGCGGGTGATAGGCGCCCGCGACCGAGACGCGGCCCTCCTGCATCGCTTGCAGAAGCGCCGATTGCGTGCGCGGGCTCGCGCGGTTGATCTCGTCGGCCATCAGAAGCTGGCAGAAAATCGGCCCGGGAATAAAGCGAAACGAACGCCGGCCGCTTTCGCTTTCCTCCAGCACCTCCGAGCCGAGGATATCGGCCGGCATCAGATCGGGTGTGCATTGGATGCGCTTGTCTTCGAGCTCGAGGATCGCCCCCAATGTCTCGACGAGTCGGGTCTTGGCGAGACCCGGGACGCCGATGAGGAGCGCGTGACCGCCCGAGAGCAGAGTGATGAGAGCCTCTTCGATCACCTCGTGCTGGCCGAAAATTATGGTGCCGATGCGTTCGCGAACGAGGGCGAGGCGCTCGCCCAGGAGTTCGATCTCGCGAACGAGATCCGATTGGGAAGGGAGGGCGGGGGCAGTCGACATCAAAGGGTTCGATCCTTCCTCAAGGCTGGTTCGCGATCCGCCACCCTCCGGGCGGCCGGCTGCGCCACCCCCGCGCCCTCGCCCCGGCGCCGCCGCATCGATCACCCTCTCGGCCGGCATTCGCGGCCGCGCACCTCGCCAGCAGGGAGCATTCGCGTTTCGGCACCGTTACGTTCGGCCGCGAGCCGGCGCCGATCCTCGCACCAAATCGCGACCATATTGTGACCGCGGGAAGAGCCGCCTTTCGGCAGTCGAAGTCGCTGCGAGCCCTGAGCTTCACCCTATATAGTAAGACGCGCGGGGAAAGAGCAGGAAAGGGCTTTTGGGCTTGACGAGAGATCGGCTGATCGCGCGGTTCGCGCGAACCTTGGAGGAGGGCGGCCGCGGTTGCGCCGACTCCTCGCAGGCGGTGGCGTTGCGGCGGGCGGCGCGTGCGCTCGATGCCCGCGATCGGGTAGCGGCCAGCAACACGCGGCGGGCGGCGGTTCTGGTACCGCTTGTGGATCGCCCCGGCGGCATGACGGTGCTCCTTACCCAAAGAACCGACCATCTTGCGGACCATGCCGGGCAGATCTCGTTCCCCGGAGGAAGCATCGAGCCGGGCGATCCTGACGCGACCGCGGCGGCCTTGCGCGAGAGTCTGGAAGAGATCGGGCTCGCCGCGGAGCATATCACGGTCGTCGGACGGCTCGATCCCTACCTCACCGGGTCTTCGGGGTTCGTCATCACGCCCGTAGTGGGGATCGTGGCGCCCGCGTTCTCGCTCGCCATCGACCCTTTCGAGGTGGCCGAGGTGTTCGAGGTTCCTCTCTCTTATATTCTCGATCCGAAAAATCACCGGCGCGCCGAGCGCATCGACGGCGAGAGGCGCCGCACCTTTTTTGTCCTGCCGTACGAGAACCGCAACATCTGGGGCGCGACGGCAGCCATTCTCATCAACCTCTTCGAGGTGCTTTCGACCGCCTGAGTGCATGCTGCAGGTTGTCCTCGAAATCATTCTGCCGCTTCTTTTGCCGACGGCGCTCTATCTCTTGTGGGTTACGAGCGCGCGTCCGCGCGGAGCCGTCGAGTGGACGAGGCTGCCGTGGGTGTGGCTTGCCGGCGCCGGGGCATTGCTTGTGGTGATCGTGCTCCTGCTCGCCGCGTTCGATTTCGGCAGCCCCGAGAACGGCGTTTATGTGCCGCCGCGCTGGGTGGGCGGGCACATCGTCCCCGGGCACATCGTCCCCGGGCACATCGTCCCTGGGCACATCAAGCCGCGGCCCGGCCAATGACGAAAGCGCCGCCGGTGGTGCAGCCCTGGATGGACGAAGCGGCGACGCGGCAGGTGTTGCAAGCCTTTGCCGCCGAGGGGGTCGAAGCGCGCTTTGTCGGCGGCGCGGTTCGCGACGCTCTCTTGGGTCTGCCGGTCGGGGATATCGATCTTGCCACCCCGGCCGCTCCCCAAGACGTCATGGATCTCTTGCAAAAGAAAGGCATCAAGGTCGTTCCGACGGGTCTCTCCCATGGCACCATCACGGCGGTCGTGCCGCCGCGCCATTTCGAGATCACGACGTTGCGCCGCGATGTCGAAACCTTCGGCCGCCATGCCCTGGTCGCTTTCGATGCGGATTGGGCCGCCGACGCAGCGCGCCGCGACTTTACGATGAATGCGATTTTTCTGTCCGCCGAGGGCAGGATTTTCGACCCCGTCGGCGGCCTGGCGGATCTGCGCAAAGGACGCGTGCGGTTCGTGGGCGACGCCCGAAAACGCATTGCCGAAGACGTTTTGCGGCTCCTGCGCTATTACCGCTTCGAGGCTTGGTTCGGCGGAGGAGCGGGCGATGAAGAGGCGCGAGCGGCCTGCCGCGCGGCAAAAGACCTCTTGCCGAGGCTTTCCGCCGAGCGCGTCGCGCAGGAGCTGTTGAAACTTCTCGCGGCCCGCGGCCCCCTCGCCGCTCTCGAGATGATGCAGCGGGACGGGGTGCTCGCCGTCCTCTTGCCGGAGGCGAAGGAGCTCCGCCGGCTGAAGCGGCTCCTATCGATCGAGCCCGAGTGCGACCCGCTCTTGCGACTGGCGGCGCTCGTCGAAGTCGATGGCGAAGGGGCGAACGCGCTCGGGCGGCGGCTGCGTTTCTCAAACCGCCAGCGCGATCGGCTTTACGGGCTTGCCCCGCCGTATCCTCTCGATCCGCAAGGCGGCGAGCGCGAGCAGAAGCACGCGCTTTACCGGCTCGGCGGGAAGCGCTTCCGCGATCTCGCGCTGTTGCTGGCCGCGGCGGAAAAG
>JAKAOO010000254.1 GCA_021812165.1 Pseudomonadota bacterium | reverse complement strand
CGAAGGTCGCCGAGCCGCCGCCGATTGCGCCGCAAAGCGCGATCTGGCATTTCGGCTGGCATGTCAAGGACGCAAGGGAACGCCTTCGCACCTTCGAGGGCCGCCGCGAGGTCGAGCTTCTCCCCCTTTACACTTCCGAAGAAGAGGGCTCGGTTCTCATCAGCAGCGACACCTGGCCCGGCGCCGGCGGCACCCTCGGGCGCACGAAAGCCGAGATCGCCGAGGCGAAGGCCAAAGGAATTCGCCCCAAGGGCGGGGCCGGATTTGCCTATATGCGAGGGCCCGACGGCGCGATCGTCGAATATGCCGGAGACCATCCGGCCGAACGCTTCAATCACGTCCACTTCTTCGAAGAGGAGCCGCTTTCCGCCCTTCTTTGGTATCAAAGGCACCTCCGCGCAGCGGTCTACGCGCCCTTTACCCCGACCGTTTCAGGCGGAGCGGAAGGAAAGGCGCCGCGCGCGCGCGAACGCACCTGGCCCGCTCTCGATCTCGAAGGCATGGTGCGCGAGCCGCGGGCGGGAGCGCTTTTCGGCGATGTCGCCTTTCTCATCTATCCGAACCAAGGGGAGGAGCCGCTCGCGGCAAGCCGCGGTCAGCTCCAGGATCACATCGCCCTCGCCGTCGGCGATCTCGACGCCTGGACGAGGAAACTCGAGAGCGAGGGGGTGACATTCCTCGAACGACGCTACCCGCTCGGCGAGACGCATGCGATCATGATCGAAGGTCCCTCCCGCGAAGCGATCGAACTCGTCGAGGTTTGAGGCTCTTTGGGCGCGTCTTCTCAGAGCGGGCGGATGAGAGCCGCCGCGACCGGGCGATCTTCGCTCGACAAGACGGTGTAGGTGCGGCACGCCGCCCCGGTATCCATCGCCTCGAACGCGATCCCGATCTCCTTGAGGCGCGCCCGCAGCTCCCGCCCTAAAAGACCGCCGCTTTTCCCGAGGCCCAGAATCAGGATCTCGACCTCGCCATGCGCGAAAACGGGCGCGAGAGTTTCGATCGAGACCGCCAGCGCCGAAGCGGCGGGCCATTCGAGCGTGCGGTCCGGTAAAACGAGCACGGAACTGCGATAGACGACGCCGCTGACGCGGAACCCGGCCGGGCCATAGCGCTCGATGATCTGCCGTCCCGCCGGAACGATCGGGGTCAAATCCACATCGGCATCCCGCGCGTCAGGAGCGGGCGCGCGAAGGCCGCGCCTTGGTCCCTTCGGCGGCGGCCTGGGCGATCGCGGCGCGGTTTGGCTGCACGTAATAGAGGATCGGCGCCGCGATGAAGATCGAGGAATAGGTGCCGATGCCGATGCCCCACAACATGGCGATGGTAAAGCCGCGCAAAACCGGGCCGCCGAAAATGAGGAGCGAGAGAACGGCAAGCGCGACCGTAGCGACGGTGAGGATCGTCCGCGACAAAGTCTCGTTGACCGCGAGGTTGAGGAGTTCGCCGAACGGCATCGTGCGGTATTTGCGCAAGTCTTCGCGCACCCGATCGTAAATGACGACCGTGTCGTTGACGGAATAGCCGGCGACGGTGAGGATGGCGGCGAGCGTCGTCAGGTTGAATTCGAGGTGAAAGAGCGCGAATATGCCGACCGTGGTGACGACGTCGTGGAGCGTCGACACCATGCCGCCGATGCCGAACTGCCACTCGAAGCGAAACCAGATGTACGCGGCGATCGCAAAGAGGGCGAGGACGGTCGCGATGGTGCCGGCGCGGATCAGCTCATGGCCGACCGTGGGCCCGACGGTTTCGACGCTGCGATATTCGATGCCCGGTCCGAGAGCCTTCCTCGCGTTTTCGACCGCCTTCTCCTGCGCGGCGTTGCCGCCCGGCTGGCGCGGCAGGCGGATCAGAACGTCGCGCGGCGAGCCGAACCCCTGCAGCGACGCGTTGAGCCCGAGCCGGTCGAGCTCTCCCCGCATTTTCGCAAGATCCGCCGTTTGCGTCTTGACCCGCACCTGCATCATGGTGCCGCCGACGAAGTCGATCCCGTAATTGAGCCCGACCGTCATAAAGAGGCCGATCGAGGCGAGGATCAGGAACGCCGAGAATACAAACCCGAACCTGTGCAGGCGCATAAAGTCGATCTGCGGCGGGCGCCGAAAAACGACGATAAACGGTTTCATTTTCTTGTTGGCCTTCTATCGACCCTTTGCATCAGATCGGGATTTCCTTCGGTTTCGTCTGGCGCAGCCAGGTGACGATTTGAAGCCTCGTCACGAGGATGGCCGAGAAGAGCGAGGTCAGAACGCCGATGCTGAGCGTCACCGCAAAGCCTCTCACCGGGCCCGAGCCCAGCCAGAACATCAGACCGCCGGCGACAAGCGTCGTGAAATGGCTGTCGAAGATCGTGCCGAAGGCGCGCTTGAAGCCGGCGTCGAGCGCCGAGAGGGTCGAACGCCCCGCGCGCAGCTCTTCGCGGATCCGCTCATAAATCAGAACATTGGCGTCAACCGCCATCCCCATCGTCAGCGCGATGCCGGCGATGCCCGGCAACGTCAGCGTCGCGCCCAGAACCGACAGGGTCCCCACCATCAGGCACAAGTTGAAAAAGAGCGCGATGTCGGCGAAAAGGCCGAAGAGGCCGTAAAAGAGAAACATGAAGACGACGACGAGCGTCACCCCGACGATGCTGGCGAGCGCGCCGGCATGGATCGAGTCGGCGCCGAGCGACGGGCCGACCGACCGCTCTTCAAGAGTGGTGAGGGGAGCCGGGAGCGCGCCCGCGCGCAGCAAGAGTGCGAGGTCGCTCGCCGAGCGCACGGTGAAGTTGCCTGAGATGATGCCGCTTCCGCCGAGGATCGGCTCGCGGATGACGGGAGCGCTGATGACCTTGTTGTCGAGGACGATCGCGAACGGCTTGCCGACATTCTCGCGCGTCACGTCGCCGAACCGCCGGGCGCCCAGCGAGTTGAAGCGGAAGCTGACGACCGGCTCGTTGTTCTGGAACGTCGCCTGCGCATCGACGAGTTGGCCGCCTCCGACGACGACGCGGCGGCGCACGACATAGGCGCTCTCGCCGCCTGCTCCCGCCGCGGCGGGAAGAACCTCGTCGCCCGCAGGCAGGTTTCCCGCCTGCGCCGAGGCGAGCGAGGCGCCGGTGTCGACGAGCTGAAAGGTCAGTTTGGCGGTGCGGCCGATGAGCTTTTTGATGTGCTCCGGATTGCCGATGCCGGGCAGCTCGACGAGGATGCGATCCTCGCCCTGCCGTTCGATCGTCGGCTCCTTCACCCCGGTTTCGTCGATGCGCCGGCGGATGATTTCGATCGATTGGCTGACCGCCTGGAGGCGCCGCGACCGGATGGCAACCGGGTTGTAGCGCATCATCCCTTCGCCGTCGCTTTTGATGGTGACCTGGAGCTCCGGATCGATTTTGCGCAAAACCGCTTGCGCGCCGTCGATGCGGCCCGCCTGCCGAATTTTGAAATGGATTTCCTCGCCCGCAACCTTGAGGCCGGTATAGCCGATGTTGGCGTCGAGCAACGCATTGCGCACGCGATTGATCGTCGACCGGAGTTCTTCGTGCTGCTCCTGCGCGAAATCGACCTTGAGGAGCATGTAGGAGCCGCCGCGCAAATCAAGCCCGAGCGCCACCTGCTTATGGGGAAGAAAGCGCGGAAGGCCGGCAAGAAACGAGCGGCTGAAAAGGTTCGGGAGCGAGAGCAGCACGCCGAGCGCGCAGACGCCGACGATGAGGAGGACCTTCCATCGTGCGAAATAGAGCATTGAAAGGGGAACCTCGTTTCAGACCTTATCGACCTCGCGGGGGGCGGTTTCGTCCTCGCGCTTGGCGCTCTCGCGCTCCTTCGCCGTATCGCGCTCCTTGGCGCTCTCGCGCGGCGCCGGTTCGGGCTTCGAAAGCACGCTCGCAATGGTGCTGCGCAGGACGCGAACCCGAACATTCTCGGCGATGTCGATCTGAACTTCCTCGGCGCTCAGAACCCTGGAGACCGTTCCGATGATCCCGCCTCCGGTCACCACCCGGTCGCCGCGCCGCAAGGCCTCGAGCATCGCCTTGTGGTCTTTTGCCTTCTTCTGCTGCGGCCGGATGAGCAGGAAATAGAATACGACAAAGATCAAAACCAGAGGCAGCATCTGCAAAGCCACGCTCTGGCCTCCGAAAAAACTCGTCACGCCTTGGGCAAAGGCGGGGGGTATCAGCATCATTGTCGCGCCACCTTGCGCCTCGATCCTCGTTTCAAGCCGGAAGGCGCAGCGACGCGGCTGCGCCTTTCTAAATTCCTACGCGATGCCCACAAAAAGAGCAATGGCGCTCCGCCGAAGGCCGGGATCGCGTGTTTACCGAGGACGTGGTAGCGTCGCGCCTTTGCCGCAAGCACCGATCCCGACGACACCGATATGCCCGACGACACAGATATGAACGAACGAGAAGCCCTGCCACTCTTGAAGCGGATCGCCGAGGCGCTCGAACGCCTGGCTCCGCCCTCTTACGCGGTTCCCGACCTCGACGCCGCCGACGCCTTTCTCTGGCATGCCGAGAGCGAAACGTTGGAGCCCGTCATCGCCGTCAACCGGGTGCCGCTCGCCCTTTTGCGCGGGATCGGCCGCGTGCGCGACATCCTCCTCGAAAACACGCTCCGCTTCGCCTCGGGGCTTCCCGCCAACAACGCGCTCTTATGGGGCGCGCGCGGCACCGGCAA
>JAKAOO010000253.1 GCA_021812165.1 Pseudomonadota bacterium | reverse complement strand
AGCCGCAGCCTTCGCCGACGATGCCGCCCAAAGCTCCCCATTCCGAGAGATCGCGCGGCGCGACGGCGAGGCGAAAGCGCCGCGTCGGGCGCCGCCAAGCGTCGAGATGAAAGCCGTAGCGCGGAACGCGGCCGGTGAGCGCCGCCGCGAGCGCGGAAGGTCCGCCTTCGAAGTTGGTGCGCGCGCCGCAGACGCTGTTCGAATAGATCGCCACCCCGGTGTCGCCGCACGCCCAGTGCTCGCCTCGGCTGGCCGGCAGGATCGTCTGATAATTGATGCAGGTGTCGGTCATGAGGACGCCGAAGGCCGAAAACGCCGCGATCGTCCGCGCTTCGAGCGACGCCGCCTCATCGCTGTGGCCAAGACGGCGGCAAAGGGCGAAATCGACCCCTCTGGGGTCGCTCGTCGTCGGAACGCGCACCCGCCGCTCGGCGGCAGGCGCGGCGGCGAGGGTTTCGAGAAACCGGACGCCGCTTTCGCCCAGGGATTCGGTGTCGGCCATGATGTGCGCCGCCCGCACCGGAACGAAATCCTCGGCGTCGAAAAATTCGCCGACCGCGATCTGGTGCGCGATCGCCCAGCGCCGCGGCTCTCCGAGCGCACCCGCCCGCATCGCCTGTTCCTCGTCGCAAAGCCGCATGGCGCGCCCTTCAATCCTCGGGTTCGCGCGCGACGCGTTTGGCGAAGAGATCCGCGATCTCCTCCCTTCCGAGCCCCGCTTCGGCAAGGATCTCGCGCGAGTGCTCGCCGAGGCGCGGGGCCGGGCGCCGCGGTTCGGAACGGGCGCCTGCGAACTTGACCGGGGGCCGCGCCATCCGGATCTTGCCTTCGGAGGGGTGATCGACGAGCGGCAGGAAATCGACCGCAGAAAGCTGCTCGTCGTTCGGTAAATCCGAGAGACGATTGACCGGGCCGCATGGGATGTCGGCCGCTTTCAGCTTTGCGAGCCAGACCGCGGCCGGCGCGCCCCGCACGCATTCGGCGACGAGCGCATAAAGCTCTCCGACATGGCGGGAGCGAGTCGCGATGTCGGCGAGACGGGGATCGTCCACAAGTTCCGGCCGGCCGGCGATCATAAAGAAGTCGTGCCAGTGCCTCTTCGTATAGGGAAGGAGGCAGATATGCCCGTCGGCGGTCTTGTGCGGCCGGCAATGGGGCCCGAGCGTGCGCAAATAGCCGGGCGCCCCGAGAGGCGGCTCGAATGTCATGCCGCCCATATGCTCGGCGAGAACAAAGGCGGTCATCACTTCGAGCATCGGCACCTCGACCGCCTGTCCTTCACCCGTCCGCGCCCGCTCGACGAGCGCCGCCAGAACCGCATAGACCATCGTCAAGCCGACGGTCTTGTCGCCGGCAAGGGTCGGGACAAAGTGCGCTTCGCCGTCTCTCGCCTCCTCGAGTCCGGCAAGGCCGCAGCCCCCTTGGATGATGTCGTCGAAGGCCGGGCGGTCGGCGAGAGGACCGTCCTGCCCATAGCCATGCGCCGAGCAATAGACGAGGCTCGGATTGACCTTCTTGAGCCGCTCCCAGTCGAAGCCCAGTCTTGCCATCGCCTGCGGGCGGATATTGTGCATGAAGACATCGCTGCGCTCGACGAGAGAGACGAGCACGCGCGCCGCTTCGGGCTTTTTCAGATCGAGGACGAGCGAGCGCTTGTTGCGATTGAGATTGAGAAAGATGTGCCCCATGTCGCGATGCCGCGCCGGCCCGACAAAACGCATGATGTCGCCTTCGGGAGGCTCGATCTTGATGATCTCGGCGCCGAGATCGCCGAGGATTTGCGTCGCGAGAGGCCCGAGGACGACGCTCGTCAGATCGAGCACCCGCGTCCCGGCGAGAGGCGTCGTGCTCATCGCGCCACCTCGAAAAATCCCTCCGCCCCCAAAGGCGGGGCATAAAGAACGATCACCTCGAGTGCCTCGTTGGAAGCGACTCGCACGTCGTGGACGAGGCCGGGCGGGATGCGGATCACCCAGCCGGGGCCGCAACGACGCGGCTCTTCTTCGCCGAGGCGGATAAGCGCCTCGCCTTTGAGGACATAGACGACCTGGCTCTCGTCGCGGTGATAGTGGGGAAAGGCCTCGCCTCCCGGTTCGACTTGGCCGAGGATCATCTCGAAACCGGCGCCGAATTCGCGCGAGAGGAGGCGCCGATTGAGCGTGCCGCTATGGGCCGGAGGAGAGTAAGCGGGAAGATCGGAGACATGCTCGATGAGCGGGCGGGTTGACTGAGGCTCGGGCATCGGCTCCTCTCGTGCGACCATCGTTGCGGCGGTCTTCCCCGCACTTTAGGCCGGTTCGCCGGGCGCAGACCAGGCCGCCGATAAGGAGAAACGGGATGGCTGTTACCCTTTACCACAATCCGCGCTGCAACACCTCGCGGAAGGCTTTGGCGCTCCTGCGCGAGCGCGGCGTCGAGCCGGAGATCGTCGAGTACCTGAAGACCCCTTACTCAGTCCCGCAGCTCAAAGCAATCCTCGCGCAACTGAAGCTGCCTGCGAGCGCGCTTTTGCGCAAGAAGGAAGCGACCGCCGCCGGCATCGACCCCAAAGGCATGAGCGAGGAGGCGCTCATCGCGGCGATGGCCAAAAACCCGATCCTCGTCGAGCGCCCGATCGCCGTCTCGGGGCCTAAAGCGGCCTTGGGCCGGCCGCCCGAAAAGGTGCTGTCGGTTCTTTGAGACGCCGGTCTTAGCCTTCACCGCGGTTCGAGACGCAAGGTGGTCGGCAGAACTTCCTCGCGCACCATCGACTGCGCGTAGGCGCTCGTCCGGTATTTGCGCAGATATTCGCGGCTGGCGCGCGCGACCGAAGTGGCGTCAGCGGCCGGGATCGCCTCGACCGGAAGGCGGCTGCCGGCAAACTCCAAAGTCGCGGAGCCGCCCGCGGCCAAATCCTTCCACCAGCGCCCGCGCGCACCCTTGACCGAACGCACAAAGACCTCGTCCCCCTCCACCACGACCCAGATCGTCACCCCGAGGGAGGGATGCTTCTGCGTCCGGATCGCCACTTCCTCTTGATCGCGCAGCCGAGCCAAGCTTTTGGCATCGAATTTCGCCATGGCCTCTCTCCTTTTCCCCTTGCCGGCACGCATCGCTTTTCTTGCGCCGCTCAGAGCCTGATATAAAGGGGGATCACAATCCGGCGAGCCGGCGGCATGCTCATTCTCGTAGATAATTTCGACTGTTTCGCCCCCGAACCCCGGCACTCTCTCGGCGAGTTCGGAGGAGGCGCCGCATGAGCGCGCGCGACATGAAGGCCCTTCTCGCGATCGTCGCCGCGGGGCGGACCTTGAGCGAAGAGGAGGCCGAAACCGCCTTCGACATCATCATGAGCGGGGACGCGACCCCCGCGCAGATGGGCGCGTTCCTGATGGCGCTCAGGGTGCGCGGCGAGAGCGTCGACGAGATCGCCGGCGCCGCCCGCATCATGCGGGCGAAGGCGCACGGCATCAAGGCGCCGCCGGGAGCGATCGATACCGCCGGCACCGGAGGCGACGCTTCCGGCACCTTCAACATTTCGACCGCGGCCGCTCTCGTCGCCGCCGCGAGCGGGGTTCCCGTCGCCAAGCACGGCAACCGGGCGCTCTCGTCGAAATCGGGCTCGGCCGATGTCCTCTTGGCTCTCGGCGTCAACATCGACGCCGATTTTGCGCTGGTCGAGCGCTCTATCTTCGAAGTCGGGTTCGGCTTTCTGATGGCGCCGCGCCATCACAGCGCCACCCGTCACGTGGCGCCGACGCGCGTCGAGCTCGGCACGCGCACGATCTTCAATCTCTTGGGACCTCTTTCGAACCCGGCAGGCGCCAAGCGCCAGCTCGCCGGCGTCTTCGCCCGCGAGTGGGTGCGGCCGATGGCGGAGGTTCTGGGCCGACTTGGCGCCGAGCGCGTGTGGGTCGTCCATGGCGAGGGCCTCGACGAGCTGACGACGACCGGAACCACCTCGGTCGCCGCTTTCGATCGCGGAGAGTTGAGGACATTCACGGTCGAACCCGAGGCGCTGGGCCTGCCGCGGGCGCGCCTCGACGACTTGAAAGGCGGCGATCCCGAGACGAACGCCCGCCTGATGCGCGATCTTTTCGCAGGGGCGCGGGGTCCGTTGCGCGACGTCGTTCTCCTCAACAGCGCGGCGGCAATCATCGTCGGCGGGCGGGCACAGGATCTCGAAGAAGGGATCGCCGTTGCGAGAGAAGCGATCGACAGCGGCGCCGCGCGGCGGGTTCTGGAAAATCTGGTGACGCTGACGAATTCCCCCGCGCGCCCCGGAGAGAGCCGCGGATGAGCGACGTCCTCGCCCAAATCTGCGCGAGAAAACGCGACGAGGTCGCCCTGAAGCAGAAAGGGGTCTCGCAAACCGCCCTCCTGTCGCGTCTCGGCGAGGCGCCGCCCCGCCGAGGTTTTGCCGCGGCGCTCGAACGCGAGATCCGTGCCGGGCGTTACGGCCTCATCGGCGAAATCAAGAAATCTTCGCCCTCGCGAGGGGCGATCCGCGAGGATTTCGATCCCGCCCTCCTCGCGCGCGCCTATGAGGCGGGCGGCGCAAGCTGTCTCTCGGTGTTGACCGACGGCCCCTCTTTCGGCGGCAGCGAAGAGGATCTCCGCGCGGCGCGCCTAGCATGCGCTCTTCCGGTGCTGCGCAAGGATTTCATCCTCGATCCCTATCAGATGATCGAAAGCCGCGTCTTGGGCGCCG
>JAKAOO010000252.1 GCA_021812165.1 Pseudomonadota bacterium | reverse complement strand
GTTATTGACAAAGCGAGCCAGCAGAAACCCCGCGACCGCGCCGAGAGTGCTGCCCGCGGCCGCCCAAGCGAGTCCCCAATCCATGCCGAAGACGAGCCCGGCGACCATCGCGAGGAGCGTGCGCGGAAGGAAAAGAAGGCTCGCCGCGACTTGCGCCGCAAGGAAAAGAAGGGGCGCTGCCGGAGCCCGCCGGATCGCTGCGCTCAAGAAAAGGGGATCGAACGAGCGGTGCCAGACTCCCACGGCAACGACGCCGAGAAGGAGAAGGGCGAGAACGCCTACCCGGACCGCCTTCACCCATGAGGGAGCCGGGATTGCAGACAACCTTTCTGTCACATCCTCTCCCGTCACGGCTCCAAAGCGATCGTCGAGCGGCACGAGAGGGCGGCCTTCCCGCGCGTCTCTTCCTCAAGAAGAACGGGGAAAGACGCACGGCGCTGCAGCCACATCACCCCGAAAAGATCGATGATCCCGATCCACAAGCGATCGAAGGTGCCGTATTTCGAGATCCCTTCCCCGCGCGGCCGGTGGTTGACGGGGACCGAGCGCACGACGCCGCCGGCGCGCAGCACCAGAGCCGGCAAGAAGCGATGCATATGGTCGAAATAGGGAAGGTCGAGAAAAAGCGCGCGCGGGAAAAGCTTGAGGCCGCAGCCCGTGTCGCGCGTGCCGTCGCCGAGGAGGCGGCGGCGGACCGAGTTCGCGATCTTCGAAGCCTGCCGCTTTGTCCAGGTGTCGCGCCGCTTCTCGCGCTCGCCCGTGAGGAGAAGCGGGGGGTGGGGCGGCGACCCGCAGGCAAGGCGCCACAACAGCGGGATATCGGCGGGATCGTTCTGGCCGTCGCCGTCGAGGGTCGCGATCCAGGCCGCGCGCGCCCTCTTGACGCCGGTGCGGATGGCGGCGCTTTGGCCGCAGCTCGATGCGTGGCGAAGGAGCCGCAAGGGCGCTCCTTCGCGGAGAAGGCGGCGAATCTCCTCGGCGGTGCCGTCGCGGCTGCCGTCATCGACATAAAGGATCTCGTAAGAGAGGAAAGCGTCGAGCGCCGCGCGTATCTCCGCGACAAGAGGCGCAACGTTCGCCCTTTCGTCCCGAACCGGAATAACGATCGAAAGATCCATAAAATCGCTGCCGCGGCGCTTTTGTCCGCTTACATCGCAAAAGGCCGCTTCTCCGCGCGGGCGATGTAGCATGATTGCGTCGCAGGAACAAATTGCTCAGTCGAGGATCCCAGAGCTTGCCTGCTGAAGTTGACGCCGGACCGCGACCGAAAGACGGGACGCCCGGTCGCCGCGGAAGAACCCCTCAGATGCCCGAGTCCGCCACCCTCGAAGGCTGGGGCGTCGGCGCTCCCTGGCTGAGCCTTCTGCTTGGCTCTTTATGGCTCTCGTTATTGCGCCCGATTACTCCCCTCAGCGGTCGACCCAGGCGATGCGGAGCGTGTTGGTCGCGCCGGGCGTGCCGAAGGGAACGCCGGCGGTGATGACGACGCGTTCTCCGGGGCGCGCGAATTCCTCGTGGCGGGCGATGCGGACCGCCTGGTGCACCATATCCGTGAAGCTCCTGACATCGCGTGCGTGCACGCAATGCGCGCCCCACAACAGCGCCAGCCGGCGCGCGGTCGAAAGGTTCGAGGTCAGAACGAGGATCGGCGCCCGCGGCCGCTCGCGCGCCGCCCGCAACGCGGTCGCGCCCGAAGTCGTGTAGGAGACGATCGCGGCGGCGCCGATCGTTTGCGCGACCTGAGAGGCGGCGGCGCTGATCGCGTCCGGATCGGTGTGTTCGTGCTCGATGCGGGTGCTTTCCAGAAGCGAGAAATAAAGCGGGTCCTGCTGCACGCGATAGGCGATGCGGTCCATCATCGCCGCGGCCTCAACGGGATAGCGGCCGGCCGCGGTTTCGGCCGAAAGCATGACGGCGTCCGCCCCTTCATAGACGGCGGTGGCGACATCGGACGCCTCGGCGCGGGTGGGGGTCGGCGAGGAGATCATCGATTCCAGCATCTGCGTCGCCACCACGACCGGCTTGCCGGCGGCCCTTGAGGCATGGATGACCTGTTTCTGCACGCTCGGAACGTCTTCGGGAGGCATCTCGACGCCGAGATCGCCGCGCGCCAGCATCAGCCCGTCGGCAAGCTCGATGATCTCGGCGAGCCGTCGCACCGCCGAAGGCTTTTCGAGCTTGACCATGACCCCCGCCCGTCCGGCGACGAGTTTCTTACCTTCGGCGACATCGTCCGGGCGCTGAACAAAGGAAAGAGCGATCCAGTCGGCGCCATGCTCGAGGGCGAAGGCGAGATCCGAGCGGTCCTTTTCGGTCACCGCCGAAACGGGCAGGACCACATTCGGAAGATTGACGCCTTTGTGGTCGGAAAGTGGGCCGCCGGTCGTGCATCTGGTCTCGGCAAAATCAGCGCCGCAGGAAAGAACTTCGAGGCGCAGCTTTCCGTCGTCGAGCAGGAGAGTCGTTCCGGGAGACAGCGTCGCGAAGATTTCGGGATGAGGGAGAGAGACGCGGTTCTCGTCGCCCGGTCGCGGATCGAGATCGAGCCGGAAATGCGCGCCCTCCTTGAGTTCGATGCGGCCTCCTTCGAAATGACCAAGGCGCAGCTTCGGCCCTTGCAGATCGGCGAGGATGCCGATCGGCCGCCCGCTCTCGGCTTCGACTTCGCGGATGGCGCGGAAGCGCTCGCCATGGTCTTCGTGGGTGCCGTGGCTGAAATTGAGGCGAAAGACATCGACCCCGGCCGCGTGAAGGCTGCGGATCTCTTCGATCCGCGAGCTTGCGGGCCCCAAGGTGGCGATGATTTTCGCGCTGCGCCGGCGCCGCATGAGGCCCTCACCCCTCGACGAGGATGGCGCGGAAATCATTGACGTTGGTGAGCGTGGGGCCGGTGACCACGAGGTCGCCCAGAGCGGCAAAAAACCGATAGCTGTCATTGTCGGCGAGAAGAGCCTTGCCCTCGGCGCCCAACGCCGCGGCGCGCGCGAGGCTCTCGGGAAAGAGCATCGCCCCGGCATTCTCGCCGCTGCCGTCGATGCCGTCGGTATCGCAAGCGAGCGCCGAGATCCCCTCCGCTCCCTCGAGCGCGAGGCCAAGGGCGAGGAGGAATTCCGTGTTGCGCCCGCCGCGACCGCCGCCCTTCATCGTCACGGTCGTTTCTCCGCCGGAAAGGAGAACGGCCGGAGGACGCACCTCCTCTGCGCCGATCTTGAATTCTCCGGCTTTGAGCGAGAGCGCGATCGCCGCCAAAACGCGCGCCGCCTCGCGCGCTTCGCCCTCGATCCGGTCCGAAAGCACGATCGGAGTGATCTTGAGCGCGAGCGCCGCCTCCGCGGCGGCGGCGAGGGCCTGGCGCGGGCTCGCGACGAGTTCGAAACGCGCGCGCGCAAAGACCGGATCTCCGGGCTTCGGGGTTTCCTCCTCGGCCTTTTCGAGATAAGCCTCGACCGCCGGCGGCGCCTCGATGCGGTATTTTGCGAGAACGGCGCGGGCATCGGCAAAGCGCGTCGGATCGGGAACCGTCGGCCCCGAAGCGATGGCCGCGGGATCGTCCCCGGGAACGTCCGAGATCGCCAGAGTGACGACCGCGGCCGGCGCCGCCGCGGCGGCAAGGCGCCCGCCTTTGATCCGCGAGAGATGCTTTCTTACGGTATTGATCTCCGTGATCGTCGCCCCCGAGGCGAGGAGCGCGCGGGTGACGGCTTGCTCGTCGGCAAGGGCGAGCCCCGGCGCCGGCAGCGAAAGGAGAGCCGAACCGCCGCCCGAAGCGAGGAAGACGAATTGATCCTTCTCTCCGAGAGAGTGGGCGAGTTCGAGGATTTTCCGCGCCGCGCGCTCTGCGGCCGCATCGGGAATGGGATGCGCGGCCTCCATGACCTCGATCTTGTCGCAGCGAACGGCGTGCCCGTAACGGGTGACGACGAGCCCTTCGAGAGGTCCCGGCCACAGCGCCTCGAAGCTCTGGGCCATGACTGCCGAAGCCTTGCCGGCGCCGGCCACGACGGTGCGCCCGCGCACGGGCGCCGGCATCCGCGCGAGGAGCGCACGGCGGGGGTCGGCCGCCGCGACGGCGGCGTCGAAGAGCTCCCGCAGCACCGGACCGGCCGCTTTCTCGAGACGCGCCATTGAGCCGCTCTTTCGTCTTGCCATAGCCCGTGCCATTTCATAACGAGCGGAGCCTAAAAGCCAGCGCGCGGCGGCCTGCGAGAATGTTGGTGCACAGGAGAAAGAGAGTGACGATTCCCGGCCGGGCTCCTCTCGGCGCGGCCCTCGCCATTTTGCTGCTGTTTTCGACCTCGGCCGGCTGGAGCGACCCGCCGCAGACCCCGACGGCGTCGCCCGAGAAAGTGACGCCGCCGCCTGCGCTCAATAAAGTCGAGACCCCGAAGACGCCGGTATCGCCTCCGGCTGAAGCATCTCGCGCCGAGCAAAGCTCTCCGCAGCCGCCGTTTGCGCAGATCTTCGCGAATCTGGCGAAAAAGCTTGCGCCGGTTGTCGTCAATATCTCGACCACCAAAGCCATTCCGCGCAATCTGAAAGACGCCATTGGTGGGGCGCCGCCGGGGGCGCCGCTCAACCAGTTCTTTCGCGAATTTTTTGGCAAAGAGGGCACGCCCGGTCCTTCAAACCCTTCGGCGCCTCACATCGCCTCGCTCGGTTCCGGTTTCATCATCGACCCGAGCGGCCTCATCGTCACCAACAACCATGTCATCGACAACGAGAT
>JAKAOO010000047.1 GCA_021812165.1 Pseudomonadota bacterium | reverse complement strand
CCGCGCTTTGCCGCCCCTCCCGGCTATACGACCGAAGCGACGCAGCGCGCGGGCGTCGTCAGTCAAATCGCGCGCGCGGCGGGCGCGCAGCCGCCGCGTTACGAGACGAAGTTCCAGAGCCTCGCGCGCGAGATGGACGGGATCGTCGAGCGCGGCTACGTCGTCATCGGCTCGCCGGACGAGGTCGCAGAAAAGCTGCGGCAGGTGGCGCGCGATCTCAATGTCGGCCACCTGATGCTGCTTTTGCAGTTCGGCAATATGGGGAAAGATCTGGCGAACGAGAACACGCGGCTCTTCGCCGAAAAGGTGTTGCCGCAGCTCTCCGGGCACTTCTCCGAATGGGAAGACCGCTGGTGGCCGCAGCCGATGTCGGCTTCCGCGCGCGCGACCCTCTCGCCCGTCGCGCCGCTGCGGGAAGCCGCCGAATAGCGCGCCTCATCGTCAGACGCCGCGGCCCCTCATATCGGCGAAAGCCGGCATCCATGCTCGAAATGGGTCCGGGCTGCCCCCACGGAACAAGTCCATGGGCTGAAGGCCCACGGGGCGGCGAGCGTCGGCGCCACCACGGGTGACGAGGTTCTGTGGTCGGCCACGAGCCGACTGAACGGCGCCGCCGTCGCGCAGGCTGATTGCCGTTCGCAATGACACGACCGTACTGTTCATCACTGGCGACCAGCCGGTCGTAAACATGCATGGCGACCGCGAGGATCCGCTCCAAACGCTGTCGCTTTATTTTCCTATCTCGCCCCGGCTCGCGCTCTACCTGGGCGAACCAGGTGAGGTGACCGACACACCCTTTGAGGCGATGACGGCCAGGGCTGCCGGTTACCTCAATTTGAGGATGGCGAATGCCAGCCACAGCCAAGTCTACGCTCGGACGCCCGAACCGCTGATAGCCGTCAAGGAAAACCGCGACGACGTAGCGTAGCTGGAGGACGTAAGCTCCAAGGGGAAACTCGATTAAGCGGTCTTTTCGGGCACGTCCGAAAGGGAACTTCGGGGCAACGGCACCAGTTCGCGGAAGCGAAGGCAGCGCGCGTTCGGGCCTGGGCCAGATGCGCCGCAAG
Source organism: Pseudomonadota bacterium (assembly GCA_021812165.1). Classification (GTDB taxonomy): domain Bacteria; phylum Pseudomonadota; class Alphaproteobacteria; order ATCC43930; family CGMCC-115725; genus AP-15. Next base: position 20,755 of record JAKAOO010000047.1, on the reverse strand, counting down.
AGCGAGGATGCGCCGAATGCCGACGCCCTCGCTCGCTTCTTCCTGATAATGAGACCAGAGCCTAGCCCCCCTTGGCGTCCTTGAGCAGACCGACGAGTGGGTTCGGCATCGGTGGCACGATCTGCCGCAAGGTGTTGGTGTCATGGTGGTTGAACGATGGCGTGCGGCCGCGGAGTGCCAGATCCGTGCGCGTCACATAGGTCCAGCTTCCGTCATCGTTGAAGGTGATGTCGATGCGGTAATAGTCGGTGCGAAACGCCTCTTCGAGGAAGGGGGTCGAGCAAATCCCGAAGCGGGTATCGCCGCGCCGCGCCTCCACCGATATGCGCCGGTCGTCCGGCTTCGCCGTTCCGCCAGCCAGCACCACTTGCCCGCGCGGAATCGCGATGGTCTGCATGATCAGCCCAGTGGCCGGCTCCCACAGCCAATAACCCACCTGATCGTGGAAGGTGATGGCCTCCTGCGGCGTGTTGATGTGGATGTGGTAGCGCAGCCCATATAAGAGTTGCGGGCCATTCGTCTGCGGATCGATCGGGTCCATCCGGATGTGTTCCCGGAAGACGCGCCGTTCGGGACCTTCCGCCTTAGGGTTGATGTCCACCCCCTGATCGGACTCCCATAGGCCGGCCAGCCGACGCAGCGGGCCTAGATTAGTGAGCGTGTCTGGCGAGACATTGTCGGGCTCGGTGAAGATATCGTCAGGGATGTTCGGCATGTGTTTCCCCATGCGGCTGGATTCACCGAGAGTGCGTGTTCGCCGCTGCGATGACAAGGCCGAGCCCGCTTCACGCTCTCACAAAGGTCCGGGGGGTGGGGCAAAATCGGGCGCTCGGCAGGCTCAGGGGCCCGGCACGCAAGGACGGCCCGCCGCGTTTGCAGCCGACAGCTTCCGGGATCGCGACGCTGCGCCGGGGCGGAAGCCATCCGCCGTCGCCGAGCCGGTTCGCCGCCCGACGACCCGCGCAAGAAGCGAGGTCTCCATCAAAGTCCCGTAGAAGAAGAACCGCATGTCACGATCGGGATCGCCGAGCGCGATCGTGCTCTTGCCCCGGGCGGCGCGACGATGTTGACTCGCGGGAAGGAAGGGCGATCGCGCCGGAGGAAAGGGCCATGGCGGCGTCACAGGCTTCAGAGATCGGCAGCTTCGATTACGTCATCGTGGGCGCGGGCTCGGCCGGTTGCGTTCTCGCCAACCGGCTTTCCGCCGACCCCGATATGAAGGTGCTTCTCATCGAAGCCGGCGGCAGGGACAACTACATCTGGATCCACATCCCGATCGGCTATCTCTATACCCAAAACAATCCGCGCACCGACTGGTGCTTCAAGACGGAGCCGGAGGAACGCCTTTCGGGCCGCGCCCTCAATTACCCGCGCGGCCGCGTTTTGGGCGGCTGTTCCTCGATCAACGGCATGATCTACATGCGCGGCCAGGCGCGCGATTATGACGGATGGCGCCAACTCGGCAATCGCGGCTGGGGGTGGGACGACGTCCTCCCTTATTTCAAAAAGAGCGAGGACCATGTGGCGGGCGCCGACGCGTTTCACGGCGCGGGCGGCGAGTGGCACGTCGAGAAACAGCGCCTATCCTGGGAAATCCTCGACGCCTTTCGCGAGGCGGCGGCGGAGGTTGGCATCCCCAAAACGGACGATTTCAACCGCGGCAACAACGAGGGCTGCGGGTATTTCGAGGTCAACCAGAAGCGCGGCGTGCGCTGGAATACGGCAAAGGCGTTCTTGAAGCCGGCCCGCAACCGAATCAATCTTCGCGTTCTGACGGGGGCTGAGGCCTCTCGCATCCGCTTCGAGGGAAAGCGCGCGGTCGCAATCGAGTGCGTCCATGACGGCGCGCCGGCTTATGCCGAGGTCCGGGGCGAACTCATCCTCGCTGCGGGGTCGATCGGCTCGCCGCAGCTTTTACAGCTTTCGGGCGTGGGGCCGGCGCCGCTTCTAGAGGAGCACGGCATCCCTGTAGTGCACCCGCTCCCGGGCGTCGGCGAAAACCTTCAGGACCATCTTCAGATCCGCGTCGTCTACAAGGTCAAGAATACGAAAACGCTCAATGAAAGCGCGGGGAGCCTCTTCGGCCGCATGGGGATGGGCATCGAATACATGCTCTTGAGGCGCGGGCCTCTGACCATGGCGCCGAGCCAGCTCGGTGCCTTCGCCAAGAGCGACCCTTCGCGCGAGACGCCCAACCTCGAATACCATATTCAGCCACTTTCTCTCGACAAGTTCGGCGACCCTCTCCACCCTTTCCCGGCCTTTACCGCTTCCGTCTGCAACCTGCGCCCGGAAAGCCGCGGCTTTGTCCGCATCCGCGCCGCCGATCTGAAGGCGCATCCGGCGATCAAGCCCAACTATCTCTCCGCCCTCAGCGATCGCCGGGTGGCGGCGGACGCGATCCGGCTGACGCGCCGCATCTGCGCCGCGCGCACGATGGCGCGTTTCGAACCGCAGGAGTTCCGCCCCGGCGCCGAGTTCGAGAGCGATGAGGATCTGGCGCGCGCGGCCGGCGAGATCGGCACCACCATCTTTCACCCGGTCGGCACCTGCAAGATGGGGAGCGACCCTCTCGCCGTGGTCGACGATCGCCTGCGCGTTCAGGGCCTCGCGGGCTTGCGCGTCATCGACGCCTCGGTCATGCCGGTCATCACCTCGGGCAACACCAACGCGCCCGCGATCATGATCGCGGAAAAGGGCGCGGCGATGATCCGCGAAGACAGGAAAGCAGGCGCAAGCTGAGGCTGCAGGATCTTTCCGGTCACCCGCCGGGCGGCGGTCCGAGCCCGCGTTCGAGCTTTGCTTCGATCGGCTTGATCTCGCTCTTCTTCGGCCCGAATTGCAGCGCCTGGCTCCATTCGAACCGCGCTTCCCGGGGGCGCCCCGCCCGCCAATAGGCGTCGCCCAGGTGATCGTTGATCGTCGGGTCGTCGGGCACCAGTTCGGTCGCCTTTTGCAGATACTTGACGGCGGCGGCATAATCGCCAAGCCGGTAATGCGCCCAGCCGAGACTGTCGACGATGTAACCGTCGCCGGGCCTCAAAGCGACCGCCTTTTCGAGGAGCTTCAAGCCGCGGTGCAGATGCTGGCCGCGGTCGATCCACGAATAGCCGAGGTAATTGAGGACGAAAGGCTGATCGGGCTTGAGCTTCAAGGCTCCAAGGAGGGTCTTTTCCGCTTCCTGCCAGTGGCCCGATCGATCGAGCGCAATGCCGAAGCTGTAATCGAGCGACCATCCGACCGCGATGCCGGCGGCTTTGAGGCGCCCGATCGCCTCTTCGTAGGCTTTGACTGCCTCGGGATACCGTTTTGCCTCTCTCTGAATGTCGCCGAGCTCGATATCGGCGCTGCTCCACGTCGGCTCGGCCTGCGCCATTCCCGTGAGAAGCGCAATCGCCTTCTCCTTCTTGCCGGCAGCGTCGAGATCGGCGGCAATGCGCAAACGCGCCGACCACGAATAGCGGGAGGTGGAGGGAACCTCGGCCAACACATCGAGCGCCTGCCGCGGATGGTCCTGCGCGCTCAGGATATCGGCGAGAAGCAGCTCTGCAACCCCGCTCTGGGGCGACAAGGCGAGAGAGAGCCGCGTATAGATCAAGGCGAGATCCCGGGTCTCGGGCGCGTCGAGGACGCTCGCGAGATCGAAGAGCGCCTCGGCAAACCCCTCGCTCGCGGAACGGATGATCGGCTGCGGTTTCCCTTGAGGAGGGTGCGCGAGCAGCGATTGGGCAAAATCGCTGTAGGCATTCTCTTTGCGAAAGCGGCGGTAGAGGGAGTGCGCTTTCGCGCTCAATCCCTGACGCAGGTAGAAATTCCCGATGACGTCCGTCAGTCTCCAGTTGATCTTTTTCGTCGCTTTGAGAGCCTTCTCGAAATTCGCTTCCGCTTTTTGCGTATGTCCTGCAACGTCGGCGATGAGCCCGGCCTGGAAATATGTGAGGGGGGCGAAGTCCTCGAAGGCGTCGAGCGCGTTGAGCGCCTTTTCCGCGCCGTCGAAATCGCCCGTCGCAACGCGCGTCCAGGCGAGAGCGAGCGGGCGCACGAAACGGTGGATGCCCTCTTGCGGAAGCGCTTCCGCCGAAGAAAGGGCGGCGGCCGCGTTGCCGGCTTTCAGCTCCGTGATCAGAAGGACGAGCCTTGCGACGGCATCACCGGGAGTGAGCGCGATCTCATGCAAAGCGAGGGTCTGCGCCTCGGCGAACCGGCCGTCGGCGAGGGCGGCGATAAAGGCGCGCGCGACGAGTTCTCGCGCGGAAGGATCGGCGCGCCAGGCCTCGGTGAGCCATCTGTCCGCCGCCCCGTAGTCGTGGGTCGCCTCGGCATGAACCCCCGCGAGATAGGCGCCGTAGAGCGGCCCGCTGGGGCTTGGGATCGCGCCAGCGGCCCGCGGCAGCGCGGCGATCGCGAGAACCGCCAAAGCAACAAGGAGCGCGTTAGAGCGGCGAACGATCAGGGTCACGGGCTTCCATCCATTCTTTCGCGGGCATTCGTTCGGCGGGCGGCTCATTCGAAATGAAGCCTCACATGTTGGGGTAATTGGGCCCGCCCCCGCCTTCGGGCACCACCCAATCGATGTTCTGTTCGGGATCCTTGATGTCGCAAGTCTTGCAGTGAACGCAATTCGGAGCGTTGATCTGCAGATAAGGGCCTTCGGGCCCCTCGACGATCTCATAGACCCCGGCCGGACAATAGCGCTGTTCCGGCGAATCGTAGAGGCGATAATTGACCTCGATCGCTTTTTTGGGATCGCGCAGCCGCAGATGCGAAGGCTGATCCTCCTCGTGGTTGGTATTCGAGATATAGACGGAAGAAAGCCGGTCGAAGGTGAGCTTGCCGTCGGGCTTCGGATAATCGATGGGACGCGCCGCGTCCTTCCTGAGGAGCTGCTCGTGGTCGGGGTGGTGGTGAAAGGTCCAAGGCGCGGCGCCGCGCAGGACGTAGGTGTCGAAAGCGGAGCAGGCGAGGCCACCCAAAAGCCCCCGGCGGAAGCTCGGGCGGATGTTGCGCACCCGCCTCAGTTCTTCCCAGATCCAGCTTTCTTTGATCGCGCTTTCGACTGCGGCCCGCTCTTCGCCTTGGAGCCGGCGGAAAATGACCTCTGCGGCGACCATCCCCGATTTCATCGCCGTGTGGCTTCCCTTGATCTTGGGGACGTTCAAAAAGCCGGCGGCGCAGCCGATAAGGGCGCCTCCCGGAAAATCGAGCCGCGGGATCGATTGCAGCCCGCCTTCGTTGAGGGCGCGGGCGCCGTAAGCGACGCGCCGCCCGCCTTCGAAGGTGGGCCGGATGCTGGGGTGGGTCTTGAAGCGCTGGAACTCCTCGAACGGGTTCAGATAGGGGTTGCGGTAATCGAGACCGATGACAAAACCGACGGCGACGAAGCCCGGGTCGAGGTGATAGAGGAAGGAGCCGCCGTAAGTCCCGGAACCGAGAGGCCAGCCGACCGTATGGATGACGAGGCCGCTGTGGTGGCGTCCGCGCGCCACCTCCCACAGCTCCTTGATGCCGATCCCGTAGGTTTGCGGATCGCGGCCTTCGCGCAGGCGAAAGCGGGCGCTCAAAAGCTTGGTCAAGGATCCGCGGCAGCCTTCGGCGAAAAGCGTCTCGCGAGCCCTGAGCTCGACCCCCGGCTGGTAGCGATCGGTCGGGTTGCCGTCCCTGCCGCGTCCCATCTCGCCGGTGGCGATGCCGGCGACCCGCCCCTTATCGTCATAAAGAATTTCGGCCGCCGCGAAACCGGGATAGATTTCGACCCCCAAAGCCTCGGCCTCGCGCGCGAGCCACCGGCAGAAATCGGCGAGAGAGATGATATAGTTGCCGTGATTGCGCATCTGCGGCGGCGTCGGCAGGCTGAAGGCGCGGTTTCGCGTCAACAGAAGAAAGCGATCTTCGCTCGCAGGCGTCAGCAGAGGCGCGCCGCGCTCGCGCCAGTCCGGCAACAGCTCCTGAAGCGCGCGCGGCTCGAACACCGCTCCGGAAAGAATATGGGCCCCGACCTCGGAACCCTTTTCGACGATGCAGACCGAGACCTCGCGCCCGGAAGAGGCGGCAAGCTGCTTCAGACGGATCGCCGCGGCGAGGCCCGCAGGTCCGGCGCCGACGATGACGACGTCGTATTCCATCCGTTCGCGAGGCATTCCCCCTCCGGCGGCGATGCTCCCGCGCGCGACTATAAAGGATCGCCGCAAATTGGCGAGCCTCCGCGATTGCGCTTCCTCTACCGGCCCTTCCTCTGATGGCGTCTTCCTTGCCGCCGCGTTCCGCTCCCCTCCCCGAGAAGGCGGCCTTCCTCTTGCGCTGGTACGTCGAAATGGGCGCCGATGAGGCGATCGCCCGCGAAGCGGCGAACCGCCTCTCGCCTCGCCCGACGGTGCCGCCAGAGGCGCCGCGCGAAGGACCGCGACCTGAGCCCGCCGAAGGGCGCCGTCCTGAGCCCGCCGAAGGGCGCCCTCCTGAGCCCGTCGGAGGACCGCGCGCGCGGGTCCTCTCGCCGCCCATCCTTCTCGCGCAGTCGGCCTCGCAGGCGGCGCAATCGGCGCGCCGCCTCGCCGCCGAAGCGCGCACCGTCGAAGCTCTCGCCGCGCGAATCGCGGAGTTCGACGCTTGCCCGTTGAAGCGCACGGCGACCCACACCGTCTTCGCCGACGGCAATCCGAAGGCGCCCCTCATGATTATCGGCGAAGCGCCCGGGGCCGAAGAAGACCGCCTCGGCCGGCCCTTTGTCGGCCGCGCGGGCCAGCTCCTCGACCGCATGCTGGCGGCGATCGGGCTCGACCGCAGCCGAGTCCTCATCACCAACGTCATCTATTGGCGACCGCCCGGAAACCGCACCCCGAGCACGGCCGAGATCGCCTCCTGCCTCCCGTTCGTTCTGCGCCACATCGCTCTCGTCAACCCGAAGGCGCTTCTGCTTTGCGGTGGCACCGCAACGGGGGCGCTCCTCTCGGAGAGCGGCGGGATCACCCGCCTGCGCGGGCGCTGGTTCGCTTTGGAGATCCCCGGCCTCGAACGTCCGGTCCCGACCTTGCCGACCTACCACCCCGCCTTTCTTCTGCGCTCGCCCGACAAGAAGCGCGAGGCTTGGCGCGATCTTCTCTCGCTCAAGGCGCGGCTCGAAGATCGCGAGAAGGCCGAAGGATGAGCCTTTGAGGAAAGACTCTGGCTCCGAGCGGCGCCTCTCGACTATCTTCCCGTCCTCGCATAGGAGCGAACTTCATGCCGGGACGCCTCGACGAAACGCGACCCTTTCTTCCCGTCAACATCGCGCTTTTGACGGTCTCGGACACGCGAAGCGAGGCCGAGGACCGGTCGGGGCGCATTCTCGCCGAACTCGCGAGCGCCGCCGGACACCGCGTCGTCGCCCGCCGCATCCTGCGCGACGAGAAGGACGAGATCGCGGCGCAGCTCAAGGCATGGATCGCCGACCCCGCGGTCGATGTCGTGATCGCGACCGGAGGCACGGGCGTCACCGGGCGCGATGTCACCCCGGAAGCGTTCGAGAGCGTCTACGAGAAGAGTATCCCCGGCTTCGGCGAGCTTTTCCGCTCACAGAGCTACGAAAAGATCGGCACCTCGACCATCCAGAGCCGGGCCACCGCAGGGGTCGCCGGAGGCACGTATCTTTTTGCGCTCCCCGGCTCTCCCGGGGCCTGCCGCGACGCCTGGGAAGGAATCCTCGTCCACCAGCTTGACAACCGCTTTCGCCCCTGCAATTTCGTCGAGCTGATGCCGCGCCTTCAGGAGCATCTCGAAGGCTCGTGGTGAAAACCTGAGGCCCGCTCCCCGGGGAGCGGGAACCAGGATTGCCTCCCCGCGGCCCATTTCTGGCCTGCATCATCTTGCAAAATGAGCGGCGTCGCGGTAGTAGCGTTAGACGCTCGATACGGATTAGGGAGGTTGAAATGCGCTACCTTGTCCCGCTCGTTCTCAGCTTGTCGCTGGCTGCTTGTGCCTACGCGCCGCCGCCCGCCGCGCCGCCGCCACCCCCCCCGCCGCCTCCGCCGGCCCCGGCGGCAGTAGTTCCGCCGCCTCCGCCATTGGCCCCGCCCCCAGTCGCGCGGCGATTCGGGCCGGCGAGGGTTGAGCACACCGCGATCGGGCCGGTGCTCGCCGATCCGCGCGGCCTGACGCTCTACACCTTGACGCTCCGCGGAAGGGATGTTTCGTGCTACGGCAGATGCGCGCATGCGTGGCCGCCGTTTTACGCCGCGCGTCACGCCCGGCCGCACGGCCCGTGGTCACCTCTGCCTCGCGTGCGCGGCCTGCGGCAATGGGCTTTCAGGGGCCACCGGCTCTACACGTTCTTCCGGGATCACGCGCCCGGCGAGACGCACGGCAACGGCATCCACTCGTTCGGCGGCGTCTGGCACGTCGCGCGGCCGTAGGAGCCGTTCCTCGAAAGCCGAGCCGGCGCGGCGGAAAAGGCCGCGCCGAGCGCGGCGAGAAGAATTCGCCTCCAAGCGAACTCGCGATCTCGGGCGCGATGCGAGAGTGCGTCGCGCCCGAGACCTGCGCGTTGCCTCGCGATCCGCCGGCCCGCCGGCGCGGCCGCGGCCCGGTGATCCGGGCGGTGATCGACACCAACGTGCGGGTCTCGGGCTTCTTGTTGCCCGCGGGCAACAGAGGCGCTGATTTTCCTCGCCGTTCATCACGGCCTCCTGCGGCCTTGCGTGTCGGGCGAGATCATCGAGGAATATGCCGAATCCCGACGACGCCAAGTTCCCGCAGTCCGCCGAGGCGGTAATTGAGAGAATGATGGAAGGCGGAGCGGGCGAGAACGAGGCCAGTGGAGGATAGATGGGGACGCGGAAGCCGCCCTCGAGCACTGTGCCCTCGCCGCCGGCGAAAGGCGTCTGGCCGCCGTCGGGCCAGGTGAAATTCTCGGCGCCGTTGTCGGTGCTGAACACCACGATCGTATTGTGGTCGATACCGAGGTCTTTCAGCTTCTGCATGACCGCGCCGACGATGTCGTCAAGCTGCGCCATCCCCGCTTCCTCAACCGTCCAGCCGTTCTCGGGGGTGCGCATCTTCTCGTATTTCGGCGAGAGGTGGGTGATGCAGTGCATGCGCGAGGGGTTCAGATAGAGGAGAAACGGCCGTCCGGCGCGGACCACCTTTTCGACGAATTCCATTGCCTTGTCGCGAATGACCTCGTCGATCGTCTCCATGTTGTACTTGATGCCGGCGATCGGGTGCGGCGGCAGCGTTCCCGCCGTTGGCCCCCGGGTCGAGCCCGGGGCAGGCTCTGGATGTCCGCTTTCGCCAGCATGACGGAAAATTTCCGCTCTCAGGCGCGAATTTCCGAAACGAGGCACGCACCGGCGGGGGCAAGCGATGAGGAAAGGAATGGTCTGCGATCCACTCGGGTCCCGCGTCGTCAAGTCGCCACATCCGCCGGATGCGCCGGTTCGAACGCTGATGAGTCGCCTGCCGATCCGCCGCCCCTAGCCGAGCCGCTCTGCGCGGCGGCGAGCGCACTGAAGGGCGATTGCGGCGCTCTGCTCGCATGGCAGAACCGGAATTTTCGCCCGCTTCCGCAGGGGCAGGGGCGATAAGGCCCCAGTCTCTTGTCCTCGGCAGCCGTGAGCGCCATGATCCCTGCTGGAGCGCCGCCCTGGCGCAACAGCGCTGCCATGGTCTGCATGGCCCGGCGCCTATGGGTGAAGAACAGCTTCAATCCTGGGCAAAGGTAGTTTTGGCCCGGCTCGCCCTCGCAGGACTCTGCAAAGCGATCTTTCGGGCAGCCGCCGTTGCAAAGCGGCCGTACCTCGCACCGCCGGCACTGAGCGGTAAGCGATGCGAGCTTATCTTTGCCGAATCCGCGGCCAGGCTGTGCCCCTGCATTGATCCAGATCAATCAGAGGAGCTTGTGCCTCGGCAGAATCAAAGCTTTAGGTTGACGGTCTATCCAGATGTAGTGGATCGTGTGATATTATGGCCATAGATGCTGTTGGAGGGACGGCGTGGCACGGGATAACCGAGCGACCTGCGGATCCGTGTCATCCGGGTGGCCGCGCGACGAAATCGGGCGCTCCGGCGCGCGCCTTGGGCGGGTATGCACTCAGCCCGGAAGCCCGCCGCGGTGCGAGGCCCTCGCCGGGCTCAGCGCGGCGCGGGGTTGCACTGGACGAGCGCGGTGATGGCGGCCGGCGCGGCTGCAGGCGCATGGGCCTCCGCCGCAGCGGCGACGCCGTTCCACGAGAGGAATCGGCGGACCTCGCTGCTCGCGATCGCGACGCCGGTGCCGGCCTTGTCCGGCAATTCTCCGATGACCATGCCGAGGACGGCGCCGGAGCGGTCGATCACCGGCGCGCCGCTGTCGCCGGGATGCATGTGTGCGCGCAGGTAGAGAACCTTGTCCCCGCCCGCGAGGGTGCCGCGCCCCGCCAATGTGCCGCGCGTGAAGATCGCCTCTCTCGGGTCCGTCGGCACGATGCCGAAACCGACCATCATGACCGGCTCGCCCGGGACCGGATGCTCGGCGTAGCGCGAGGCGACGCCGCCCTCTCGCCGCCCCTCGACCTTCAAGAGCGCGATGTCGAGTTGCCGGTCGGTGGCGATGGCGCGGGCTTTGAGGGCGCTCGCCCCGGAGGGCCAAACCGTGACCCCGGAACAGCCTGCGACGACATGCCCGCTGGTGAGAAGAAGACCCTCCGCAGAGACGAAAAACCCCGTTCCGCTCTTCACCCGCCCGCCGCGAGTAGGCGGGCCGGGAGTGCCGGTGGGCGAGCCGGCGCGCGCGCCGGCGGCCGCAAGCAGCAGAAGTGCCGCCACCGCTCCTAGGGTGAAGCGCAGCGCGCGCCAGCGCCCCACAGGTCGCCGCCGGCTGCCGCCGGCTGCGGCCTCGTCAGCCGCTTGCGCCGCCTTGGCAGCTGGTGGTGCTCGGTCCCGTGATCTGCGGAGTACCGTTGACATAGGTGACCTTGTGATAGGTGAGGCACTGCTGGCCGGCCTTGTTGGTATAGTTGTTCAAAGGCACGATCTTTTCCTGCGCCTTGGTTTGCGGATCGACCCATCCTTGCGGTTGCGCCTTCGCCACCTCGACATTCTGTTCCGCCTTTGCTTTCGCGGCGCGCGCCTGCGCCAGCTTGGCCTCGGCGGCCTTTTCCTTCGCGCGCGCGTCGGCGAGACGCCGCTCTTCACGCATCCTCTCGGCCTCGCGTTCCTCCGCCCTCGCTGTGGCGGCGGCCTCTTCCTGGAGACGCTCCTGCCGCGCGATCTCTGCGGCTTCCGCCTCATACCGCGCCTGCACCAAGGCGTTGTGCGTCGCAAACTGCTGGCAGTTCGACTCAAGCAAGGCGTAGGTGACGGCCGCGCCGGCGAGACCGGAGCCCAGGCCAACGAGTGCGTTATGGCTCAAGAGCCCTCCGAGCAGACCCGTTCCTGTGCCGGCAAGCGCGGCGGTGATGGCGGCATTGTTGCCGAGGCAATACTGCGGCATGGCGACGGGCCCCGCCGTCATCGGGATCGGCGCGACGCAGCCGCCGAGCGCGGCGGCGAATGCAACGGCGCCGATTGGCGCCAAGGCATGGATCGGTTTCATCGTTTGCGTCTCCTCTGTTTCATCGTCGTGACGTGGGATCCGAGGCGGTCTTTTGCCCCTGCGCCGCCAGTTTATAGGCGCTTGGCGCATGCGCATCGGGCTCGACAATGCCCTCTTTCAATTCGAGCAGGGCGAGGTCTTTCCCGCCCGTATAGCACTGGTATTTCGGGATATCGCTCTGCGAGGTCTTGCGGTAGCAAGCAACCCGGCCTTTGGCCGGCGTGATATCGCGTATGAATGTCTGGATATGCTGATTTTGAGCCAGTTGCGCGACGCCGTAGAGCTCCACCCAATCCTTCCCGACCTTGAACCGGGTCGCGCTAAACACTCCCAAAATTTTGCCCTCGACATCGGGTCTGGCTAACGGCGGGGGAGCGGGGGCCGTCTCCCGCGGAAGAGAGGCGACCTGCGGCCCCGGTCGAGCGGGCCGGCTTGTCGACGTCGCCTCGCGCGAAGAAGGCGGCGGGCTCGGTCTGGACACCCGGCCCGATGCAGGCCGCGTCGGTTGCGAAGGAGGCGGCGCGGGTGAGGAAGGAGAGGGCGTCGGCTTCGGCTTCTCGGCAGACGCAGTCTTCGTGCTTGGGGGCTTTGGTCTTTGCGGCAGAGGCGACGGCGGCGCGAGCGGCTTTCCCGGTGCGACCCCCGCCGGTCTCCAAGGTGGGAAGGCCGGACCCCAAGACCGGACGCCGAAATAACCGAAGCCAATGGCAAGGGCGAGCGCGGCGGCCGCGACCGCGCTAAAAAGAGCGATCCGGCGCCTCGGCGCGGGCTTTCGGGCCGCGGACTCGCGGCTCTTAGTCGATGGCGAAACCGGCGCGCCGCCGGCCGGGGATCGCAACTCGGCCCTCTCTGATGCCGGTTGCCCTCGGCTTTCGCCGTCGGCCGCGCGGCTGAGAGGCCGCGGCGAGACGCGGGTGCGCGGATCTTCGAGGGAGAGAGGCGCGGCGAACCGCGTCGCCCCCTCCTCGCTCTCCGCCGCGGCAAGGAGCGCGAGAAAATCGCCCACCGTTTGCGGCCGCTCGCTCGCCGGGATGCGCAAGGCGGCGTCGATCGCCGCGAGCAGAGCCGGCCGGTAGCGGCCGGCGCCGATGGCCGCCGCCGGTACGAGCGGATCGGGCTTACCCGACATCGCCGCAACGTGGCGCGTCAGCGCGTCGACTGTCGTGCCGCCGATCGCCCGGTAAAAGGTCGCGCCGAGCGCGTAGAGATCGGAATAAGGGCCTTGCGGGCCGCCGGTGATCTGCTCGATCGGCGCGTAGCTTTCGGAATAGATCTGGGTGAAGGTCTGGGTTTGCCCGCCGCCGGCGACGGCGCGCACCGCGCCGAAATCGATCAGCACGGGCCGGCCGTCCTGCCGCAACAGGATGTTGCTCGGCTTGATGTCGCGGTGGAGAAGCCCGGCATCGTGGGCGCTGCCGACCGCATGCAGAACGCCATGGAGGATCCCGCTCAGCCGCTCTTCCGGAGTCCCCCCCGGAGTGGCCCGGATCCATTGTTCGAGGCTCTCGCCTTCGAGAAACTCCATGACGAGATAGGCGGTGCCGTTCGTTTCGAAAAAGGTGACGACCTTGACCGCCGTGTCGCCGGCGGCGCCGCGCTGCGAGAGTTGCAGGAGCGCCCTCGCTTCCCGGATGAAACGGCTGAGGCAATCGCGCAGCCCCTCGGCGGCCTCGGCATCGGCCGGCAGCACCTCCATGCCTTGGCGCACGGCGAATTGCCGGGGAAAGCATTCCTTGAGCGCGAAGGACTGCTCGATGCGGTCGAGAGCGCGGTAGGTGATGCCGAAACCGCCGCGGCCGAGGATCTTTTCGATGCGATAGCCGTAGAGGAGCGTTCCCTGCGGGAGCGCGTCACGCGGCCAATTTTCGCCGGCGGAGGCCATCGAATGCGCGCTTTGCACCTGCGGCCGACCTCTTCAGCGAGGGTTGATCAAAATCCTAGCAGATCCGCCGAAAGGTGGCGACAACTCTATCGCCAACTCTATCGGCAAGAGGGCCGGCCGCGCCCGGATTGCAGCGGCGCCCATCGCGATATAGGATGTCCCCTCATGAGGCGCGAACGATGCCGCCGGCCGCGAGAATAACCGACCAGCATGCATGCCCGGCGCATGGCCCCGGTGTGATCACCACGGGGTCGCCGGATGTGATCATCGGCAACCTGCCGGCGGCGCGCGTGACCGACATCGTGCTCTGCGCGGGACTGCCGAACGCCATTGTCTTGGGCTCCCCGACCGTGCTCATCAATAACCTGATGGCGGCGCGGATCGGCGACGAAACTGCCCATGGCGGGGTCATCATCACCGGGGAGCCGACGGTCATCGTCGGCCCCTGAGTGCGGGGGAGCCGGGACTCAATCAAGCGCGCGCGGAAAGGCGTCGGTGCGCCGGAAGAGCTGGAGCCCGCTGGTCGGGAAACGCTGCGAGACGCGGCGCGCGCTCTTCGCCGGATCGCGCATGGTGACGACAAGGAGTTCGGGCGCGTATTCGCACGGCTCCGCCCACATGCGCTCGGGGAGGACCGGCCAGTAGCCGATCGTGAACCGGACCGCCTTGATCTCGACCATCTCGTAACGGCGCAGCGGCAGGTCGGGGAAATAGGGGCTCGTCTCGGCGAGCGGCAGCGGGATCTCGATACGGCCCTCGAGGCTGGCGCCGGCAGGCAGGCGTCGGGCAAGCGGAAAGACCGGCAGAGCGATGCGGCGGTCGGTCGGCAGAGGCGCGACGAATTTGCCGACGATCGCATCGCCGCTCTCGCCCGCGATGACAACGGCCGCGGTCTCGTTCGCGCGCGCCTCGCCGCTCCCCGGGTCGGCGCTCGGAAGGGCATGCATCGCGTAGACCTCGCCCGGCCCTGCGTTTTGCAGCGTATAGGGAAAGACGAGGAGATTGCCGGTCCGCGAAGGGTGACAATCGAGCCGCAGAGCGGCGGCGCTCGCATCATCGCTCATCGCTTGGCACTCCGATCTCGCTTCCCCAACCGGGTTTCGCGGGGTCGCTCTTGCCGGCGGCGTTGCGGTTCGCCTGCCGCAGCATCATCAGCAAAACCTCGACACTCGCGGGCGAGCGGGGATCGCCGCGCCGCGGCCAGTCCGCGGGATTATAGAGGATCGTGCTGCCGCAACCGGCGCCGGTTCCCATCCCGCTGCCACCCTCACCGAGCGGGACGCCCTCGGCCGCCGCCGCGGCAAGATCCTCGGGCAGAACCCATGCGTTCGGCGGCTCGGTCGGCGGATCGGGCTTCAGGATCCTGACAGGAAGCCCGGTCGCGTCGCCCTGCCGCAGAACCTCCTCCCCTTCGGGCATGGAAGCGAGACGGCCAAGGTCGTTGACGACATCGTTGACGAAACGGATATCGTCCGGCGCGACCCTGATCCGTCCGACGCCGATCGCAAAACTGCCGTCCTCGTCGCGGAACACCCGAACCGCTTCACCGGGTCGCGCGGTGTAGGCCGGCCGGACGGCGTTCGTCATCTTTCGCGTTCACCGTTCTTTGGGCGGGGTGAGGCTGTCGCCGGGGTCGGCCTGCACCGGATCCTTGGGCAGGTCGACGATGGCGTCGATCGGCGGCGCCGGAGGCGGGCCGCCGGAGTTGATCAACACCATGGGCGAGGTGATCGCGATCGCCGCCGGAGTGATGACGATCGAGCTGGCGCCGACGCTGAGCGTGATGTTGGTCGATGCGTTGAGGACGATCGTCCCTCCAGCGTCGGTGGCGTCGATCGTCACCTGGCCGCCGACGCTGCTGCTCCAATTCCCATGGATTAGTTGGTTTGAATCCCTCTTGACCTCGATTTCGTCGGTCTGCTCGAGGAGCGTGTATCGGTTTCCGGACTGCGTCGGGAAATCCGGGTCGCCGACATGCAGATGATAATCGCGGAAGATCTTGGCGATGTAATCGCCCCCGATCTCTTTCGGCGGGGGGGTGATCTTCTTGCCGCCGACGGTCAGGTGGCGATCCCGATGGATCGTTTCGTAGCGGGAGTCGAAGGCGGTGATGTCGAGCCACTTCTGCGAGCGGATCAGGTACTGTTCCTTGCCGCGTGTGTCGTCGAACCGCAGCAGGTGAAACCGCTTGCCCTCGGGTTTGGCGTTCGATCCGCGCGAAGGGATGCTGAAGCTCTTGATGCCGCTGTAAGGGGGGTCCGTGCTCGCCGTCGCCGGCAAATCGGAAACCTGCTGCAACGAGGTCTGCTCGAAAGCCCTCGGAGGGAACGGCAGATTGGTCGATGTCGGATTGGCGCTGTAGACGCGGCCGGTGATGATCGGGCGCTCGGGATCGCCGTCCAGAAAGCTGACGAGCACCTGCTGTCCGATGCGCGGCAGAAACTGCGTGCCGAAGTTGCGCCCCGCCCAGTCCTCGCACACAGGCACCCAGCAGGTGCGGCGGTCGGATTGGAGCGGGTCGGTACTGCTGTTTTTGCCGCCGCCGGGCTGCACCTCCTTTTGCCATGGAAAGCGCACCCGCACTCGCCCCAGCGCGTCGCAATAGATGTCATTGTCGCCGCCGGTCCCTTGCCGGCCGATGACGACCGCCAGTTCCGGCCCATACGCCCGCGGCTTCGTGCCGGTTGGCAGCGGCACGCGCGAATAGGTTTGGGCATCCCACGGCACGGCAATAAACGCGTTGGAGTAGTCGTCGCCGTGCCTGGTTACGATATCTTTGATGTTGGTGACGAAGAGGCTGATGAGCGCCTGAGAAATGCTCGCCAGCGTGGCGAGCCCGCCCGTTCCCGACAAAGGCTTTTCCTGAATAT
Source organism: Pseudomonadota bacterium (assembly GCA_021812165.1). GTDB lineage: Bacteria > Pseudomonadota > Alphaproteobacteria > ATCC43930 > CGMCC-115725 > AP-15. The sequence goes on along the minus strand of JAKAOO010000047.1, from coordinate 4,461 downwards.
AGTTGCCGAGAGCTCCATTTGCCAGGAAAGAAGTCGAATCGAGATAAGTCTGATTTCTTGTATTCTTGCTGCGGAACATGCTCCACACCCAACGCACCGGGGCGTCGATAAAATTAGCGACATCTTGTTGCCAGGTATGGCCGTATGCGTTTTCGTAAGCGGCAATCGAACATATTGTTATCAGGTAATCCCTGTTGGATGCTTTGCCGACATTGTTGGATTGTGCCTCGGTCTTGTCCTCGCTGACATGGAAAACGCGGCCGGCGAGAAAAGTGGGGTTTTTGGATTGGCCTTGCGCAACGAAGACGCCGACTTCGCCCTCCTGCATCTCGGTCTGCGCCTGTTCTTTCATCGCATCGTCCGTGTCCTTCGGATCGTCGAACGGCGCGGGAAAGGTCTCGTGGCGATAGGGCTTCGTGTCTGCTTGTGTCACCATGTCGTAGGTCTGGAGGACGTCCGTCTTTCCCCGCGGGATCAAGGTCGGATGCAGAATGTTAAAGTTGCTGACGCAAACAGTTTTTTGCATCGGTCTGAATTTACGCTGAAACCCGCCAATGTCGTGGGTATCAGGCTCGGTAAAGACGACATCCATATCCATAATATTGCATTGTTGGAATAGCGAGAAAGATTTCCCCAAAACCATCGTTTCATTAGACGCCTGCGAGGCTGCCTGCCGATGATCGAATATATACCAAATTCCAAACTCGGCCATCAATCGCGAGAGAAACGCAAAGCTGCTCTCGTTGTATTGGACGCAGTACGGGATTTTGGGGAAATTTTCATGATCCAGAAGGCTCGTTGACAGATATTTTCCTGAAGTATATTGAAAGCCGTTCATCACCTCCTTGATGATCTCAAGGACCGTCATGTCCTCGAAAACCCGGAAGGTCACCTCATAATCGAGCAGCTTGAAAGCGGGCACGATGATCCCGTTAAACACCCGATAGTCGGTCTGCCAATCTTCATCCCAGTGCTGCTCGTTGGTTTCGTCTTTCTCAAAGCTCTGAAATATCCCGCTTCTGTAAGTATAGTCGTGCGTATCGGCGCGGACAATCGCGAACGTCACCGGCGTGTTGATCATTTGCCGCGGGTCGATGTCGTCAATATGGATCGAGCGGAACATCCTGACTTGGAAAGCGAAGGGGACCGAAATTCCTTCGATGCCCTGGACGCTCGAGAGCAAAAGCGGACCTTCATCGCCGGTATCCTGTTGGGCTCCCAAAATCGTCGTAATTTTCAGGGTCGTGCGCGCCATGAGAAAAACCTTGTCCGGTTGGTTGGGCCGCCCGGCTCCCCACAGGCGAGCAAGGCGTAAGGCGGGCGGAGGAAGTTCTTTTGCAAACTCGTTCTGCGCCTTCTGCCGCAGCCTCCGGCCGGCAACCTCTCCTTTAAATTCTAGCCGAACGGCTGCTTTCGCGCGAGTCGCTCCCGGCTTGATCGGCGGCGGCACAGCAGGAGGAATCGATAAACGCTTGCCATGTCGCGGCGGCGGGTCCTTGTGCTATTCTAACGGGCGGTGAGATTATTCCGAGCCCTCCCCGATGACCCTCATCCTTTCGATGCTTCGCTGTCCCGATCGGGTGGCGCCGGAGGTGCGCCAAATCGAGGGCGGCGAGTTTACAATCGGACGCGGGCCGGAAAACGATTGGGTTCTACCCGACCCGGAGCGGTATCTGTCGAAACGCCACTGCGTCCTCGCCTATCGCTCGGGTGGCTGGCAGATCGCCGATCTTTCCACCAACGGTACCTTTCTCAATCGCGAAAGGGAGCCGATTGGAAAGGACGCGGTGCGCGAGCTCAAAGACGGCGACCGCCTTTCTTTCGGCCCTTACGAAATCGAGATTCGCATCGCCGCCGCCGCGGCGGCATTGCCGCAGGCGGCTGCCAATCCGTTCGCGCTCGATCCGTTTGCGGCGCAGCCGGGCGCCGGCCTCGAACCGGATCCGCTTCTCCGGCGCGCAACCGAGGATGACCCTTTTGCACAAGCGGCCGCTCCCGCCTCGATCAACCTTCCGCCCGATTACGACCCGCTCGCGCCCGAAGCGGGCGAAGCGCCTTTCGCCGGTCCCACTCAGGGCGATCACTCGCTGCATCTCGAAGACGCGTTCCGCCCGCCGCGGCTTCTCTTGCCCGACGATTGGGATCGCGATTTTTCGCTGAAGGCCGGGGCGGCGGCCGCAAGCGCGCCCGTCGCGACTCCTCTTCCCGCCGCGCCGTCGCCCGCCCCGATTCCCCCCGCGCCGCCCGCTCCCTCCTTCGCGGCGCCCGTCCCGGAAGCGGCGGCGCCGCAACCACCCTCCGCGGATCTTCTCGCCGCCTTCCTCAAGGGCGCCGGGGTCGAAAAAGCGCGACCCTCCGATCCCTTGGCCGCGATGGAGGCCTTGGGAGCGGCCTTTCGCGCGCTCGTCTGCGGCCTCCGCCAAACGTTGATCGCGCGCGCCGCGATCAAGGGCGAATTCCGCATCGAACAGACGATGATCAAGAGGAGCGGCAACAACCCCCTCAAGTTTTCGGCCGACGACGAGGATGCTCTCATAGCGCTCCTCGGCGCCGGACGGCGCACCGATATGGGCGCCGCCGAAGCGATCGGGGAGGCGCTCCGCGACATGCGCCTGCACGAACTGGCCACCGTCAGCGCCATGCAGAGCGCGGTGCGGGGACTCCTTTCCGAATTCGATCCGGCAAAGCTGCGCCAAACGGCCGAGAAGAGCGGCCTCAACCTGGTCGCAACCCAGAAAAAGGCCCACGCCTGGGAGGCGTTCGAGGCGCTTTATGCGCGAGTGAGCGAGGCGCTCTTGGATGATTTCGACAGCGTTTTCGGCAAGGCCTTTGCGCAGGCTTACGAGCGCGCTCTCGCAGAGGCCGCCGAAAAGGAGGAAAGCCGATGACCCTCTGTCGCGGGTGGCGTTTCGCCATAGGTTCCCGCGCCCGGCGCCATCGCCCTCAGGCTCGCGCCATGGTGCGGCAAGTGTTATCCTCCCCCTGCGCCTGACCTGGCCAACAGCGCGAAGCCACCATGACATGGACCAACCGGGTCGTCTGGCAGGAAGGAATGTTCCTTCGCGCCCAGCACTTCCAGCAGCAGGACCGCTGGGTGGAGGCGTTGTTGCGCGCCCGCACCGCCGCGCTGAGGCCGCATTCCTGGGGGATCGTCGAGATGGCGATCGACCGCGAGCTCTTGGCGACCGGGCGCTTCGCGCTCTCGTCGGCGCGCGGCGTCTTCGAGGACGGGACGCCGTTTCAAATCCCCGGCGAGACCGATCATCCGCCCCCGCTCGATCTGCCCGAGAGCGCACGCAACGTCGTCGTTTATCTGGCCGTCCCGGTGCGCCAGCCCGGTGCGGTCGAGATCGGCGGCGACAGCGAAGGGCGCTACGGGTTACACGATTTCGAGGCCTACGACACGCATTCGGCCTCGCCGCAGCCGGCGCCGTTGCTGGTCGGCCGGCTGCGCCTCAGATATCTCCTCGAAAACGAGGAGCGGGCCGGCTATCTCTCTATCGGGCTGGCGCGCGTCACGGAGGTCTTTGCCGATCGGCGTGCGACCCTCGACGAGCGCTGGATCCCGCCTGCCCTCGTCTGCTCCGCGGCGCCGCCGCTTTCAGGATTTATCACCGAGTTTGCCGGCCTTCTCAACCAGCGCGGCGAAGCGCTGGCGGCGAGGCTCTCGGCGCCCGGCGCGCGCGGCGTCGCCGAGGTCGCCGATTTTCTCCTCCTGCAATCCCTCAATCGCTGGCAAAAGCTTCTCTCGCATTGGGCTGACGCCGCCAACCTCCATCCCGAGGCGCTGTACGAAGCCTTTATTCAGATGGCGGGCGAATTCGCCACGTTTACCGAGACGACGCGCCGTCCCAATGCCTATCCCGCTTATCGCCACGAGGACCTGCAAAGAAGCTTTGCTCCGGTCGTCGCCGATCTGCGCCGCTCGATGTCGGCGGTCATCGAACAGGCGGCAATCGCGATCCCCTTGCAAGAGCGCCAATACGGGGTGCGCGTCGGCCCCATCACCGACCGATCGATCCTGCGCGCGGCGAGCTTTGTGTTGATCGTTCAGGCCGACATGCCGACCGAACAACTGCGTCGCCTCTTCCCGCCGCAAGTCAAGATCGGCGCGGTCGAGCACATCCGCGAGCTCGTCAATGTGCTTCTTCCCGGCATCGCGGTGCGCCCGTTGCCGGTGGCGCCGCGCCAGATCCCCTTTTACGCCGGCGCCACCTATTTCGAGCTCGACCGCAACAGCCCGCATTGGCAGCAGATGCAAGCCTCGGGCGGCTTTGCGATCCATGTCTCCGGGGATTTTCCGAACCTTCGCCTCGAATTGTGGGCGATCCGGGGATAACGAGGGGCGCGAGGGGGATGAGCAAAAATCCGTTTTCCGAGCCCGAGGATGCCGACCGCACTATTTTAAGGCCGGTTCCGGGTGGCCGCCCGCGAACCGAGCCCGCGGCCGCGCCTTCCGCG
>JAKAOO010000046.1 GCA_021812165.1 Pseudomonadota bacterium | reverse complement strand
AAACACAGACCCGAGAAATCAATGGCTTGGCCTGTGTTCATGGTTTCCGGGCCCGGCCCTCACGGGCCGTCCCGGAATGACGGGGGGTTTTTCCGCATCCTAAGCTCCGGCCGCCGCCGGCGCCTTCGGTTATTGGGGCGCGCAGATTGGGGGTGATTTCGGCCTGCGACAAGGGCAAGATCAAGCGCGATCGCGGAGGTTCCTCGGCGCGGGAGCGCCGGGTTTTGCCGGCGGCGCAACAGAACTGGCGGGAAGAGGAATAGGGGATGGAGAAAGAGGATTTTCGCGGTCGCTCCTCGCCGTGTCGTTCGCTCGGCGAGGCTTGCCTCAGAGCGGGAGAGGATGATGACGGCAGGCGATGCTCAGTCTGCCCGTTGCGCGAGCTTTGCCTCGACGAGTCGCGTTGGCTCGTCCGCCAAGCATTGTGGCCTCTCTGGCGGCACCAGGGCTGCGCCTAATCTGCGCGTGCTTCGCCTTCGAGGAGTTCGAGTGCCGCGAGAAGCGCCTTCTCGCGAACCGCGCCGCGATCGCCGGGAAAGATGCGCCGTTCGCTCTTCAATGCGCCGCCGCGACGGGCAAGACCGAAGACGACGAGCCCGACCGGCTTCTGGGCGCTGCCGCCGCCAGGCCCGGCAATCCCGGTGACCGCGACCGCGAGATCGATCGGGGCGCGCGCGAGCGCGCCTTTCGCCATCGCCTCGGCCACTTCCGCGCTCACGGCGCCAAAGCGCGCGATCGTCGCTTGCGGCACCCCCAAAAGCTCGCTTTTCGCCTCGTTGGAATAGGTGACAAAGCCGCGCTCGACGACATCGGAAGAGCCGGGAATCGCGGTCAAAGCGGCGGCGAGGAGGCCGCCCGTGCAGGATTCCGCCGTGGCGATGCGCCAACCGCGCGCCCGGCATGTGTCGAGAACGCGCTCCGCGAGGCGAAGGACTTCAGAAGAGAACACCGCTCGCTCTGTCGATGAAGAAGATGACCATCAAGACGGCGAAAGCGTAGCCCGCCGCGATACCGTCGTCGAGCATAACGCCGAGACCCCCCGAAACGTTCTTTTCTATCCAGCGTGCCGGAGGCGGCTTCACGATGTCGAAAATTCGAAAGAAGACGAACGCGAGACAATAGGCGATGAGGCTCTGCGGAACCGCCAAGAGGAGAAGCCACTCCGCCGTCACCTCGTCGATGACAATGCTTTGCGGATCGTTCTGACGACTGCTTTCGACGATCCGCGAGGAGGCCCACCAGCCGGCGGCGAAGAGGATCGCCCAGGCGAGAGCGAGGCCTTCCCGTCGCGCAAACTCGCGCAGCAGCCAGGCTACGGGAAGCGCCGCGAGCGAACCGAAGGTTCCGGGCGCGAAGGGGACGAGCCCGACGCCGAAAAATGTCCCGATCAGAACCGCCGGATGCCGGTAAGGAAGCCCGAGCCCGCGCATGCCCCCCTTCACAGGGGCAGGCGGACGGTTGCGATGGCGAGAGCCGCGATACCCTCCCCGCGCCCGGCAAATCCAAGTCCGTCGGTCGTCGTCGCCTTGACGCCGACGCGGCCGGGCGCGATCCCGAGGATGGCGGCGATGCGCCCGATCATCGCCTCGCGATAAGGGCCGATCCGCGGCTTCTCGCAGACGAGCGTCAGATCGACCGCGGCGACGCTGCCCCCTCGCTCGCGGACGAGACGGGCGGCGTGGCGCACGAATTCTTCGGAAGAGGCGCCCTTCCACCGCGCGTCGCCCGAAGGAAAATGCATGCCGATATCGCCCGCGCCGATCGCGCCCAAAAGCGCGTCCGAGAGCGCGTGAAGACCGACATCGGCGTCCGAATGCCCCTCAAGGCCGCGCTCGAACGGGATCTCGACGCCGCAGAGGAAAAGGCGGTTTCCCGGACAAAAAGGATGAACGTCGAAGCCCTGGCCGACCCGGAAATCGCCTTCTCGCGCGGCAAGACGCCGCTCGGCGGCTTTCAGATCCTCGTCGCTCGTCACCTTGATGTTGTTTTCGCTTCCCTCGACCACGACAGGGACGAGGCCGGCCGCTTCGGCAACCGCCGAATCGTCGGTGAGGGCACGCCCCCGAACCAGGCGATGCGCGGCGAGGATTGCGTTGAAATGAAAGCCTTGAGGCGTTTGCGCGCGCCATAAGTGCGAACGGTCTATCGTGCCGCGAATCGCGCCCTCTTCGACCTCCTTGATCGTGTCCCGCAGCGGAAGAAGGGGGATCGCGGCTTCGGCCTCGTCGAGCGCGTCGATCACCCGGTCGATGAGGAGGGCGCTCGGAAAAGGCCGCGCCGCATCATGGATCAAGACGCGATCGGGCCCTAAAGGGGCGAGCGCTTCGAGACCCTTATGAGCCGATTCCTGACGCGTGGCGCCGCCCTCGACCGGCGGCAGGAGCAAGAGACCGGCGGTGGCGCGTTCGTAGAGCGCCCGGTCCTGCCGGCGGATCGCGACGAGCACGCCGCCGACGCGCTCGTGCCTTAAAAACACACCGACCGCGCGGGTGAGGAGGCTCTCCCCGCAGAGCGGAAGATACTGCTTTGGGACTGAGCCGCCGAACCGCGTTCCTTCTCCGGCGGCAAGCACGAGAGCGTAAACGGAAGCCATGCTTCTATTTAGAAGAAAACCCTCAGCCGCGCCACGGCCGCACCGTCAAAGGACCCGAGCTGTGACCTCTTACGAGGCGCCATCGATTTCCGCGTACCGCAGGAGGTCATGACCGGCTCATCCGCGGCAGGGGTTCACCCATCGCAGATCGGGGAAGCGGGCGAAGTCGGTGTCGGTAGTGTAAAGGACGTAGCCGCGCTCCATTGCGAGGACGGCGAGGTGCGCGTCCGTCGTGAGATTCGCTGCCGTTCCGAGCCGTTCGAGTTCGCAGCGAAGCCTCGCGAAATGCGTGTCCGACGGCTGTGGGATATGAACGTGAGGCAGGTCGAGCCAACTCTCTATTCGCCTCATAACGTCGGACACCGGAAGGGGCCGGCTCACGATCCTGCGGTTGGTGGTGATCCTGATGAAGCCGAGAAGCGCGGCCCAAGCGAGCCCGACGCCCTCGGAGCCCGACAAACAGTGATCCCACCAGCGTCGCGCCCGGTCGTGAAGAAGCGCGTCGGCGTTGTGCGCGTGGATGAGCAGATTGACATCAGGCAGGATCATGAGGTTCGCGAGTAGAGGTCGCATAAGCCTCGGATTCGAGTTCATCGACGAGCTGGTTCAGCTTGTCGAGGTCGATCCCGGGCTTGAACCCGAAGGAATGCGGGACCGTCTTCGGCGGGTTCGGGATTTGCGGTTTGGCTTCTCCGCCGAGACCGGCGCGGATCGTGCGGTTGAGCAAAACCTTGAACGGCACGCCGAGCTCACGCGCGCGCCGTTTCAAAAGCCCGGCCAAATCGTCGTCGATGGTGAGCGTAGTGCGCATGCCGAGGCATCATGGATGCGACGGAATATGATGTCAAGACATCGGACGCCCTGGCAGTGTCTCCGTTTGAATGTAACGGCGCGCCTCGGCTAGAACGTAACGCACAGCTGAGCGATCTGGGCGTCGGTCAGCCCCGTATCCGGGTCAACCTCTAATTCGAGAGACCTCCCGTCCGCCTCAAATACGACCGTGGCAGTTGCCTCTAGGAGGCTGTACGGCATTATCATGAACCGAAGACGCTGCTGTAGCTGCCGCGGAAGCTGCTCGAGAATTGTGTCGTCCAGAAACATCCCAATCGTCTCCCACTTCTAGCCGACGAGCCGCTGGTCAATGTTCCACCGTGCTCGCGCCGCTTTGCGGGCTATCTCGGCGCGTCTTGCTGGCGTCATGCGTGCCGCGCGGGCCTTGCCGCCGCGCGTAGCGAGTTTCGCCGCCGCTGGTCTGGCCGAATCAAGTTCCTCGATTTCCTCGCCGGTTGCGATTCGCATGACCTTAGCGGCCGCGCCGATTGCGTCGGCGGGGCGACCTACCTCTGCGGTCCCTTAAGCATCTCTCACTATCCGCACTTCTCGCGACAACGGCTTATTCTCCACGCGACACCCAAGGGATCGAGCGAAATTAAAACACGCCGCTCGCGCATTCTCATCAGGTTCGCCTGGCGGAAACAGTTCGGCATATACATCGTATGGAATGCAAGCGTACTTGCCCGCGGGCATGTTGGCTATCTGCGCCTTGAGATCGTCTAGAGTCACATGGAAATCCCGAACGCTTTCCGATAACCATATAGGTAGCCGACCCCGCGTCAAGGGCTGTTACATCCAAACTGCGACACTACCGACGCCCTCGCCGACTTCTATCCTAACAGGCCGCGGAAAAACGCTGGAACGTCGTCATTCCGGGGCGCGGTCGATCCGCGGGCTATCAGCCTTGCGTGGCCTTCGCGGCGAACCTCCGACGGCCGTGCCCTGCACGCCGCCCGCGGACGCGAGCCCGGAATCCATAAACGCAGGCCCGCGGAATCAATGGCTTGGCCCGTGTTCATGGTTTCCGGTCCCGGCCCTCACGGGCCGTCCCGGAATGACAGGGGGTTTTTCCGCATCCTGCTAAACCAAGGCGAAACCGTAGGCCGCAGTTCTTTCGGCCCGCGGAAGAGAGATGTTGCATCGCAAAAAACTCCTCGTACAATCGGTTGCCCAAAATTTCGGCAATTTTCAGAGTTCGGTTTCTGATGGCCTTTTCGCTCGGTTCTGTTTTGCTCGAGGATCCGGTGATCCTCGCGCCGATGTCGGGCGTCACCGATTTGCCGTTCCGGCGTCTCGTCAAGCGTCTCGGAGCGGGGCTCGTCGTCTCCGAGATGATCGCGAGCGAAGCCGTGATCCGCGAGGCGCGCCGCTCGCTGAGGATGGCGGAGAGCTCCCCGGCAGAGCAGCCGATGGCGGTTCAGCTTGCGGGCTGCGAGCCCTCCGTCATGGCCGAAGCGGCGAGGTTGAACGAGGGTCGCGGCGCGGCGCTCATCGACATCAATTTCGGCTGTCCCGTCAAAAAGGTCGTCGGCGGCCATGCGGGTTCGGCCTTGATGCGCAACGAACGCCTCGCCGCGCGGATCCTCGAAGCGACGGTCAGCGCGGTCGCAGTTCCGGTGACGCTGAAGATGCGTCTCGGCTGGGACGAGGGGAGCCGCAACGCCCCGCGTCTCGCGCGGATTGCCGAAGAGAGCGGTGTGCGCATGATCACCGTGCATGGCCGCACCCGCTGCCAGTTCTATGAGGGCGCCGCCGATTGGCGCGCCATTCGCGAGGTGAAAGAGAGCGTTTCCGTTCCGGTCATCGTCAACGGCGACATCCGAAGCCTCTGCGATCTCGATCGCGCACTCGCGCTTTCGGGGGCCGACGGCGTGATGATCGGGCGCGGCGCCTGCGGCCGGCCGTGGTTTCTGCGGCAAGCGATGGACCGGCTCCGAGGCTGCCCGCAAAGACCCGATCCGCCGCTCTTGGCGCAGCGCGAGATCCTCCTCGGCCACTACGAGGACATGCTCCTTCACAAGGGGTCCGAGATCGGGGTGCGGATCGCCAGAAAGCATGTCGCCTGGTACTCGCACGCGCTCCCGAATTCGGCCGAATTCCGCGCCGCCATCAATCGCGAAAGCGAGCCCGAACGCGTGAAAGGGCTCATCTACGCGTTTTACGAGCCGCTCATGGCGCGGGAAGCGGCATGAGATCGCCGATTTCGGCCGCCGACCCGGGCGCGATCCTCGCCGCGCTTCCAAAGCCGGTCATCGCCGTCGACCGCGAGGGGCGAATCCGTTTTCTCAATCCCGCGGCGGAGCAGTTCCTCGGATCGAGCGCCGCGAGCCTTGAAGGCAGCCGACTTGCCGATCTTCTTGTGCCGAAAAGCCCGCTCCTTTTCCTGATCGAGCGGGCATGGCAGGACGAAAGCACGATCTCGGAATACGACATGCTGCTCGAAGGTCCGCGCTTCGGCAGCCATCTGGTGACGATCGCGGCGGCGCCGACGGGCGCGGGGGAGCTCGTCCTATCTCTCGACGAGCCTTCGATCGCCGGCAAGATGGATCGCTACCGCATCCCTCGGAATGCGGCCCGCTCGCTGACGGCGATGGCGGCGATGCTCGCGCATGAAGTGAAAAATCCGCTTTCCGGGATTCGCGGTGCGGCGCAACTTCTCGAAGAGGACGCCGGTCCCTCGGGACGCGAGCTGACGGGGCTCATTTGCGAAGAAACCGACCGCATCGTCGCCCTTCTCGACCGCATGGAGTCCCTGGCGAGCGAGGGTCCGCTCGCGCGCTCGGCCGTCAACATCCACGAGGTGTTGGAACGGGTGCGCAAGGCGGCACAATCGGGATTTGCCCGTCATGTCCGCTTCGTCGAGAGCTACGACCCCTCGCTGCCGCCGGTTTTCGGCGACCGCGACCTCCTCGTTCAGGCCTTTCTCAATCTAGTCAAAAACGCCGCCGAGGCCATCTCCGAAGGGAAGGGAGAAATCTCGCTCAAGACGGCTTTTCGCCACGGTTTGAGGCTCGCGACGCCGAGCGGGGGGCGGCGGCACGTGCCGCTTCTCGTCACCATCGGCGACAATGGGCCCGGCATTCCCGAGGAGCTGCGTCCCTATCTCTTCGATCCCTTCGTCACCTCGAAACGCGCCGGCAGTGGCCTCGGTCTTGCACTCGTAGCCAAGGTGATCGCGGACCACGGCGGCGTCATCGAATTCGACAGCGAGCCGAAGCGGACCGAATTCCGGGTGTTTCTGCCGGTGGCCGCGGCGGGGGACAGCGAGTGATGGGTTCGAGGATTCTCGTCGCCGACGATGATCGGGCGATCCGGATGGTGCTCAAAGAGGCATTGGGGCGCCTCGGCTACGAAGTGCGCACGGCAGGTGACGCTGCGACCCTCTGGAGCTTGGTAGAAGACGGGGAGGGCGATCTCGTCATCACCGATGTCGTGATGCCGGACGAGAATGGACTCGATCTCATTCCGCGCATTCAAGAGCGGCGTCCGGATTTGAAGGTGATCGCCATGAGCGCGCGCAGCACGCTCTTGACCGCAGTCAGGGCCGCCGAGCGCGGGGCGTTCGAATACTTGCCGAAGCCGTTCGATCTGAAAGAGCTGGTCGCCGCCGTCGAACGGGCGCTCGCGCCGTCGGCCGAGGCCGCAGGCGAGGCGCTGCCGGGGGAAGACGAGGTCGAGGAACAACTGCCTCTGATCGGCCGCTCCGCCGCCATGCAGGAGGTTTATCGACTGCTGGCCCGTTTGGCGCGAACCGACCTCACCGTTCTCATCATCGGCGAAAGCGGAACCGGGAAGGAGCTCGTCGCGCGCGCCCTTCACCAATACGGCAAGCGCGCTTCGCGGCCTTTCGTCGCGATCAACATGGCGGCGATCCCGCGCGAACTGATCGAGAGCGAGCTTTTCGGCCACGAGAAGGGCGCGTTCACGGGCGCCGCCCAGCGCGGCGTCGGCCGCTTCGAGCAGGCGCAGGGCGGAACCCTTTTCCTCGACGAGATCGGCGATATGCCGGTCGAGGCGCAGACGCGTCTCTTGCGGGTTCTGCAAGAGGGAGAATTCACGACCATCGGCGGGCGGCGGCCGATTCGGGCCGATGTTCGCATCGTCGCCGCCACGCATCACGACCTCGGACGGCTGATCGGCGCGGGAGGGTTCCGCGAAGACCTCTATTATCGCTTGAATGTTGCGCCGATCCGCGTGCCGCCCTTGCGCGAGCGCAGCGAGGACGTCGCGGCGCTCGCCCGGCATTTTACCGTGCGGGCGGCGCGCGAGGGCTTGCCGGTGAAGCGGCTCGACGAGGCCGCGCTGAAGCGGCTCTCTCGCCATCACTGGCCCGGCAATGTGCGCGAACTCGAAAACCTGGTGCGCCGCCTTTGCGCGCTTTACCCGCAGGAGGTGATCGGCGCCGAGGTCATCGACGCCGAGCTTCAAGCCGCGCCGCCGGCGAGCGAGGCGGCGGGTGGAGAGGGGTTATCGGGCGCCGTCGAACGCCATCTCAAAGGCTATTTTGCCGCGCATAAGGGGGGCCTTCCGGCGAGCGGGCTTTATGACCTCGTCTTGCGCGAGATCGAGCGGCCGCTCATCGCGTTGACCCTCGGCGCGACCCGCGGCAACCAGCTGAAGGCGGCTCATCTCTTGGGCCTCAACCGGAACACCTTGCGCAAAAAAATCCGCGAGTTGGACATACCGGTGGTGCGCGGCCTAAAGTAGAACCGTGTCGCCCGGAGTGATGCGCGAGAGAGGATAAAAGATGGGGCTGGGGCGGCGGGTTCGCGTCTGGGCCGGCCGTATCGGGCTCGGCAACAAGATCGCGATCACTCTTGCGATTGCCGCGCTCGCTTCCGGCATTGCCACCTATCTGGCGCTGACCGGAGTGCCGCCGATCGGCCCGCATCCGCACGCCGTTCTCTTTCTCCTCAATCTCGACCTCGTCCTGATGCTCGCCTTGGGCGCGCTCGTCGCCAAGCGTCTGGTCGCGGTCTGGCTCGAGAGGCGGCGCGGGCGTGCCGGCTCGCGCTTGCAGGTTCGGATGGTCGGGCTCGTCAGCCTGATCGCCGTCCTGCCGACCATCATCATCGCGATTTTCTCCTACCTCTTTTTCACCTTCGGCCTCGAGACTTGGTTCAGCGACCGGGTCCACACCGCAATCTCCGACTCCTTGACGGTCGCCGAAGCCTATCTGCACGAACATCAACACGAGATCCGGGCCGACGCTCTCGCCATGGCGAGCGATCTCGACCGCGATGCCTGGAGGCTCGAGCTCGATCCAAAACAACTCCAGCGGGTCGTCGCCTCCCAAGCCGCGCTCCGAGGGCTCAGCGAGGCGATAATTTTCGATCGGCAGGGGAAGATTCTGGCGCGCGCCGGCCTCTCGTTCATGTTCGCCTTTTCTCCCATCCCCGAGGCCGCGATGCGCCGCGCCAATCAGGGTGATGTGGTCATTCTGACGGATGACAGCCACGATCGCGTGCGCGCGCTCGTCCGCCTCGACCAGTTCGGCGACGCCTATCTTTACGTCGGCCGCTATATCGCGCCGCGCGTTCTCGATTCCGTCAGGGCAACGCAGCGCGCGGTCGCGGAATACAAGCAGCTCGAAGGCCGCCGCTCGGGCTTCCAGATCACCTTCGCTCTCGTCTTTATGATCTTGTCGATGCTGTTTCTGGTGGCGGCGGTTTCGGTCGGCATCCATTTGGCCACGCAGCTTTCCGACCCGATCAGCCGGCTCGTCACCGCCGCCGAGCAGGTGCGCGGCGGCAATCTTGCCGCTCGGGTGCCGGAAAGCCAGAGGGACGACGAGCTGGGGACGCTGTCGCGCGCCTTCAACCGGATGACCTTTCAGATCGAGACGCAACAGAGCGAACTCATCGACGCGAACCTCCAGCTCGACGAGAGGCGGCGGTTTACCGAGGCCGTGCTTTCGGGCGTTTCGGCCGGGGTGATCGGGCTCGATCGCAAGGGACGCATCAACCTCCCTAATCGCTCGGCCTCGGCGCTTCTCGGGGTCGATCTCGAACAGGCGATCGGCGAGAATCTTGCGCGGATGGCGCCGGAGATGTCCGAGCTTCTGGCGGCGGCCGTCAAGCGCCCGGATAAACGGGCCGAAGGCCAGGTGCAGCTCGTCCGCGGCGGCAGCACGCGCACCCTTCTCGTGCGCATCGCGGGCGAAGGACGCGGTCCCGAGAGTGGCGACGGAGGCGAAGAGGAAATCGGCGGCTTTGTCGTCACCTTCGACGACATCACCGAGCTGTTGTCGGCGCAAAGGAAGGCGGCCTGGGCCGACATCGCGCGCCGGATCGCCCACGAAATCAAGAATCCCTTGACCCCAATCCAGCTCTCGGCCGAAAGATTGCGGCGCAAGTACCTGAAAGAGATCAAAAAAGATCCGCAGACCTTCGCCCTTTGCACCGATACGATCGTGCGGCATGTCGGCGATATCGGGCGCATGATCGACGAGTTTTCGTCATTCGCGCGAATGCCGGCGCCGATCCTGAAACCGGAAAACCTCGTCGAGATCGTCCATCGCGCGCTCTTTCTCGAACGAACCGCCCATCCCGGGATCCGCTTCGAGACGGATCTGCCGTCCGGCCCGGCAATGGTGCGGTGCGACGCCCGTCTGGTCGGCCAGGCCGTGCTCAACATTCTCAAAAACGCGATCGATTCGGTCGAAGCGCGAATCGCCAAGACGGGCCGCGACCCGCCGCCGCGCATCCGGGTCTCGCTCAAAGAGGCGGACGGTCGGCTCGCCATCATCGTCGAGGATAATGGCGAAGGTCTCCCCGAAGAAGGACGCGAGCGCCTCGCCGAGCCTTACGTGACCAACCGCGCCAAAGGGACGGGCCTGGGGCTCGCCATCGTCAAAAAGATCATGGAAGATCATCGCGGGGAAGTCGTTCTGGAAGATGGGGATCCGATGGGCGCTCGGGTCAGCCTCGTTTTTGCCGCGGCGGAGCAGTCCGAAACCCCGAAGGAGCCGGTAGAGTTGAGCGCGTTGAGCCATGGCGCATGACATTCTGATCGTCGACGACGAAGCCGATATCCGTCTGCTTATCGGGGGAATCCTCAGAGACGAGGGCTATGAGACGCGCGAGGCCGCGGGTGGGCGCGAGACTTTCGCGGCGATCCATGCCCGCCAGCCGACCCTCGTCATCCTCGATATCTGGCTCGCGAGCGGGGAAGAAGACGGAATCGAGATCTTGAAGCGTCTGCGGGCCGAAATGCCTTCGGTTCCGGTGGTGATGATCAGCGGCCACGGCACGATCGAGACCGCCGTTCATTCGATCAAGCTCGGCGCCTACGACTTTATCGAAAAGCCGTTCAAGGCCGACCGGCTGCTTCTCGTCGTCGAGCGGGCGATCGAAGCGGCGCGCCTGCGGCGCGAAAACGAGGAGTTGAAACTGCGCGCAGGCGGAGAGATCGATCTCGTCGGCATTTCGCCTGTGATCAAAGAGGTGCGGCAGCAGATCGAGCGCGTGGCGCCGACCGGAAGCCGCGTTCTCGTCACCGGTCCGCCGGGCTCGGGCAAGGAAGTGGTGGCGCAGCTGTTGCACCTGCGTTCGCGGCGCGCCAAGGGCCCGTTCGTCGCCGTCAGTTGCGCGACGCTGCGGCCCGACCGCCTCGAAATCGAACTTTTCGGAACCGAGTTCGGCGCCGACGGGGCGCCGCGCAAGGTCGGCACCTTCGAGCGCGCTCATGGCGGCACTCTCTTTCTCGACGAAGTCGCCGACATGCCGCTCGAAACCCAAGGCAAGATCGTGCGCGTCCTGCAGGAGCAGACCTTCGAGCGGGTAGGGGGCGCGCGCCGCGTCGAGGTCGAGGTGCGCGTCGTCGCCTCCTCGAACCGCGACCTCAGCGCCGAGATCGGCATCGGCCATTTTCGCGAGGATCTCTTCTACCGCCTCTCCGTGGTGCCGATCCGCATCCCTCCTCTGCGCGAGCGCCGCGAAGACATCCCGCTTCTTGCGCGCCATTTCATGGCCCGATCGGCCGATGCCGCGCGCCTGGCTCCGCGCGAATTCGGCGAGGATGCGATGGCGGCGCTGCAAACCTACACCTGGCCCGGGAACGTGCGGCAGCTCAGAAACCTCATCGAGTGGCTCCTCATCATGGCTCCAGGGGAGGCGCGCGAGCCGGTGCGCGCCGACATGCTTCCGAACGACATCACCGCGATCGCACCCTCGGTCGTCAAATGGGAGAAGGGCGGCGAGATCATGACCCTGCCCTTGCGCGACGCGCGCGAGGTGTTCGAGCGCGAATACCTGCTCGCTCAGGTGACGCGCTTCGGCGGCAACATATCGCGCACCGCGGCCTTTGTCGGAATGGAGCGCTCGGCGCTCCACAGGAAGCTCAAATCCTTGGGCGTCGTCAACAACGAGCGGCCGCTCAAAATGGGTGGCTGATGTCGTCCTTCGACAGCCTCAGAAGAGCGCGCATCGCGACCCTCGGCGCAAGCCTCGGAGAACAGCGGCTGGCGCGCCCTCAGGCGATCCTCTTCGACTGGGACAATACGCTCGTCGACAGCTGGCTGACGCTGCACCGGGCCATGAACGTCGCGCTCGCCGCGATGGGAAAGCCCCTGTGGTCGCTGGCGGAGGCTCGCGCGCGCCTGCGTCTCAGCCTTCGCGAAAGCTTCCCGCGGCTTTTCGGCGACGGCTTTGAAGAAGCCCGGCGCATTTATCTCGACGCCTTCCGGGCAATCCACTTGAAAGGATTGGAAGCCTTGCCGGGACGGGAGGCGCTCCTGGATTCTTTGTTCGAAAAGGGGATCTATCTCGCCGTGGTCAGCAACAAGACGGGCGCGATCTTGCGCCTCGAAGTGGAAGCGCTCGGATGGGGAAAGTTTTTCGGAAGCGTCGTCGGCGCCGGCGATGCTCCATTCGACAAGCCCGATCCCGCACCCGTGCGGCTCGCGCTCGAACCCTCGGGTATTGCCGCGGGGGAAACGGTCTGGCTCGTCGGCGATACGGCGGTCGATATGGAATGCGCCGAGGGATGCGGCTGCGTTCCGGTCCTCCTTGGCAGCCCAGTTTTCGAAGGGGAGTTCGCCCGCGCGAGTCCGGCAATCGCGTTTGAAGAGGGCGAGGCTCTGTTTCGCTTTATCGAGGGCTTGTGATTCCGAGGCGCGAGACCATCTGCGTAGCGACGGAGCGGCCGATCAACTGACGCAGAGGTTCAACGCTTGGTTCCGTGGCGCCGGTCTACTAAAAAAGGTGAGGGGAGTATTTAATGTCTCCGGAAAAATCGCAAAACGTGCAGGACGTATTTTTGAATCACGTCCGCAAGAACAAGACGCCGGTGACGGTATTTCTCGTCAATGGGGTCAAGCTTCAGGGGATCATCACCTGGTTTGACAACTTCTGCGTTCTGTTGCGACGGGATGCTCATTCTCAACTCGTTTACAAGCACGCGATTTCGACCGTGATGCCCGGGCAACCGATCCAGCTCGCCGAATCACAAGAAGGAGCCGAAGAACTCTGACCCGGCTCACGCCCCAAAACGGGAGCGAGAAAGCCCGGACTGCGCCGGGGTCCACAAACCGCGCTCTCGTCGTTCTTCCCGCGGCGAAATCGGAAGAGAGGATGCGGCCGGTCGAGGCCCGGCTCGAAGAAGCCGTCGGCCTCGCGCGGGCGATCGGCCTCGAGGTCGTGCATTCCCTCAGCCTTTCCCTCGCGCGCCCGCAAGCGGGAACGCTCATGGGCCGCGGCACGATCGCAAGGCTCGGCACGATCATCCGCGACAACGCGATCGGGCTCGTCGTCATCGACGCCCCGCTATCTGCGGCCCAGCAGCGCAATCTGGAGCGGCTTTGGCAAGCCAAGGTCATCGACCGCACCGGGCTCATCCTGGAGATTTTCGGAGAGCGCGCCCGCACCCATGAGGGCCGCTTGCAGGTCGAAATGGCCGCGCTTTCCTACCAGCGCTCGCGACTCGTGCGTTCCTGGACCCATCTCGAACGCCAGCGCGGCGGTTTCGGCTTTTTGGGCGGCCCCGGCGAAAGCCAGCTCGAAATCGACCGGCGCCTCATCGGTGAACGGATCGCCCGGCTCTCGCGCGAGCTTGACGAGTTGAAGCGGCGCCGCACCCTCTACCGCACCGCGCGCGGCCGCGTTCCCTATCCGGTGGTCGCGCTCGTCGGCTATACGAATGCCGGAAAATCGACGCTCTTCAACCGTTTGACGCGTTCCGCCGTCGAAGCGAGCAAGCGGCTTTTCGCGACCCTCGACCCAACCATGCGGCGCATCGTTTTGCCGTCCGGGCGCGAGGCGATCCTATCCGACACGGTCGGCTTCATCTCGGCGCTGCCGACCCATCTCGTCGCCGCGTTCCGCGCGACGCTCGAAGAGGTGACGCAGGCCGACGTCATCCTCCACGTGCGCGACGCCCACCACCCCGACAGCGAGGCGCAGCGCGCGGATGTCCTCTCCGTTCTTGCCGATTTGGGTCTCGGCGAGCGGATCGAAGGGGGATTGATCGAGGCGATGAACAAGATCGATCTCTTGGACCCTCTGGCGCGCAAGAGCCTTTTGAACCAAGCCTTGCGCAACAGCGAGACGGTGGCGATTTCGGCGTTGACGGGGGAGGGGTGCGAGGCGCTCCTCAAGGCGATCGACCGGCGTCTCAATGGCGGCGTTCGGCTCGTTCGGCTCGCCGTGCCGCTCGCAGACGGCAAGACCCTCGCTTGGCTTTACCGTCACGGCGAGGTTTTGGGGCGACGCGACGACGCCGCCGAGGCCCATCTCTCGGTTCGCCTCTCGGAGGCCGATCTCGGCCGCTTCGGCGGGATGCGGAAGGCGAACTAGCGAGACCTCGCGTTTCTCGCGGCGGAGAACCCGAACTTCCGAAGCGCAATTCGGCAGAAGTTCTCTCGGCCGCGTCAGCTCATGCCTCGCCTCACCCGGAAGGGCTCAACTTCCCGGTCGAACGGTCTCCTTTCTGTGATGGGTCGCCCCATCCAAAGTTCGCACCAGCCGTGGGGGCTGATTACGCCCGCGACGGCCCGGCAGCTGTGCGGCGGAACAAAAAATTGACAGTTGTCGCACCGCTCGCTGCCGTTGGGCTTGTCCTGGTAACCGGCTGCAACCTTGGGAACCTTCGCCTCGGCTCTGGAGGCCGAAATCGCCAGCGCCCCGATCCCGCCGGCGAGAAAAGCTGAGCCGCGCAGAAAGCGGCGGCGCGAAACGGTGTCATCCTTCATGAGGCCTCCTCTGCCACAGCCGTGACGCTCGTCGCCTCGACGAGGGTCTTCTTTCTTACCCGACTAAACGCCTCGGCCCGTAGAAGGCTTCCATACAAATCCTCCACGCTCCGAAATCTTAACGCGTATCACGCTCGCGCGGCCGGCGTCGGGAGTCGCTTGCCGGCAATTCCGGGACTCCCGTCAACGGGCGGGCGGTTCCGATGAAGAGGGCTGATCCCCGCCGCGCTCGGCCGCTTTCACCTCCTGCCAGAGGGTTTCGAGCCCATCGAGGTCGGGCCCGATCCCGCGTTCCCTGGAGAGCGCTTCGACCCGACGAAAACGCCGTTCGAATTTCTCCGTCGCCCGGCGAAGCGCAGCCTCGGGGTCGATCTCGAGCTTTCTCGCGAGGTTGGCGACGGCGAAAAGGAGATCGCCCAATTCTTCCTCGACCGCTCCGGATGCGGCGTCCTCTTCAAGCGCGGCTTCGAGTTCGGCGCATTCCTCCCGGATCTTGGCGAAGACGAGGCGCGCGTCCGGCCAATCGAAACCGATGCGCGCCGCGCGACGCGTCAATTTGTCGGCGCGCGAGAGGGCAGGGAGGGCGAGCGCGACCCCGTCGAGAACGCTCCCGCCTGACCCTGACCCGCGCGAACGCGCCTCGCGCTCGGCGGCTTTATGGTCCTCCCACGCCGCCTTCTGCGCCGCGGCGCTGTCGATCTCGGCCGTGCCGAACACATGCGGGTGGCGCCGCACCATCTTCTCGCTGATCGCCTGCGCCACATCCTCGAACGCGAACGCGGCCTGTTCCTGCGCCATCCGCGCGTGGAAGACGACCTGGAAGAGAAGGTCGCCGAGTTCGTCCCTCAAAGCCGCCATGTCGCCGCGCTCGATCGCGTCGGCCACCTCATAGGCTTCCTCGATCGTATAGGGAGCGATCGAAGCGAAATCCTGCTCGCGGTCCCAGGGGCAACCGCGATCGGGATCGCGCAAACGCGCCATGATGACGAGGAGGCGGTCAAGGGATCGGCTCATAGGGGCCTCGTGGACTGGAGCGACGTCGGTACGCTATGGCGCCAGCCTCCGCGCGGCAAGGAAGAGGGGTACGGCCTTTTCTCGTCGGGGCGGTCTTCGTGCGCCCGGAGCGAAACTCGCGGCGAAGAGAATAATGTCGCATAATAGATATTATGGAAAATAAATTTCATGCGGGCGTTGCCTCGCGAACCCTGCCGGCGCCCGACCCCGGCGAACCTCGCCAAGAGTTTCTTAATGAGCCGGAAATAGGCTGACGCGGCCGCGTGGATGAAATCGCCGAACTCAGTCCTCGGCGGAGGCGTGTCGTGCTGGTGCATGTTCCCTCGATCCAAGGGGATAATCTTTTAGGCCTCACGCTTTTCGTCTTGGTCGCGTGGGTTATATTGGTTTACTTTGTGATTTCTGGCCGGGGCAAGCGCGCCTCGGCTCGCCGGCGACGTGGTTTTTACCGCGTTCCATTCCAATCTGAGAAGGAACGAACCCCCAATCCCAAGAGCGTCAGGTGGCAATTGCCCGCCGTGACGGCAGCTCCGCCTCAAGGGCGAGCATCGTTCAGCCCAGAGAAGCAGGCCCATTATCCCCAAGGTGTCAGACAGCAGGTGCACGCCGTCAGCGCCGCTTCATTTGAAAGGCGAGCATCATCCCATCATGAAGCGCCGGCCGGCGAGTTCAAAGATGTCGGCCAGCAATTGCGGGCCGTTCGGGCAGCCAAATTCGAAACAAAAGAGTTGCTTAATTATTCGGAATATCGAGTCTTCAAAATCATCGAAGACGATATTGCGGGAGCACGTCGGGGCTATCGCGTCTTTGCGCAAGTGAATCTTGGAGAAATCCTCGCGTCGCGGAGCGACGACGGGTTTCGCTCAATCAACAGCAAGCGGGTCGACATCCTCATTGTCGATCAGGGCCGCCAGCCGGTCGTAGCGGTCGAATATCAGGGCAGCGGCCACTATCAAGGGACGGCGGCAGCTCGAGATGCCGTCAAGAAGGACGCTTTGGAAAAGGCTGGCGTCAAATATGTGGAAATCTTCCCGAGTGACAGCGACGAGCAAATCCGATCGCGCGTTCGCGAACAACTCGGTTGGAGAACCGCTGCGCCGACGGCTCATGACGCAAGGACGGGTTGAGCGCAGCCCTGATCCCGCGGAACTCTTTGGACCGCGCGAGGCGGATCATGGTTCGGGAAGCTCGATGACGAGCCCGTCCTGCCCGGGCTCGACCCCGGGCGGCAACTCGCGGGAAAGTTCTTCGTAGTCGAGACTCGCATCCATGTGCGTCAAGACCGCGCGTCGCGGCCTGACGCGCGCGATCCAGGAAAGGCTTTTGGCGAGATGGCTGTGCGTCGGATGCGGCTGCCGCCGCATGCAATCGACGATCCAGAGCTCGATGCCCGCAAGCAGCGAGAACGCGCTTTCGTCGAGCTCCGTCACGTCCGTCGAATACGCCATGGCGCCAATGCGGAAACCGAGCGTCGTCGAAAAGCCGTGGTCCTGCGCAAACGGCTCAATTTCGACGCCGCGGACCGAAAACGGCCCGTCAATCGGGTGCGCGTCGAGGCTCGGCCTGTAAAAGCTGCCGTCGGGCGTCGGTGGCTTGAGAACATAAGGGAAACGCTGCGCGATCTCCGCGAGCGCTGCGCCGTCGGCGTAAAGCGGGATCGGCGCCCCCATCAGGCGGTTCAATGCGCGCACGTCGTCGATCCCGTGGAGATGGTCGGCGTGAGCGTGTGTGAGGAGAATGGCGTCGAGCCTCCTCGTCCCGGCGTCGATCAACTGCTCGCGCAGATCGGGCGAAGTGTCGATGAGAAGGGTGGTGTCGCGAGTTTCGATGAGCGCCGAGACGCGCCGGCGCCGGTTGCGCGGATCGTTCGGGTCGCACCGGCCCCAACAGCCTCCGATCGCCGGCACCCCCCAGGAAGGGCCGCAGCCGAGAACCGTCACCCGCATGCGAAGGGCCGCACCGCCCGCGGCGGACGCTCCGCTGTCCGGAACAAGCGGAAAAAATTGTCGCTCGTCGCGCGGGCCAATTCTTCGGGTTCGACGCCCTTGAGCGCGGCGAGGGCGGCCGCAGTCAAAACGACAAAGGCGGGCTCGTTTTTCTTTCCGCGATGGGGAATGGGCGCCAGATACGGGCAATCGGTCTCGACGAGGAGCCGATCGAGAGGAACTTCGCGCGCGACGGCGCGGACGTTCTCGGCGCCTTTGAAGGTCACGATCCCGGAAATCGAAATGTAGAAGCCGAGCGAAAGCGCCCTTTCGGCGAGCTCCAACCCGCCCGTAAAAGAGTGGAGGACGCCCGGAGGCGGACGCTCCTCGCCGAGGATGCGGGCGAGCGCGCCGTCGGCTTCGCGCGCATGGACGACGAGCGGCAGCCCCGTCTCCTTCGCCGCGGCGATGTGCGTGAGGAACAGCCTTTCCTGGCTCTCGCGCGGCGACAAATCGTAGTGAAAATCGAGTCCCGTCTCGCCGATGGCGACGACCTTCGGATGAGCCGCGAGGGCGACGAGCTGTTGCGGCGCGAGATCGGCGTAATCCTTCGCCTCATGCGGATGGATGCCGAGCGCGCACCAGATCCCCTCGAAAGCATCGGCGACTGCCCTCACCCGCTCCCATTCGTCCATTCGGGTCGCGATCGTCAGGATCCCGTCGACCCCGGCCGCGCGGGCGCGCTCGACGACTGCGGGAAGCTCGCCTTCGAATTCCGCGAAATCGAGATGCGCATGGCTGTCGATCAGCATCTCTTATCGCGCCCCGCCCGCTTCACAGGAGAGCGTCTTTTCGACAAAGCGCGGGAAGATCCCCTCCGGTTCCGGCAATGCGGTTCCGGGAATGAGAGGGCTTTCTTCGAGAGCGGCGAAAGAGCGCGCGGCGGGAGCGACGGCAAGCTGACCGAGAAGCCTCTCTGCGGCTTCTGGAACAAAGGGTTGGACGACGATTGCGAGACGCCGGATCGTCTCGGCGAGGGCGTAAAGCACGCTCTCCATGCGTCTCCTGTCGGTGCGCGCGAGCGCCCAAGGCGCCGCGGCATCGACATAGCGGTTGGCCTCGCCGACGACGCGCCAGATCGCCTCGAGCGCCAGATGAAACGCCTCTTCGCGCATATGCTCGCGAAGCGCCGGCAAAAGCCCGCGCGCGTTCGCGAGAAGCGCCTCGCCCTCGCCGCCCGGCTCGGGCACGCGGCCGCCGCAGTTCCTGCCGATCATGACGAGAACGCGCTGCGCGAGATTGCCGAAATCGTTGGCGAGATCGCCGTTGAGACGGGCGACGACGGCGCGACGCGAGAAATCGCCGTCACTGCCGAACGGCAGTTCGCGCAGGAGGAAATAGCGCACCGCGTCGCGGCCATAGATGGCGACGAGGCGTTCGGGCGGGATGAAATTGCCGAGCGATTTCGACATCTTCTCGCCTTCGACCGTCCACCAGCCATGGGCGAAGACGCGCCGCGGCGGAGGCAGGCCAGCGGCCATCAGAAAAGCCGGCCAATAGACCGCGTGAAAACGCAGGATGTCCTTCCCTACGAGATGCAGATCGGCCGGCCAGTACGTTGAAAACTCGGGATTTTCGACATCGGGATAGCCGATCGCGGAGAGATAGTTGATGAGTGCGTCGAGCCACACATAGACGACGTGGCGCGGGTTTCCCGGCACCGGGATCCCCCAGGAAAAGCCGGTGCGCGAAATCGAGAGGTCGTTGAGCCCGCTCTTGATAAAGCTCACGACCTCGTTCTTCCGGCTCTTGGGTCCGATCGCCTCGGGGTTCGCCTCGTAATAGGCGAGAAGCCGCTCCCCCCAGCGCGAAAGCCGGAAGAAATAGTTCTCTTCTTCGACCCACTCGACTTCGGCTCCGGTCGGCGCCTTGCCGTCTTGGAGCTCGTCTTCGCCGTAAAAGGCTTCGTCGCGCACCGAATACCAGCCGGCAAAGCGCCCGAGATAGATCTCCCCGCGCCTTTCGAGTTCGCGCCAAAGCGCCTCGACGGCGCGTCGATGGCGCGGTTCGGTAGTGCGGATGAAGTCGTCGTTGCTAATCGCGAGGAGCCCCGTCATCTCGCGAAACGAGAGGGAGACGCGATCGGCGAATTCCTGCGGCGAAATCCCCGCCGATCTCGCCGAAGCCGCGACCTTTTGCCCGTGCTCGTCGGTGCCGGTCAAGAATTTGACGCGATAGCCGTCGAGCCGCATGAAGCGGGCAAGCGCATCGGCGGCAACGGTCGTATAGGCGTGCCCCAAATGCGGCATGTCGTTGACGTAATAAATGGGCGTCGTGATGTAAAACCGGCGCTCCGCAGTCATTCATCTCTCCAAGATCCCCGACCCGGGAGCCCACGAAGTAGAACTTCGCTGAGAGCCCTCCGCGGAGACAGGCTCGCATATGGGCCGGGCTCGGGCAGGTTCCAGTCCATCCCGAGCGGCCGGTTCTACTGCGCCGCTTCTTCGATCGCAAAGAATGCGGCGAGGATCGCCTGCTTCCGGTCGAGATTGAAGCCTCTGAGGCGCGCAAAGCCGCGATCGATCTTCTGGTGAACGAGAGCCCACTGCGAGCCGCTGCTCTTTGCCGCGAGAGCGGCGAGCACCCTCCCCTCGCCCGGCAGGATTTCGCGCTCCGGCTCGCCCGAAGCCGCGGCGACCGCGATGCGGGCAACGAGTTCGAGGATCAGCTCCTCGGCGAGCCGAAAGGTGTCTTCCTCGCCGGACCGCGCGAGCTTGTCGGCGAAGGCGTGGAGCGCCCCGAGATCGAGCCTCGGCACGCCGGAGAGAAGATCGAGGAGCGAGCGGTAGAGAGCGAGCCCGCCCGCCGCGGCGAGGTCGAGGGCGCGTCCGATGCTGCCTTGAGCCAAAAGCGCCAGGGCTTCCCTCTCTTCTTCCTCGATCTGCGGCTCGATGCGGGCGACGAGCCGCGAAACGAGCGCCGCAGGAAGCGGCGCCAAGAGGACGCTTCGGCAGCGCGAGCGGATCGTCGGCAAAAGCCGCCCGGGGTTGTGAGAGAGGAGGAGGAGAAGCGAGCGCGGCGGCGGCTCTTCGAGAATCTTGAGGAGCGCGTTTTGGGCGTTCCTGGTCATCTCCTCGGCGCCGTCGACGATGACGATGCGCCAGCCTTCTTCCGCGGCGGTCATGCGCAGAAAGAGGGCGGCTGCGCGCGCTTCCTCGACGCCGATCTCGCTTTTGAGGCGCCCGCGGCGCGGATCGAGGGCGCGCTCGATCGTCAAGAGATCGGCGTGGCTTCCCGCCGCGATGCGCCGAAAGACGCCGCTTTCGGGGCCGGCTTCGCCGGTTGCCGAGAGAAGAGACCGGGCGAAGCGGAAGGCGAGCGTCGCTTTCCCGATCCCGCGCGGTCCGGCGAGAAGGATCGCATGGGGAAGCCGACCGGCGCGATAAAGCCCCTCGAGCGCGCGCAGCGCGTTCTCATGGCCCAAAAGCTCCGGGTTCGCCCGCGGCGGGATCATCGGCGGGGAAGCGGGACGCCGAGACGCTCAGCGACAGCGTCGAGGAGCGCGCGGTGGACGGCCTCAATCTCGGCCGAAGCATCGATGAGGACGCAGCGCTCGCGTTCTCGCGCCGCAATGCGCCGAAACCCCCGGCGCAACCTTTCGTGAAAATCGCGTTCCAACGTCTCGAAACGATCGTTCGCGGCGCCGCGGCCGGCCGCGCGCATCAGGCCGATCGCAACGGGAACATCGAGAATAAAGGTGAGATCGGGGACCAGATCGCCGACGGCAAAGCGATTGAGGGCATTGAGAAAACTGAGAGAAAGGCCTTTGCCGTAGCCTTGGTAGGCAAGGGTCGAATCGGAAAAGCGGTCGCATAGCACCCAGATCCCCGATGCGAGAGAGGGAGCGATCACGCGCCGCACGTGGTCGCGCCGCGCCGCGAGGAAGAGAAGGGTTTCGCTGACGGCGTCCCAACGCTCGCTCTCTCCTTCGACGAGCAAGCGCCGGATCGCCTCCGCGCCCTTCGAGCCGCCGGGCTCGCGCGTCGCTTTGAGCGCGATCCCCGCCTCTTCGAGAGCGCGCGCCAAGAGGCGCATCTGCGTCGTTTTGCCCGCGCCCTCGCCGCCCTCGAACGTCAAGAAGCGCCCAGGGAGCTTATCGACGCCATCCTCCGTGCGGCCCAAAGGCCCAGCGGCCGGCCTCTTCTCGCTCAGCGCCTTCTGCCCCAAACGAGATAGCCCGCGAGCGCGGGGATCCAAAAAAGACAGCCAATGTA
>JAKAOO010000045.1 GCA_021812165.1 Pseudomonadota bacterium | reverse complement strand
TGTCGCGGCTGCCGAAGGACGCCTCCGAGGAGCGCTTCCATCGGTATTTCAAGAATCATGTGAACGTCATCTATGATGCAACCGCCCCGGTCATCGGGCTCAAGGTCGAAGCCTTCCATCGCCGCGACGCGCAGCTCATCGCAAAGACCCTGGTGGGGCTCGCCCAAAAGAAGCTCAACACCGCGTACCTAAAGATGCGCGAGGATTCGCTTCGTTTCGCGCGCACCGAGTTGAGCCAGTCGGAGCGGCAACTGGCGAACGTCAATGCCAAGCTCCAGGAATTCCGCAACGCCCACGGCGACATCGATCCGATGGCGAGCGCGCAGGCCGTCGGTTCGGTGGCGGGCGGTCTCTTCGCGCAACTCGCCGCCACCGAGGCCGATTTGCGCACGACGCTGTCTTACGCCCGCGCAGACAGCTCGGCGGTAAAGGTGTTGAAAGCCCGTATCGCGGCCCTGAAGCAGCAGATCGCGGTCGATCGCGCGCTTCTTGCGAGCCGCTCGTCCAAGAAACCTTATGCGGACCTGATGGCCAGCTATGAAGGGCTGAAGCTCGACCAGAAGTTTGCCGAAGATGCCTATACCGGGGCGATGGCATTCCTGGCGTCGAGCCGGGCGGCCCTTGCGCGCCAGCATTCCTATCTCATCGACTTTCTTCCCCCGACGCTGCCGCAGAAGGCCACCGAGCCGCGCAGCGTGCGCGACGTGGCGCTGGTTTTCGTGGCAAGCGCGCTCATTTGCCTGACGGGAAGCTTCATTGCCGCGGCCTTGCGTGAGCATGCGCGCCACTGACCCGCGGGTCCGGGGATTGCCGGAAAGGAAGCGGCCGGGAAACGGCCGATGACCGTGGCGCCCGGCAGGGATTTGGCACCCGAGAGAGGATTGAGGAACTTTATCGAGCGCCTCGAAAGTCGCGGCTATTCCTTCTACGCTCTCAATCGCGATCCGCCCTCCTTCGAGGAGAGCCGGGTCTATCTGCGCTATGACGTGGCGCCCGAGCTCGGCGATTTTGATATCGCGTTGCGGCTTGCCGCGCTCCATGAGCGTCTGCGCATCCCGGCCAGTTTTCATCTCTCTTGGGATCTGATGGAGGGGAACGCCCAATTGCTCGCGGCGGCGCTGCGTTTGCGAGAGTTCGATCCGCAGCGTGTCCATCTCGGGTTGCAATGCGATCCGATCTCGGAATGGCTGGCGAAGGCGCGGTTCGATGGCGATGCGCGAGGGTTCGAGGAGTTTCTGCGATCGCAGGCGTTTCCCCAATTCCTCGACGAGCTTCTGGCCGCCTGGCGCAAGGACGGGGATGTGGCGCCGGTTCTCCGGGCGATGCGGGAGGGCGCTTGGAACCGCCTCGTCGCGCTCGACGCCTCTTTTCGCCACTTCCTCGGCGGCGGTTCGTCGATCTCCGGACGCGGCTCGGTCTTGTCCAACGCCTTTTCCGCCGCGCGGCGGGCGCGGCCGGATCTCGAAGTGATCGCGAGCTCGGTGTGCGCAATCGATTTCTTGGCTGCGGCCGACCTGCGGTCTTTCGGTTTCGCGTTCGAGGCGACGCGCTTTGCCGGCGATCTCTTACCCGGCCCGACCGTCATGTTCGGCGGTGCCGAGATCCCGCGACTGCGGGAGGGGCTTCTCGCGCGCATCAAAAGCGGCGGCGGCTTTCTCGCGATTTTCCCGGTCAAATACTGGGGCGATGAACGGTATGCGGGCCTCCTGCCGGCGGCGGCGGAGAGTTCACGAATCGCTTCTGCGCCAGCGGCCGTGTCCGCTCCACCGCGAGGGTCTGCGGATGGGCTTCCCGCGCAGCCGATCGTGACGAGCCTCGCAGATCTCACCCCGTTTGGCCCGAAATGCGAACGCGTCGATACGAAAGAGCTTGCGGCGGCGGCGCGGCGCAAGCTGGGGTACGGAATCGACGCCTCCTTTCCCCGCTTTGTCGACTGGCTGCGATCGGAAGGCTACAATTTCAGCGGCTTCGAAGAGGGTCCTCCGCAGTTCGATCAACGTCGTGCCTATCTGCGTCACGACGTGCACGGCCGGGATCTTCTCGCCGCATACGTGCTCGCCGATCTCCACGAGCGGTTCGGCATCAGGGGCTCGTTCCAGATCAGCTGGAAATTCTCCCCCTATGAAGGGGTTCTCGAACCCTATTTTTTGAAGCTCTTGGAGTTCGATCGCCGGTTTGTGCAATTCGGTTTGCACGCCGCCCCGACTGCCACGTGGTACCTGCACGAGAAGCTTGCCGGCGATTGCACGAGACAGGACGCGGTGATGGCGAGCGAAGATTTCGCCCTGTGGCTGCGCGAACTCGGCGCAGCCTATGCGCGCGACGGCGAGGATGCTCGCGAACTCAAAGAAATTCGCGAAGGCACGGACGACACGTTGCGGTCGATCGCCGCGTCCTTCCGCGACGCCTTCGGCGATTGGAAAAGCATCTCCGCACACGGAAATTTCCTGTCGAATGGGTTCGTCAGGGTGCGCGAGCGGCATCCGGAACTGCGTGCGCTCGATGCGCATTTTTTGCCCGTCCAGTACCTGCTCAAATACGGGGTCGCGCGGTTCGGCTTCGAACTCGAGGTGACCGCGTTCGGATCGGACCAGATCCCGTTTCCGCGGCTGATGACCGAAGGCGCACCCCTCGCGCTGCGCCGCCGCTGGTATCGCGGCCGCGTCGCCAACGGCGGCGGTTTCGTCGCCCTCCTTCACCCGGCGACATGGACATGCCGTCACAACGCCGATTTCTTTCTCCCCGGCGACGGCGAGGACCCGTAGACATTGGATATGGCGCAACCGGATGCCAGGCTCGGCGCGGCCATCGCTCGCCTGCGCCGCATCGTGCGCGAGGAACGGATCGCTCGCGGCGAGGATCCGGACCGCGATCCGACAGCCGCCAATATCGAGTACAACAGCTCGGAAACCGGGCGCCGGGCCGCCGTTCTGCTCGCTTATCTCGAGCGTGCCTACGGCTTTTCGGCGAAAGGCAAGGCGGTTGCGGATTTCGGCTGCGGATACGGCGGAGTGGCGTTGCATTGCGCGCTCGAGCATGACGCCGGGAGCGTCGTCGCGGTCGATAAAGATCCCTTTCACATCAAGGTGTTGGAAGACGTTGTCGCGGAGTTCGCGGTCGCTCGATTGCGCCCGGTCGCGGCCGATCTGCAAGCCATTTCGGGCATCGAGGAGAGCCTCGACCTCATCCTTCTCAACGACGTTCTCTATAGGGCGGATCTCTCGCCCGCGCGCGTTGCCGCGTCCTGCGCTCAGGCACTGCGTCCCGGAGGCATCGTCCTCTTCCGCAATGTCAATCGCGCCTGCGGGCGAGAGGCCGTCACCCACCGCGAGGGAACGCAGTTTCTCGATCCGGATTCGGCGGATCGGGCCGCGCGTTTCCTCAGCGGCAATAGGGTCTCGACCCTCGACCACCGCCCGCTTTCGCCCTGGGGCCTCGCGGCCTTTTTGCGGCAGGCGGGTTTCGACGCGTTGCGCTTCTATGGCGACACGGAAGGCCGCTACGATCGCCCGCAGGGGACGCAAGGCCTCTCTCCTTGGTATTTGCTTTCCGCCCGCAAAGGAAATTCCGGGCCGCGGCCTTTCCATCGCGTGCCGCCGCCGTCCGAGGGACTGGTCGACCTCGCGCCGTACCGCGACGCCGTTGACCGTAATGAGAGGGCCCTGCGCGAGGCCGCGGCCAGGCTCGGCGCGATCTTCGGTGCCGGCCTCTCGCCGGAGCTCGCCCGTTCCGAGTTGCGCCGCTATCTCGTCGGCCGTTTGCTGATGGACGGGCTGCAAAGTTTCCGCTTGGATGAGAGCGATCTCCTCGCGCGCGATTTTGCGAAGGCCGTGGTGAGCGCCCGCGATCATGCCCTCGTCGCGGCCCTGACCCGCGGCGCCCATTGGCGGGCGGCGGAATTTGCGGCTGCGGAGCCGGCGGCGCTCTCGGCTACCCTCGGCGCCTCGATCGCGGCGATCCGCGCCGGCTTCAAACAACCCTCCGACGGGTCATGGGCGGGTCTTGTCGATTGGAACGAGATGGGTTCGCGCGCCGCCGAGATCGTATTGTCGAGGCGCCAACCTCTGGGCGGCGCCATTGCCGCGCGTCTTCTCCGCCAACTCGTCGCCGACCGCTTTCGGCTGCATGCGGTCGGAGTTTTCGAGCCCATGGGCGACCCGCTGACGGGATCGCTCGAAGAGGAGTATACGGAGGCGGCGCTCGACCGCATCGAGGGCGAAATCCGGGATGCGGCCGATCCGGCGCAGAACGGCCCGCGGCCGGTATGCCGAGAGGAGTCGAAAGCGCTTCTGGAGGAGATCGAGAGGGCGCTCGCGAGTCGGGCGTCTTCGGGCGTTGAGGGCACGCGGTGAGCATCGAGCCGGTGGCTGCGGCGCACGCCGAAGAGGCCGCAGAGGGCGCAGAGGGCGCTAACGCCCGGAGCGAGGGCGCGCGCGTCTGCATCCTCGCGCGCAAGGATTTGCG
Organism: Pseudomonadota bacterium; assembly: GCA_021812165.1. GTDB lineage: Bacteria > Pseudomonadota > Alphaproteobacteria > ATCC43930 > CGMCC-115725 > AP-15. The sequence continues at coordinate 17,462 of JAKAOO010000045.1, read as the reverse complement.
CAACTTGACGCGTGTGCCGAGAATGGCGAAATCCTTGTGCGAGGCCGGCTGCAGCGTCGTCGTCGTCGCCTTAAGGGCGCCTGTCGAAGCGCTTCGCGAGATGTGCCCGGCGGTCGAATATCTCGAAGTGACGCCCCGCCCCTCGACGGGCAAGCTCCTTTATCTCGCCAATCGCCGCTTGCTTGCGCAACGGAATGGGAGGAGCCGGCGCGAGAAAAAGAGAGCGAGACTAATGGCGCGGGGCGGCTGGCGGGCGCTCGCCCTCAGAGCGGCGGATGTGGCTCTGAGCGGGATAAGGCGGGCGGCGGCGCTGGCGCGGGGGTTCTTCTTCATCGCGCCCTGCGCGCTGATGCTGAAAAAACGGGAGCAGGGATTTCTCGCCTCCTGGCGCGATCTGCGTCGCGAAGAAACCGCGGCGGTGTTAGCGCATTTCCTGCGCGCGCTCCATCAATGGGCGCTGACCCATGCCTTTGCCGAGGCCGCGGACAAGGCAACTCGCGACCGCTCCTTCGACCTCGTGCAGGCGCACGACAATTACGCGCTTGCAGCGGCCGCGCGCCTCGCCGCGCGCGACCGGGCAAAACTCGTCTATGACGCGGTCGAGCTCTCATCGCACCGGCTGGCGCTCGATCTCAGTTTCTTCGAGCGCGTTCGAGAGCGGCTGGAACGCAGAGAGGAAGCCGTCATCTTTAGGAGGGCCGACCGGGTGATCACCATCGGCGACGGCGTCGCCGACTGGTATTACCGGCATTACGCGGTCCCGCGCCCTCTGGTGGTGCGCAACTGCCGATACTACTGGCCGCAGGCGGTGGACGGGCGCCTGCGGGCCGATGCGGGCGTCGCGCCCGGCGCGCCGCTCGTCGTCTGGTTCGGCGGAATCTATCCGCAGCAGGGCATCGGGGCGTTGCTGAAGGCGATGCCGTTTCTGGCACCGAACATCCATCTCGCGATCGTCGCGTATGTCCTGCCGCGCTGGGTGTCCTACGTCGAGGAGGAGCTGCCGAAGCGAGCGGCGGCGCTCGGCATCGCCGAACGGGTTCACATCCTGCCGCCGCGCGACCCGAACGACCTTGTGCCTTACGTCTCGGGCGCCGATCTCGGCGTAATCCCGCGACCGAGCGAACATCTCGCCAACTTCTTGGGCATGCCCAACAAATTGTTCGAGATGGTCATGGCCCGGTTGCCGATCGCCGTCTCGCGGCTCGGTGATGTCGTCACGATCGTCAAAGATCTTGGCATCGGCGAGGTGTTCGACGAGCGCGACCCCGAGGATATCGCGGCGGTCATCGAACGGATGCTCGAACCTGCGACCTATGCCGGGCTCAAGGCGAGAGTGGCGGCGGCCGCCCTGGAGCTCAATTGGGAGAAGGAAAGCGCGCGCTATCTGGCCGCGGTCCGCGCGCTTTTGGAGAGCGGCGGAAAGGGACGGAGCGCGATAGGCGAGGGATGACCCACTCAGAGCGGATCAATCAGCGAATTCTGGCCTTTCTGGAGGGCGCGGACGCAACGCCGGCCGGCATCGAGGCGGGGAAGTACCAAGAGGCGCGCGATTACGCCCTCGACCGGTACATCGAGAAGGGGTTTCGCCACTATGTCGAATGCCTGAGATGGCTGGGGTTCGGCGGTCGCAGGAGCGGCCTCGACCTCGGCTCCGGGGCGGGGCACTGGTGTCTTGCTTTCGCCCATCTTGGGGGCGAGGCGACGGGGATCGAGATGCGGCCGGAATTTGTATGCATCGCCGAGAGCTGCGCCCGCGCAGTCGGATACGGCGAGCGCGTGCGCTTCGTGCCGGAGCGGATCGAGAGTGCGAAGATCCCGGCCGCCGCTTTCGACGCCGCCTGGTCGCACGCGGTCTTGATGTACACCGACGCCGAGCCGGCGATCGAGAAAGCCGCGTCTTCGCTTGTGGAGGGCGGAGATTTCTACCTCGCCTACATCGCGGAGGGGCTGAGGCTCGCCCGGATCGATGCCGGGCTTCGCGGCGAGGAGCCGCACCGGGTCGGGCCGCAACTCGCGATGATGCTCAACGGCTATCTCCACCGGGCCGGGATCTATTCCACGCTCGGCGGCCGCGTTCGGATGTTGCGGTTTCAAGACCTGCGCCGCATCTGTGAGGCGTTCGGCCTTTCCTACAGGGACCAGCCGACGCTTCAGGATGATCCCGGCCATTTCCGCGGCATCCCGGCGAGCTTCGACCTCTTGACCCGGAAAACCCGCGGCGGCGGCGCGCTCTTTGGCGAGCTTTTGTGCGGCCGCGCGGCCGAAGACAATTGGTGGGCCGCGCTCGAAAATCTGCTGCAAGCCGATTGCCCGCGTCTCGTCGCGAAAGTCATCGCCACGATCGATCCGAAGCTTGCCGTTTGCGATCACGTCGATCTTTACGCGCGCGCGTTGATTCGAGCCGGCTGCGCTCGCGAGGCGGCCGCCATCGTCGAAGGCGGCCGAGCGCTCCCGGATTTGACGAAAGGGCTTTACTGGCACGACCGCGGGCGCTTTGCCGAAGCCCTCGCATGCTACGCGCGGCTTGGCGGCGATCATCCGGACAAAGGGTTTCTGAGCGGCTGCTGCCATCTCTCTCTCGGCGATCTCGAAGCGGCGGTCGCGGAGTTCCGCTCGGCTATCGCCGGGGGGCGTGCCGAACTGCGCCAGTGGGTCGGTTGGCTCGCCTCCGAGCAGCGGGCGGGAGAGGATCGCGCTCGGGCCGCTTACGATGCGTTTCTGCGGAGCGGATTTGAGTGGAATGGCTGACTGACGTGCCACCGCTGTGCGTTCGTCGCCGGCAAATTGCCGATCGCGAGGACGGGCGCGGGCGATCCTGCCGCGCGACGCGGCGTGCAGGCTTGCCCAAATCGAAGCCTCTCGTTACCCTGCGCCCTTGTTACCCTGCGCCCCGGAGGGATGGGCAGGCCGACAGGATTTGGTTCCTCATGAGCGAGGCCGGTGTCCACTTTGAGAACTCGAATGAACCGGCTCCAGCGGAAGAGGGCCGGGAGATTCCGACTTATCGTTTGGCGTTTGACGAAGCGGCCTTCGAACGTCTCGATCGTGCCGACAAGGACGCTTATGCGCACCAAATCCAGCGACTTGAGGCGCTCGGCTATCTCGGGTTTCACGGGCTGCCCGACAAGGAGCTCGCATTCATCGATCTCCGCGAGTTTCCGAGCTTTGAGGACTATGCCAGGCGTTGCCGCCGCGTGCACAAGGCCACGGCGGTGCGGCAGGCATTGAAGGCGGAACGCACCGGATATTACTCGAAGTTCTTCAACCCTCGTGTGTTTGTGGCCGATATCGTCACGGTCAACACTTCGGCGCCGGAGCGGCAAGGCGGGCCGATGTCGCAACATTATTTCATGACAGTCGAAGAACGGGGCGGCTATCCGACATCGCTTGAACCGGAAATACCGCCGAACCAAGCCTTATCGTGGTCGCGTCACTTCGGCATATTTCGAAAAAAGCCCGGTCACAGGCAGGGCGAACTCGTCGTTGGCGAGCAGCTGATGGCGTATGCGGTTGTCCGTCGCTGTGGCGAATTCCTGACCTATTCGACCTTGATTGGCCACGCGGATTACCTCGCGGGCGGCATCATTTACAAAATGCATCTCGATCTCGTGAAGGCGATTATTGATCAGCATACCGCCCAATCCCGAGGACACGGCATCGACCCTAGCCTCAACGGGATCCATTACGTCTTTCATGCCCGCTATTACGTAGCCCAGCCGGGCTTAATGACGTGGAAGAAACGGATGGCCTTTCGTCCCGGCTATTTTCTGTTCGACCATTCGGAACGTCTGGCGGAACTCACCCTCGAAGAGGACCAAAACCTCGCGCAACTCCCCCAGGCCGCCACGCCTTGCGTCGTGATTTCCGAAAGCGAGCGATCGCTCGCTGCCGATCTTCAGAGGAGCGGGTTCGCGGCGATGGAGCCGGCCGAGCGCCGAGACCTCGTCCTGCTCGGCGGTGACGAGCTGCAGCCGGGCGCGAAGCTCGGCTTTCTTCGGGTGCTTGCCGATCCGGAGGTTTGGGCGGGCGCCAACTCGACGTTGATTGGCTCTTCGCTGATCGCTCACCATTCGCCCGTTTTGGGCGAGGCGGTGGCTTGCGCCGCTCGCAAGCTGGCGCCGTCCGCGACAGTGTATTGGGCGGAGGGCAGCCGCACGGAGATCCGGCCGGGACCCGCTGCGGTAGGACTTGCGGATTGGCTCATGCGCTACAGCGCAGGGTTGAGGAGCGGGGCCGTGGAGCCGCCGGCGGAGTCGCCCCGAACGCTGGCCCAGATTCTCGAACGCGCTTTGCGCCTCGCTCTGGCGGTCGACCGCATCATCGATGCGCTCGGAGGGAAGCATCCGGTCCGCAATGTGGCGGCGATAGGGCGCGGTGCCGGCGTCATCGCCTACTGTCTACTCGGTCGCCCGGAGATCACGGAGCGGCCCTACTTCGCGATCGTAGAGCCGTCCCGCGCTCTGCATGGGCTCTTGCAGCAACTCTACGACGCCTGCGCCGACGCGGGAGGGCCATCGCCCTCTGTTACCATGGTTGAGGATGTCGGCGAGCTGGATATCGGGAAAGCCGACTGGGATTTGGCGCTCTTCGATGCGCCGATTTGGCGGATCCCGCGGCATCGGTTGCAGCAGGTGTTTACCGATTTCTGGGCGGCCTTGAGCGAGCATGGGCTGATTGCGGTCAATGCGGTCGTCCGCAGCGGCAAAGCTGACAGCGAAGAGGCGCACGACCGCAATTTCGCACATGCCTTGCCGCGGGACGAATTGATCTCGATGCTGGCTTTCGATCGGGAGCCCGCGCTCTATCGGGCGGGCTCCGCGTGGAGCGCCGCCGAGCCGGCGGAGTTGGTCCCTGCAGCCGCATACGGCACAGACAGCTTCCTCGTGTCTGTCAAGACTATGTGAGCGCCGTGCGACCGCCCTCTGCGCCTGTCGGCTTGACAACGGCGGATGCCTCAACTAGCGTTTCTCCGACCATTCGCGTCGAGCGCTGCCGTAGCTCAGTGGTAGAGCGCCCCCTTCGTAAGGGGGAGGTCGAAAGTTCAACGCTTTCCGGCAGCCCCACCGCTATCATCAGGTTGCCATCTCGTTGCAAACTGCGAAGGGTTTTGCGCGCGGCAGTGGAAGGTGCTCATCGAATCGGGGTGGCAGGATGCCGTCGGGGGGCAATCGGTGCGACTTGCCGGAGCGGATAGATGATAGAGTTCGGAAAGTACACGCCCGCCGAAAAACTTGAAAGGGTCCAGGCCTATTGGCAGGGGCGGCGCGACTTTACCGAAGTCGATCGCCTCGGGCGATCCCTCGTAGAAAAATGGGAACGCATTGCCGTGCACCACGGACGGCGTGCCGTCGCGGCCCGCGCGCGGACCCTTGCCCCGGACGTCGGCCCGCCGGAGATCGATCGTCTCGTTGCCGAATTCTGCGGCGGCCGGTTCACCGCAGAGACCGGCGATCCGCGCTTCACCGATGCCGCCGTTGCCGGGTTGTGGGCGGCGTTCCGGGACGGCGTGCTGGAGAGCCTCGTTTACACCGAGGACGACGGCGAGATCCCGACCCTCGACATGCTGCGGGCCCGCTCGCTGTTTTATCCCGCCGAGTACCTTGCCGGGAAGAAGTCGGCGTTGGCGGTGTTCGTTACCTATTTCCTCGGCCGCAATGACGTGGTGTACTTGCTCGACGCCGGAATTCCCGCGGTCACTCTCGTGGATCAGGACAGCGTCGGCCTTAATCTGATGACGCGGATCTATCCGGCGCATTGGAGCTATCTCGTCAGCGATTATCGGCGGTATCTCGACGAGGCTCTGGCGCGCGGCGAGCGCTTCGATGTCGTGTCGTGCGATCCGCCGATGTTCCTGACCGAAGAGGTGGGGTGGGCTAACGGCGGGAAGCTTCTTGACCTCTGCAACGATGTCTTTATCACGACCTATTCCGGGGAGATGATGTCGCAGCTGGGACATGACACGAAAAACTGGGAGACGATGTCCGGTGCATTGACGGAGCGCTTCGGCACGGCGGTCGCCATCACTGCAATTTATCCGCGAATTCCCGGCCAGGCGCATCACTGGGTCGTGCTTCGCAAGCTGGCCGAGCGTCCTTTAGCTGGGCGCGCCGATAGGCAGTAATGGGCACGCAAAATCCTTTAGCCACCCGATCGGCAGGGCCAGGCGGACCGATGGCGGAGTGGGGAGCGAGCACGGCTTCCTCCAACAAGTCGCTGAGCCGCGTGACGGTGCGGCGCTTTCCGCCCCCCTATCACGCGATGCTGGCGATCTGCTCCGACATCGACCGGATGCGGATCGATGCGTTGCGTGAGACGCACCGGTTTCTGAATACGGTCGAGCGCACCTCGATGGGACCGGGCGTCGGCCTCGATATCGCCGACTCGATTTGGCTCTACAAGGCGCCGTTCCACGACCCGCGTCGCGACGATCTCGCCTATTTCTCCGGTCTTTCATGGGACACGCCGAGCGTCTACGGCGCCGAACTGCTGCATTACGCCCGGCAGGGCTGGATCGATACGCTTCACAGTTATGGGAACTTTAGCCGGACGCCGGGCATCGAAGTCAGGTTTACTCGAGAGCACGCCGCCCGCGGTCTAGATGTGTTGCAAAGGAATGGTGTCAGACTGACTGTCTGGGTCAATCACGGCGACACCAATAACCACCAGAACATCGGCGAGCATGATTTCATGCGCGGAGACCGGCCCGGCTCGCTGGAATACCACGCCGACCTCATTAAAGCGTATGGGACGGAATTCCTCTGGGTGCACGGAGGCGTACAGCGGATGGGTGCGCCAACCGCCATCGAGGATTGCGTTCTTAACGACGGATCTCACATGTTCGGGTTCCGGCGCTTTCACGCGCGCCTCAACCTTGACGAAGGACCGGCCGTTGCCGCGGCCTACGGGCTCAACCTCTTCGCGGCAGCGGGCGGTTCGTCAGTGCTCCAATTGTGGGTGCCGCAGGGGTTGCCGCTTCAGCTCGACAAGGAAGTCCTCGACACGCTGGTCGAAGAGCAGCTTCTGTGTGTGTGCGGTCAGCACCTCGGTTCGATGTACCCCTTCATCGGCTTCGACCGCAGGGTCGTCGAGGCGCTTCGACGTCTGCGCAAATATCAGGACGAAGGTCTCGTCCTCGTGGCGCGGACATCGCGGCTGCTTCATTACAATCGGGTTCGCGATTATTTGCGATTCGACGTTCTCGAAGCCGAAGGCGGGCCGGTCATCGACATTCAATCGATCGAGGATCCGGTCAGGGGATCGTGGCTCCCCGAATTGGAGGACCTGCGCGGCATCACATTTGAGGTCAGGCCTGCCTGGCCGCCGCCGGAACTGCGCTTGCGCGGCAAGCCGATCGCCGCGCGAGAGGTCAGAAATCGCGACCAGGGCGATTGGTGGTCGATCGGCGTGCGGTGGTTCGAGCCGGATGTGACCGATCATGCGCTGCCGTTCCTCGCAAAGGATAGGCCGCAGTTCCTCTTATGGAACGAGGACAAGCGGGCGCAGGAGAGGCGACAAGGGGACGACGTGCTGGCATGGCTGCCGGATGAAAAGCCGAGTGCCGGTCCGGCCTCTGTCCGCGTGATCGATCGCGCGGTCGCGCGGTACGAGCGGGGATTGGACCAATATGTCGAAGCGTTCGAAAGGATCGGTTTTACCGAAGTCAACCGTGGTCTTGATCTCGGAAGCGGTTCGGGCCATTGGTGCGCGGCCTTCCTTGTTCATGCCGAGCGCGTGGTCGGGATCGACCACGATCCTGCCTGCGTAACGCTCGCCTCCCGCATCGCGGACCGGCTCGGCTATGCCTCGCGTGCACACTATCTGTTGCGGAAAATCGAGGAATTCGATTTCACCGAAGGCAATTTCGATGTCGTCTGGTCGCATCGAGCATTGCAGCAGGTATCCGACATCGAAAGCGTCATCGCCGCAATCGCCGCCAAGCTGCGCGGCGTTTCGGCATTCTACTGCGCCGTATCCGGGCTGGGCTTCCATCTGCGCAAGGTCGAGGAGGACTTGGCAGGCGGCCGATGGCAAGAGGCGGGTGCGCGCATCGGGGGTCTGCTCAACGGGTATCTCGCGCGCTGCGGGGTGGCGCACGCGCCCGGGCGGCGGATCCGCCTTTTCGACCTCGCGGAGCTGCTCCGGGTCTGCCGGGCGGCCGGGCTCAGCTATGTCGGCCAGCCCGGGATCCTTACGGATGGCGAGGAGACGCTCGAGGCTGCGCCGGGCGCGGATTTCGTTGTTCGCGCCGGCCCAGAGAAAAAAAGCGTTAAGGCCAAACTCATCGAACGTCTCGCGATCGAAACCGCATGGCTGGAAGATTTGGGACGGTTGGTTGAAAGCGGCTGTCCCAAGCTGGTGTGTGACGTCTTGAGCGCGGTCGAGTTCGATCAAGCGGATGCTGCCTTGAGAGATCTGCGCGCTCGGGCGCTGATCAGCGCCGGCAATGTGCCCGCTGCCCCCCTTTTTGAATCCTTGATGGGTTCGGGGCTGGGCGAGTTGACGTCGGGGCTTTATCGTCACGATCGTGGCGAGATCGACAAGGCGGTTGCCCATTACGAAGCCGCCGAGGATTCGCACCCCGACAAGAGCTTCCTCATCGGCGCTTGCCGGCTCGGGCTGAACGACTGGCTGAACGCAGAGCGCGCCTTTTCGGCCGGAAGAGACGCCGCGCCCGATGATCCGCGCCAGTGGCTCGGCATCGTCGCGGCAGCGCTGGAGCGGCGCGACGACGCGGCGGCGCTCCGCGCCTGCCGGGAGATGCGGGATGCGTGCGCTGCTCGCCCGGCGTTGCGATAAGCGGTGGTTCGGGCGCTCGCTCGGAGCGGCCGCGGTCCTGTCGCCGGACACGTCCGCGATAGCCGATGCCGGCAATTGTCGGGGCGCCTCGCTGCCTTGCGCGAACGGGCTCGCGGTCCCGCCTCTGCCGGCACTCGCGGTTTGAGGCATTATGCTGCGCGAGCCCGCTTTGCCCGCCACGGTCGGCGACGAGAGCGGGAAGATCCTGCATTTTCTCCGGGGTGAGCGTGACAGAGGATGCGGCGGCGCGGAGCCGGAGGGGTACGAGGACGCCGTCGCCTACGCCATCGGCCGGTATGAACGGGGGCTCTCGCATTACGTCGCTGCCTTGGAGCGCATCGGCTTTGCCGAAAAAGGCGAGGCTCTGGATGTCGGCAGCGGCGCGGGCCACTGGTGCTTTGCCTTTCTGAAGCGCGGGAGACGTGCGGTTGGCATCGACCGCTCCCCCGCTTTCGTCGAACTCGCGGCGCGCATCGCCCGCGAGATTGGTCTTGCGGACCGGGTCTCGTTCCGTACCGAGCGCGCCGAAGAGGCGCAGCTTCCCGCCGGCGCCTTCGACTGCGCGTGGTCGCATTCGGTTCTGATGTACACCGACCAGGAAGCGGTGCTTCGCAACGTCGCGGACGCGCTCGCGAAGGGCGGCGGCTTTTATTGCGGGTATACGGGCGAAGGCTCTCGCCTTCACACTCTGCAAGTGAGCCTCGCGGGAGAGACCGAACTCCTGTCGAGCCGCCTCAACACCTTCCTCGACTCCCACCTGCACCGCTGCGGCGTCTTCAAGCCCGGCAACCTCACGCGGATGCTGAGGCTGGAGGACCTGCTGCGCGCCTGCGCCGTTTTCGGGATGGAGTATGTCGGCCGCCCGCAGGTTCAGGATGGCCGACCCGAATATCTGGGCCTTCCCGCCACCTTCGATTTCGTCGTGCGCAAGCTCCGGGATCGGGATAAGGCCAAGTCGCAGCTTTTGCGGGGTGAGGCCATCGAGAAGACTTGGCTCGAAGATCTCGATCGGATCGCCCGCAGCGGCTGTCCCGGGTTGGTGTGCGATGTGTGTCGGGCGGTCGATCCCGATCCCGCCGAGGAGGAGGAGCGGCGTCAGGTTTACGCCCGCGCCCTGATCCTCGCCGGTCGCGCCGACAGCGAGGAGCGGTGGCGGATTTTCGAGGACGCGGCGTGCCCTCTCCCCGACCATATCATGGGGCTCTATTGGCACGCGCGGGGGGATCATGCCGCCGCTCTGGGGGCTTATCGGAACATGCCGAGGGAGCACCCCGACCGGGCGTTTCTGCAAGGCGCTTGCCTGTTGCAGATGAAACGGTTCGGCTGGGCCCGGCGGGTGTTCTCCGAGGCAATCGAGCGCGGATGCGGTGCGCCGCGGGAATGGATCGGCCTTGTCGCCGCCCATCATTTCGGCGATAAGAGGGATGCGGCGGCGGCGGCGTTCAGGGGCTTTGTCGAAAGCCGTCGCAAGGCCGGCGTTCCGGAAGCAGTGATTGAAATGGAACTCGCTCGGCTCGACGCGGGGCGCGCCTCGCAATGATGAGGACGCGAGAGGCGCGGCCGCTGGCCCCAAAGCCCGCGCCAGCCGGCGGGATGCCAATGCCCAGAGAGCCGGACGCCGCCGGGGTGCGACTGCGCCGTGTTCCCCATCCCTTCCGGGCGATGCTCGCGATCTGCTCCGACATCGATCAGACCCGGCTCGACAGCTTCCGGGAAATCCACCGTTTTATGAACACCTTGGAGGAGACCTCCATGGGGCGCGGCGTCGGCCTTGATGTCGCCGATTCGTGCTGGATGTACAAGCACCCCTTCTCCGGCAATCCTCTGCGCGACACGATGGCGTATTTCGCCGGACACTCGTGGGAGACGCCCAGCCCTTACGCACCGGAGATGATCCAATACCTGAAATGCGGTTGGATCGATACGCTGCACAGCTATGGCAACTTCAATCTCCAGGGCAACAATACGGCGGCCTTCACGCGCGAACATGCCGAACGGGCGATCGAGGTGTTGGACGCGAACCAAATCCGGCTTGCGGTCTGGGTCAATCACGGCGACCGCAACAACCGGCAGAACATCGGGGTGCACGACTTCATGGAGGGCGATAAGCCGGGTTCGCCCGCCTACCATGCCGATTTGCTGCGGCGCTACGGCGTCGAGTTCCTGTGGAGGAGCGGGCAATCGTACTGGGCCGCCGGACCTTCGGTGCTGGTCGAATTCCCGCTCGCCGACCGCGCGCGACTGTTCGGCTTCCGTCGCTATCAGCTGCGCGCCGACCTGCCCGAGGCGTTGTCCATCGGTGCGCTTTACGATCTCAACAACGGCACCGATAAGAGGGGCGTGCGATGGCTGCAAGTGTGGCGCCCACAAGGGTTGCACCGTCAAATCGATGAGAGCGTGCTCTGCGCGCTCGTCGAGGATCAGCACCTGTCGATCCTCGCCCAGCACCTCGGTTCGCTTATGCCGCTCGTCGGCCTCGACAAGAACATGGCCGACACTTTTCGCCGGCTGCGCCGTTACCAGGACGAAGGACTGATCCTCGTCGCCCGCACGTCGCGGCTTTTGCAGTACAACCGCGTTCGCGACCACCTGCGGTTTGTTGCGAGGTCTATGGAGGACCGTCGGATCATCGACATCGCGGCGGTGGTCGATCCCGTGCGCGGTCACTGGGTTCCGCAGCTTGAGGATCTTCGCGGCATCACCTTCGAGGTGCGCTCCGGAGCGCCGGCCGAACTCTGGGCGGGCGGCAAGCCCCTTGACCGGTCCGAGGTCGTTGCCGAGCGGGCAGCGGACGGCTCCGGCGTCATCGGGGTTCGCTGGTTCGAACCCGATACCGCCGACTATGCCCGCCCGTTTCTGGGGGACCGCAGCGCGTATGTTCTTTGGAGCAAGACGGCGAAGGACGCGGTGGCCGCGAAGTGGGCGGGCCTGCAGTCATGGCTTTCCGCGGAGAGCGACAATCCGCCCTCCGGCCTCGATCCGGCCAGATACGCCTGCGCTGTCCGCTTCGCCAAAGAACGCTTCGACGGACGGGCCATCCGTTCCGTGCAGACCTTCGAACAGTTGGGCTTTGTCGGGATGCGCCTCGGCCTCGATCTGGGGTGCGGCCCCGGGCACGGGTGCCTGGCGTTTCTCGAGCACAGCCGGGGCGTGATCGGCATCGATACGCGAGCGGAGTGGATCGAATTGGCGAAGCGCGCAGCCGACCGGCTCGGCGTTTCCGGCCGCGCGCAGTTTCTCGACCGGGCGTTTGAGGAAATCGATTACAAAGAAGACACGCTCGATTGCGCCTGGTCGCTCGCCCGGCTGATGTACCATGAAGCGGGGCCGATTATCGAGAGGGTGGCGCGGGGGCTGACGATTGGCGGGTCGTTCTACTGTAGCTACAACCATGCGGGCGGGCGCCTGCGCATTATTCAGGATGGCTTGGCGACCTGCAGCCATAAGGGCGTCGAAGCGCAAATCGGCATCCTGCTCAATGCCTATCTCAATCGCTGCGGCGTTTATCATACACCGGGATCCCGCCTGCGTCTTTTGGATCTCGAAGAGCTGCTGCGCGTCTGTCGCGTCTTCGGCCTCAATTACGTCGGAGAGCCGAATCTGGAGGAAGGGCCGCGCCCTTATCTCGGCATTCCCGGGACGTTCGACTTCCTGGTGCGCAAGAGGAAGCCGCATGACTGGGTCCGCCCGCAACTCCTCGACAGAAAACCGGTGCAAACCTCCTGGTTCGAGGATTTGGCGGAAATTTCGCGGGCTGGCTGCCCAGGCCTCGTTTGCGACGTGCTGGAGGCGTCCGACCCGGCGCTCGATGACCCCGCCGTTCTTGACCTCTATGCGCGCTCGCTCGTGCGGGCGGGTCGCGCGGGAGGCGAAGCGGCCGCCCGATTGTTCGAAGATCCCGCGCAAGGGCGGCGGCTGCCGGATCTGACGATGGGCCTCTATCGGCATGACCAGGGCAGGTTCGCCGAGGCGTTATCCTATTACGACCGCCTGCCGCAGACGCATCCCGACAGAACCTTTCTGATCGGGTTTTGCCAACTCTTCTCTCGTGACTGGACGGCTGCGGGCCGGAGGTTTGCCGCAGCGGTCGCCGACGGCAGCCGCGATCTGCGCCACTATGTCGGTTGGATCGCTGCGCACTACTATGGAGGCGAGCACGCCGCAGCGCTGCGGGTCGCGCAGGCTTTGGTTGAGAGCCGAAGCGCGGAGTAACCGGCGCCTCTACCGGCGGCGTCGATGCGCGTTTGACGGCGAGGAATTGGATGATGCTATACTCGCGGGATCTGAGAAGAGGGTAAGCGTTGGCCGGAGGCGGCGGCGCTCCCCGCAGGTTTGCGCAATTCCATGGTGAAGCCGATGAAGGTGGTAATGGCTCCGGTCAATATTGCGGGGCAACCGATACTTCTCGTCAAGGAACTGCGGCGGCTCGGTCTCGACATCTCGCTCGTGCAGTATACCGGCCGCGAGGGTGGTCACAGGCTCGGCTATGAAAGCGACCGGATTGTCCGGTATACCGGGGTCGACCGCGACAACGAGCAGTTCAACACGATAGAAACGTTGCTGCGGGAAGGCACGACCATCTTTCATTTCTGGCTGCGCTCTCTATTCTTTTCCGGCGTCTATGAGGGGTTTACCGGTTTCGACATCCCGATCATCCGCAGCTACGGCCGCAATATCGTCTATCGGTTCACCGGCGAAGACCTGCGCATTCGCTCTCTTCATATGGCGCGCAATCCCCACAACGCCTATCAATACGGCTACAGGACGCAAATCGACGAAGACCGGCAGCGGCGCTATATCGATTTCCTCAAAGAAAACGTTGATCGCTTCATTGTCCAAGACCCCGAGATGCACGAGTTCTGCCCCGAGGCGGTGATCGTGCCGCGCGTCGTCGACCTCAGCGAGTTTCCCTATGTCGGCAGCGACGGGAGCGCGGTGCCTCTTGTCGTGCACGCGCCGACTTCCCCGTTGGTGAAGGGTTCGGGGTTTGTGCGGAACGCCGTTGCCGAGCTGCAAAGCGAAGGGCTCTCCTTCAAATATGAGGAGATCAGCGGACTGGCGCATGAGGAAGCCTCGCAACGCTACCGCCAGGCCGACATCATCATCGACCAGCTTCACATCGGCTGGTACGGGGTGCTGGCAATCGAGGGAATGGCGCTGGGCAAGGCGGTAATCAGCTATATTCGCCCTGAATTTTTGGAAAGCCATCAGCCGAAGATCCCGATCATCCCGGCCAATCCGCTCACCATCAAAGAGGTGTTGCGGGCAGTGGTGCGCGATGCCGAACGGCGGCGCGAGGTCGGGCAACAAGGGCGGCTCTACGTCGAGGCGGTGCACGACGTGCAAAAGGTCGCGCCGCGCCTGCTCGCGATCTATGGCGATCTGCCGGAAAAGGAATTGCGCCAACCGGCCGCTTTCGCAACGCTCGACTACTTCCGCGACCAGTGGCGGCACGAACGCGAAAGGAACGCCGGCTTTGTGCGCAGAGCACGGGCTTACGACCGGCTGCGCTCCGGCCGGGGCGAATTCCCGGCCGCCCATATCCGCGCACGCGGCTCCGCAAGGAGCGGTTTGACTGCGGCCGACTCGCCGCAGGATCTTGCCTCGCTCTTCGTCGCCGGCGAGCCTCTATTGGAATTCGAAGAGGCGGAGACGGTGCCCGTCTCGCCGAAACTCGAGCCGAATGAAACCGCTCTGGGCGAAGTCTCCGGCGTCAGGGTCCTCCGCTGCCCTTGGCCCTACAACGGAATGCTTGCGATTTGCAGCGATATCGACCGCACGACAGCGAGCAATTTCGCCGCTCTCCATCGTTTCCTCAATACGCGGGAAAAGACGCCGCTCGGCCAAGGGCTTGGCCTCGACATTGCGGATTCGTTCTGGTTTTACGCGTCGCAAGACGCAACACGCGATCCCAGCGATCAACAACTGGCGTTTTTTTCCGGGCTCGATTGGCGCCAGCGCTCGCCGCAGGCGGAGCAGATTCTTGACTATATCCGCGGCGGCTGGATCGACACGCTCCACAGCTATGGTGACTTTTCTATTCGCCAATCCGGCTATTCGCGTTTTTCCCGCGCTCACGCCGAGCGTGCGCTTGCCGTTCTCGCCGAGGCGGATCTGACGATCACCATCTGGGTGAACCACGGCTCCGGCAACAACATCCAGAACATCGGCGCGGCCGAGACCTGGGTCGGCGATGTTCCGGGGAGTCCCGAATACCACGCCGATCTGCTCTTTCGCCACGGGATGCGATTCCTCTATCCGGGCGAGATATCGGCGCAATTTCGCCGCGAGACGGCAGCCTCCCCGATCACGCTTCGGGATGGCCGAAACGGGTGGCGATTTTCGCGCCAGGATTTCGCCTATCGCGACGACGCGCGCGATCTCGCGGAGAGCAGAGGCGCCGTTACCGGCTCCCACGCGGGTAAAGCCTTTGCGATGGTCTGGGAACCAAAGTTTCTCGATGTCCAGCTCTCTTCCGATAATCTCGCGGAACTCGTCGCCGAAGGGGGTTACGCTATTCTCGGCCAGCATTTTGGCGCGACCGCGCCGGGCGAGCTTTTGCCGAAGGAGGCGATCGCAGCTCTCGAGCGTCTAAAGGCCGCGCAGGACGACGGCGACATCCTGGTCGCGCGGACTTCGCGCCTGCTCGAATATGCGTCCATGCGCGAATATGTCCGTTTTACTGTGACCCAAGACGCTTCCGGCACCACCCAGATCGATATCACCGGCATTGACGACCCGGTGCGCGGCTTGCAACCACCGGTTCTCAACAGGCTCCGCGGCGTCACCTTCGAAGTACCTGGGAAAGGGCCGGTCGAGTTGAGCTTTGGCGGGCGTCCGATCAGCGTTCGCATCCCGCGCGAGATCGTCAGAGCCGAACTCGAGAAGACGCGGATTATCGGCATCAAATGGTTTGCGTCGGATCACTCCGATCATGTCCGCAGTCAGCACGACAGCGTCGCAGTCGGCGGCATCGCGGAAGAAACGCAGACCGCGCGCGGTCCGCGTGGCCGGTGGTTTCCAAGATCGAGGGGATGATCCGAGAGAGCGGATGCGGTTCGGGATGGCGCTCCGGACAGCAGGTGCGCCGTGCTGGTTATCTGAAAATATCGGGAGACCTCAATGATGGGTTCGGGCGAAACCGGAGAGGCTTTGCGCAGGCGCGTATTTCCGCAACTCATAGAAGACGTCGAGATCGATCGTTACCTGCTCGCACAACTCCAGTCGCAGTGGAACGATTGGCGCTCCGGCGATGGGGATGAGCAAGCCATTCCCGTGGCTTCTGCAAAGACTGCGGAAATTCGCTCGGTTGCGGATGCAATGGCTGCAACGGGCAGGGGACCCGAGCTGGAAGTCCCGTCCGCCAAGGACGCGGAGCGCTATCTTGCTTTTGTGAAGAAACTCGGCGGTTGCCGGCGGGTAGAGCCGTTGTGGGAAGAGGAGCAAAGCGCGGAGTTGCGCCAATACGAATGGGCGACGCTGCGGGATCTCGCGCTGCTGGCGGGGGAGCTCGAGAGGCGCGAGGCCGAGGCCTCGCCGCCGGCAGGGATCGCGGCCGACGGCGACTCCGAGAATGATCTCGATCCGTCCGATGAGCCCGCGGCGTTGCAGAACGACTTCGATGCGTCGGCCGTGGCGTCGGGCGAGCGGGTGGTGCGGCCGGCGCCGAGATGCCTTGAGATCGGCGGCGGGTTCGGGCGAGTGACCGACGGCATGCTCCACCTGTTCGAGGGTCGCGCAAGATCGATCGTCGTCGATTCCAATCCCGCCGCCTTGGCGGCGAGCTATGCCTATCTCTGCGCACGCTGGCCGGAACTCAACACAAAAATCTGCATCGCAAGCCTCGATGCGTGGGATCTCGAGGAGATGGACATCTTGATCGTGCCGTCTTGGCATCTCGGCGGCGACGTGCTCTCTGGGCGGGTGGACCTTCTGGCGGATCTCGGCGGGGTCGAGGCGCTCGGCGAGGCGGAACGCTCGGCGCATTTTGCCTTCATCGATCGAACGACCGCCCCGGGCGGGCTTCTTTATTTCATGCATTCGCGCGACCTCGTGAGCGCGCGGGACGATGTCTATCCCCGGACTTGGCAGTTGCGGTACAAGCGGCGCACGCCATGGTCGCAGTCGCCGGACCACCCGGCCGAGATCTATCTCAAAACCGACCGCGACTGCCTCGCAGCCAACCGGCGGACGGAGCTCGCCTATCTGCGCACGGTCGTGCGGCAATACCGGATCGAGCGGCTGGCGGCGGAGAGGACGATGAAGGTCCTCCGCGAAAAGAATGCGCGGTTCAGCGAATGGCTGGAGCGGGCGCGCATCGAGGGCGAGGAGGCGCGGAGCGCCATGCTCGAATTTCTCGACTGGTTCGGCGACGGTCAAAACAGCCTGGCCGCAAGTTTAGATCCCCGGGCGAGGCGCGAACTCGAACGGGCGCTTCTGCGCTTGCGGCTGCGAGCCCGCTGAGCCCGGGCGCCAGCCAAGCCCGGCGCCTCGTTGCGCAAGTTGGCGAATGGGCGGGGGAAGAGGAATAGTGGTGTCTCAATGGGTTATCGTCACCCCCGCGTGATCCCCGCCTTCGAGCGTGTGAAGGAATCGCGGTTGGGCGGGGTATATGATGCTTCCCGCGAGCATGGGGGCGGGATGATGTTGGGTGGCGCGCGTGTCTT
>JAKAOO010000044.1:9618-21970 GCA_021812165.1 Pseudomonadota bacterium | reverse complement strand
GGCATGACGCAAGACGCAAGATCTGGGAATGCCTGACGCAGAGGGATAAGCCTTTATCCGCAAATTTCTTTCCTCGCTCAGCCGCCTCTACCCGGGTTGGGAGAGAAATATCTTTCCCTCTTGCGTTCCTCATCTCTATGCGCGTCGGCATCGGCGGGCGTCACGCCTTTTTCCGTGATGTTCGGCCATTTGAGCGCGTATTCCGCATTGATCCTTACCCATTCGTCGAGCGCAGAATTCGCCGCCGCAGCGTCCTTCGGGACCTTGACGATCGCATGGGCTTTGCACGCCGCGACGCATGCGCCGCAGTCGATGCATTCCAAGGGATTGATGACGAGCATATTCTCGCCTTCGTAGAAGCAATCGACGGGGCAGACCGTGATGCAATCCATGTATTTGGTGCGGATGCAGCTTTCGGTCACGACGTAGGTCATGGGCGCGTCCTCGAAAACGGACTTCGGCCGGAAACACCAAGCGATGCGAGCGGTCTTCCAAGGCGGGGGCTCTTATCGGAAAAGCCGGAGAGAGCGTGCCGGCGGCATCTCCTCGCCTTCATGCCGAAGAGGGGTTCGATCCTCCGAAACCGCGCTCGAGCCTGTCAACCAGATCGTTGAGGCGAAGCACATACTCCTCGATCGCCGCCATGTCCGCTTGCGCGAGGTGAGCGTAACGGCGCTGGCCGCGCACATACTCGCCCAGTCTTTTCCTGAAATTGTTGTGGGAGAACGGAAGCGAACGGTGAAAGCCGTCTTCGCCCCACTCCCATAGAGGCCAGATGCCGGAAGTCACGCCGAGCCGGGTGATGGTGACGGATTGGTCGTCATCGTAACCCCAATTCACATTGCACGGCGTAAACACCTGGATAAAGGACGGCATTTCGCTGAGCCCGCGCTCGACTTTCTGGATGAAATCGGGCAGGTGCGAGACCGCTGCGGTAGCCGTGTAGGCGGCGCCGCTGAACTTGATCATCATCGCCGGCTGTTTGCGCACGGCGCCGCGGCCATCGGGCTTGCCGAGGCGGCCTTTCGGCCGCGAACTCACCCGTGCAAGGAGATCGGTCATGCCCGTGGCATGGCTGCCGCTGGCGGAGAGACCCTGGTTGTCGCAGACGACGTGCATATAAGGGTGGCCTTGCTGGAAGGCGCCGGAAAAATCATCGAACCCCATGTCGATCTGCCCGTCGCCGTCAATGACCACCACCGGCCGATGAATCCCCCGCATTTCCATGGCCGCGAGGAGCCCGACACAGGCGCTGTCATGGGTGCCGATGCCGCTGCGCTGCAAGAGATCGCGGCCGATGCCGCAGCCCTGACCAAAGATTATGGGTTCCACGCCCTCGCGGTCGGCGGCCTGGTAGACGATCTGCATCACGAGCTTGGCGGCGAGGTTCGACGGGCAGCCCGGACACTGGCCGGAATCGATGTTGCGGTAGGCGTGCTGGCTGTCGGTCTCAAGCATCATTTTCATGGAAGCGCCCCTACCTCGTGCTCTTGGCGACGTGAAAACGCCAAGAGAGTTCCTCGCCCCGGCCTGCGCGCGCCGCCTCGATGGCCTCCAGAGCGAGATCGCGCATATCGAGGTCGGTAAAGTTTCTGCCGCCAAGCGCAATCACCCGGCCCAAGACGAGCGGAGCGTCCGGTTGCCGGTAGAGCGCCGAGCGCAGCTCGTGATAGATGAGGTAGACCGGGTTGCGATCGAGGGCGAGCACCACCTTTGCGCGGGCGCATGCCGCTCTTGCCTCTTCGCGTGGAAATGGGCGGATCGTGCGAAGCTTGAGCATCCCGATGCGTTGGCCGTCCGCCCGCAGCGCATCGACCGTCTCGCGCGCCACCGTGGCGACATTGCCCATGACCGCCAACACCACCTCGGCGTCGTCGGTGCGGTACGCTTCCGCCAAGCCGCCGTAACCGCGTCCGAAGGTGCGGACGAATTCGCGATGCGCAGCCCGGACCTTCTCTTTCGCCGTCACGTTGAGCGCCCGGTCCACCTTGGCCCGGAGCTCCATGTATTCGGGCGCTCCCTTGCTCACGGTCATGCGGCGGCGGCTGTAGACCTCGCGCAGATCGGCCTCGAACACATCCGTTCCTGGCGGCGGCTTGTACGCTCCCAGATACCCGTCGACCGCGATCTGGGTCGGCAAGGTCAGCGGTGAACTCGCATGCGAGACTTCCCAACCGGCGTAGGTGACGAACGCGGGCAGAAGGACCTCGTGATCTTCCGCAACGCGGTAGGCCTGCAGCGTGGTGTCGAAAACATCTTGTGCGTTCTCGCAGTAGAATTGCAGCCAGTGCACGTCGCGAAAAATGATCGTGTCATGATCGTCCGTGACAATGGTCGTGGGCGGCTCCATAGCCCGGTGGGCAACATGGACGACGATCGGCACGCGCCCATAGGCAGCCCAGAACAGCGGCTGATAGGCGAAGACGAGACCCTCGGAGTTGGTGGCGAAACTGGTGCGCATCCCGGCCTGCGCCGCCACGATCTGAGCATTGACGACGCTGCGCTCGTTTTCGAGATCGATCACGCGCGCGTCGATCTCGTTGCGGCGCATCATCTGGACCAGGCTTTCGCCCACCTCGTCCGAAGGACCGATGGGGAAAAAGCACACCACCTGAACGCGGGCCATCTTGCAAGCCTCGGCGGCGGCTTCATTTCCGGTCATCACCACGACTCGCGGCGGCGCGTTCGGCCTTTCCACGTCCACGGACGCATCCATGCTATTTCCCCTTTTTTCGCTCTCTAGCTGCGATACGGCGCGACCGTGATTCCGGCATAGTCGGGGCGCGCCCGCACCATTTCCTCCTCATCCACCATCTTGAGCGCGCCATAGACGCACAGCTGGGCGCAGATCCCGCAGCCGCGACAGTAGTCCACGTCCACCCGGTAACCTTGACGTGCATCCTCGATGCCCCTGCGCACGATGAAGCCCGCGGCGTCGGGGCACATCGCTTCGCTGAGGCAGATCTCTTCACACAAGCACTTTCTATCGTCGCAAAGCGGGATCTTGTCCCGCCAGATGAACGCACTGCCGTCGAGGTAACCCGGCATGATCTCCTTCGCGAGAGGATAGGCCTCGGGCAGCGCGTCGGGCGTTAAAGGCATCGGCTCCTCGGCCATGCTCAGAGCCGGTGTCGAGACGCCGTGGAGGATCCTCACGCTGTCATGCGCCTCGCGCGCCGCAGCGATGTTGTCGAGCCCCACTTTCCCGGGAAAGCGCTCGGCGACGAGCCGCACGACGCCGTCCATGTCGAGCGCATGCGTGACCGCAATGTAGGCGCCCATCAGCGTGATGCCGACCGGCGGAGGGTTGCGCTTGAGATACTTTCGCGCGATGCCCGAGGCGTCGACCGTCGCCACGGTTCCCTCGAACGCGAACGGCAGCTCGATCTCCTCCGGCGCCCGCGCGGTGTTGACGATGAGAGCTCCCCGCCGCAACCGGACAATGGCGTCGCGCACGACCTGGTGGCCGTTCTTGGCTGCGACGCGCAACAGCCCATCCCAATACACGACGACGACGCCGGGCTCGAAATTGGTCGCAGTCGAGGCGAGAGGCTTCTGCGAGACCTTGAGGTACGACACCACCGGGCTGCTTTTGGACCGCATGCCCGGATAAACGACCGATCCCACATACTTGCGATGCTGTTCGAAGAAGGCCTTTGCCATCAGCTCCACGGTTTGCAGCGAACCTTGCCCCGACATGCAGACGAGGTTGACTTCATGAACCGAAGCCGAATGCACTGCCTGTGCGCCGCCGGCGTGCGGCGCTACCGTGCCGCTTTCCGCCGGACCCCGAGAGCCAATCTCAATGAGTTTCGTCTTGTGGCTCGAACGCTGCAACGTCTCCGGCGCCACCAGCCGAATATTCGGCCGCACCTTGAGCTTCTCGTGCATCATGCTCTCCAGCGCAAGCTTGAGCGTCGGCAAATCGTTGCCCTGAAGGTCTCGCCCATGCTCGACCACGAGCTGGAGCGGCGGCCTGACGCGGTGGCCGGGCTCTTCGAGAATGACGCGCATCTGCCCGGTCGTCCGCGGGGCAAACCCTGTCACGATATTGCGGATTGCCGCCGGATAGACGTTCACCCCTTTGACGATCAACATGTCGTCGCTGCGGCCGAGAATCTTGAACCGCAGTCCCGGCCACCCGCACTCGCAGGGACTCGTGAACACCTCTAAGACATCCCCGAGCGCGTAACGCAGGAACGGAGTGCCCTCGATGTCGAGATAGGTGAAAACCATCTCGCCGATCGCGCCGTCCTTGAGCTCGACAAGCGATTTCGTTTCGGGGTCCAGGAGTTCGAGGACGCAGTAGTCTTCGGAGACGAGATGCATCGGCAATCCCGGGGCGCCACAACCAATCCCGTGGAAGGTGTGGATGGCTCCGATGCTGTCATAGAGCGTTCCGCCATAGGCCGCCTCGATCCGCTTGCGCACCTCCGGCAGTCCGGCCCCGGGCTCGCCGCCGCACATCAATATCTCGATCCCGAGATCGCGGATCGGCCGCCCGAGGATCTCGGGGGCTTTTTCGGCCAGATGCTCGGCAAAGGAGGGGGTGCATTGAAGCATGCGCGGCCGCGTGAGCCGCGCGAATTCGAGCATGCGTCTCGTGCCGACCTCGGCGCCGACGGGGATCGGGCATGCGCCGTAGCTTTTGAGGGCCGCGACGATCGGTATGCCGCCGACGAACATGCTGAGCGCATATCCGTGAAGAACCCGATCCCCCGGCCGAAGGCCGACCCGTCGATACTTTCTGGCCTGCAGCTCGTTGAAAATCTTCAGGTCGTGGGCGGTCACCGTGTAGAATGTCGGGGTTCCGGTGGTGCCGGAGGTCGCGTTCAGGATGAGAAACTTTTCCGGCGGCGCGCAGGCCA
This sequence comes from Pseudomonadota bacterium, assembly GCA_021812165.1. GTDB lineage: Bacteria > Pseudomonadota > Alphaproteobacteria > ATCC43930 > CGMCC-115725 > AP-15. The sequence continues at coordinate 17,102 of JAKAOO010000044.1, read as the reverse complement.
GCATCCCGAAAGGATGGCCGAAGCGCTGGATCGACTCCTCTTGCGCCTTGCGGTGATCCTCCTTGCTCATCGTCGGGATGCGGCGGAAGTCTTCCCAGGTTCGAATGTCCTGCGGCTTCAGCCCGACCGCGTCAAAGCGGCGCCGATAAAAAGGCGAATTCGCGTAGTCATAGGCGAGCTGCGGCCCGAGGCGGCGCCATTGCAGCGCCTGAAGCTCATCACGGGACAACCGCTCGGCCCGGCTTGGGACGCGGGCAAGATCTCGCGCTCCACCGGACGCGTTCATCCCAACCGTTTCCGACTCGCGTCCCATTGTCAAAAGCATCTCCTTCCCTTGAACCTTCGAGGGCCGGACGGGGGGCCGCTCCGGATTCCGAGGACTTTAGGAGCCCGCCCTCGACATCGGCAAAATACATTTTTTGACTACTGCCCAAATCCGTTTTGGGCTAACCCGACAGCGCCTCCCGAAGAAGATCCTTCGGCTCGCCGGCAGCGAACTTGCGCGAAAGCCTCTCTGCCATCGACAAGAGGCTCATAAACGGCCCTCGCTCGGTTGCAGAGGCGGCGTCGCAGTCGCGGGCTTTTTCTAGGGGAGCTTTTTCTAGGGGAGGCCAAAAAATTTCTAAGCTCGCCCCTCCCTCAGCCATGCTAAAGAAGTTCGGCAATGGGAGGGGGAAGCGCCGATCGCGGGCGGCGAGGATTGGGAAAACCGGTTTCCTGATTCCCGGCCTTCTTTCATCGGAAGCCGTCCGCTCGGCCCTGTGATGCGCGCGCATGGGTAGCAGCAAGCGGCAAAGAGGGGCATAGGCATGTCCAGGATCGCCGAAATCGTGGTCCGCCGGCTCAAGGTGCCGTTGACGGTGCCGTATAAAGTCTCCTTGCGGACGTTCCACGATTTTGAGCCGCTGGTGGCCGAGCTGCGCGACAGCGACGGCCGCAGCGCTTGGGGGGAGGCGGAAATCCATGAGGGCTACGGGCATGAAACCGCCGAGACCGGCTGGGCCTTTTGCCGCCGCATGGCGCCGCAACTTTTGGGACGCACGCCCGCGGAAGCGATTACCTTCTTGAGCCCCGCCGCCGCGGGTGATCCGCACGCCGCTTCGATCCTCTTGAGCGCGGCGGAGGCGCTCGGCGATCATCCCGCTCTGAGGACCGATCAGCCCTTCTCCCTCCCGCTGCTTGCGCCCGTTCACAGCATGAACCCAAGCCGGATCGCCGATGAGGTGGAGACCCTGCTGGCCGACGGCTTCCGGACTCTCAAAGTCAAGGTCGGGTTCGATCTTGCCGCCGACCTCGACCGGCTGGAATCGATTCAAGCGGCAGTGGCGGGACGGGCGAGCCTGCGGCTCGACGCCAACCAGGCGTTCAGTGCGAAAGAGGGTTGCGACTTCGCGACCGCCCTCGACCCCCAAGGCATCGAGTTGTTCGAGCAGCCTTGCGACAAAGAAGACTGGGCGGCGAACGCCGCCGTCGCGGCGGTCTCCCGGGTTCCGGTGATGCTCGACGAATCGATCTACGGCCTCTCCGATATCGACCGCGCCGCCACCATCGCGGGCGTCGGTTTCGTCAAGCTGAAGCTCAAGAAACTGGGCGGGATGAGCCGGCTCATCGAAGGATTGGAGCGGATCCGCGCGCTCGGGATGGAACCGGTCCTGGGCGACGGAACGGCGACCGAGATCGGCGACTGGTTCGAGGCGTGCGCGGCGCTGGGCCACATCCGCAACGCCGGCGAGATGAACGGCTTTTTGAAGCTCGAAACGCCGCTCTTCGAACCGCCGCTGCCGTTCGCCGGCGGCGCCATCCGGGTGCCGCGGGGCTACCGGCCGCAAGTCGACCTGAAGGCGGTCGAGCGCTTCACCGTTTTTCGTGAACGCTTTGGGCGCCCGGACCGACCGCCATGACGGACGTCGAGTCGGAAGCGGGCGGAGATCCGCGAGAGAAGGGGACCAAAAAGGCGGCCCGATAGTGCGGGCCAACGATGCAAAGGGGAAATTGCCATGGCGGAAGACAAAAGGGCGGCGGCGTTGCTTGCGGCAAGGCTGCAGCGCATACCGACGACCCGGTACACTTGGCTCTTTGTGGTGCTCGGGGCCGGAGCTCTTGTCGTCGAGGCGCTCGATATCGGCAGCCTCGGCATCATCCTCCCGACCATCCGCAAGCTCATGCACCTGACGCCGGCCAATATCGGCGAGCTTGCGGCCTCCTCGGCGCTTGGCATCGTCATCGGCATGATCCCTTGCGGCTATCTGGCCGACCGCTACGGTCGCAAGCGGCTCTTGATCGGCGGCGTGCTGTGGTTCGCCGGCGGCACCATGCTTTCGGCGTTCAGTCCCAATTTCGGGGTGCTTCTGGTATTGCGCGGGTTGTGCGGGCTGGGCATGGCGCCGGCCTTTATCATGCCCTACTCGCTGTTGTCGGAGTTGGTCTCGGCGACGACGCGCACCGCCTTTTCAAGCGTCCTCGAAACCGCTCTCGGCATCGGCTACATCCTGCCGCCCGTTCTTGCTTTCGTGATCGTTCCGGTCTTTCCGCCGGATCTTTCGTGGCGCGTCTTTCTGTTCGTCGCCGGACTGCCGTTTCTTTATGTCTGGTTCATCTGGAAATACCTGCCGGAATCGCCGCGCTGGCTGAGCCGGGCAGGGGAGACGGCCCGCGCCGAAGAGATCGTATCGGCGCTCGAGCGCAACACCGAACGCGTTCTTGGCAGGCCGTTGGCGCGGCCCGAGATCGGCGAGGATACCGACCGCGCGGTCGCGGCCTCGACGATCGCGTCGCTGCGCTCGCTTGCGGTGGTGTGGCGCCCGCCCTACCTGCGGCGAACGATCGCGATGATGTGCGGCGCGGTCGGCACCTTCTCGCTGTTCTATATCACCGTCAACTACGTCCCGACGCTTCTCGTCGAGCGCCACATCGCGCTCGCGAACGTGTTTCTCTTCACCCTCATCATCACCGCCGCGCAAATCCCCTGGAAGATCGTGAACGGGGTCGCCGCCGAATATATCGGCCGCAAAAAGGTCTACGTGATCTTCATGGGGCTGGCGGCGCTGGCGGCCTGGCGGTTCGGCCTCGCGGCAACCCCGCTCGCGATGGTGTTGTGGGGCATGATGCTGCATTCGGCCTCGGGATCGGCGCCGGCCTATAAAATGTGGTATGCGGAGCAATACCCGACGCATATCCGCGCGATCGGACAAAGCACCGTCGAGGCGATCGGCGGGCGCCTCGTCGGCGGCGTGCTGTGGACCTTCCTCTTTCCGGTGCTGATCGCCTCGTTCGGACTCACCGTGACGATGGATATCTCCGCGGTGATCGGGCTTGCGGGTATGGTCATCGCAACCGCTTTTGCGCCCGAGACTTTCCGCCGCACGGTCGAGACGATCGAATCGGAATTGGCGGCAACCGAACCTCAAAGCCGCTTGCGGCCGCAACCAAAGATCGTCGGCCAATAGGATCAAGCTCGGCCAATCGGATCGCGATCGCACTCGAACCTTCGAACTCCGGGGGCGGCCCGCAGCGAGCGCCACGAAGTTCCCGGAACGGCAAGGCGCGAGTGGGCAGCCGTGGCGCGGCACGCTCGACAAGGCTTGGTCGGCGGCGCCGTCAGGGTTACCCAGAGCGGAAACGGATACGGTTTCTGCGTCGAGCAGCATCGCCGATCCCCCGGCCAGCGAACTATTGCGCGCCAGGACAGCAGGCTCGTTCGTCTCTCCGAGCGGGTCGCGGGAGATCCAGCGGCCGGTGCCGGGGTTGTAGGCGCGGTGTTGCGTGAGGTTGAGCCCGGCCAGTCTGAACTTCCAGTGGGGTGATGACGCAAGTCATTGATCCGGCATGATTTCCGGTTTCGTCAAGACCCCGGGGATCGCTTTGCGCCCCGCCTTGCAGAGTCTTTCTTCGCTTCCGCCGGCTCTTTTCGCAGTGTTTTATTCTCGATGGCGGCCACTGCGGCGGATAGCCGGGCTCCTTTCTTGCGTGCCGCCGTGCCCCGCTCGGCGCTTTTCGCTGGCAAGGGTGGCGGGAAGGAACTCTTTGCGCCTGCGGTTTGCTACGGGAACGTAAGGCGCCCAACCGCCATATCCACGGGCCATCGGCTTTAGTCCTTCATCGCGGCGTTCAGATCGAGGGCAATGAGGCGCAACAGCTCCTCGTCTTTCATCTCCGTCAGGGTGATCTCGCCCGAGCCGGCGAGCACATCCTCGGAAAGCCTCCTCTTCGATTCCATGAGAGCGTCGACAAGCCGCGGCTTGCGACACACCCATCTCTCCCAAATAGAGAACCTGCCGCTCAACCACCCCACCATCGTCAAGAGGCCGGTTCTCGACGATGTTCCAATAGACGGGCATCTTGCCGTCTTTCTTGCGTCGGCTCCGCCGCGGAACGTGTTGGACGGGCTTGGCGGCCCTATCTTCAGACGCGCAGGGGCGAACCGCGCCGGCCGCTGTTGCGAACCTGCAGCAGCAGGCCTTCGCCCGTCGTCACATAGAGCGTGCCGAGACCCTCGCCGCCAAAGGCGCATTTCATCGGCATGTCCGAGGGGATGGGGTGGCTCTCGATCGCCCGTCCTTCGGGCGAGAACACCGAGACGAGAGGGCCGGGCCCGCTCCGCTTCCAGCCGCTGACAGCGACGATGTCGCCTCCGGCGTCGAGGCACATGCCTTCGATGCCGCGATGGACGCCGCGATGATCGGCGCCGAAGCTGTGAAGAACGGTCGGCTGGCCGAGAGTGACCTCGTCGCGCACCGGATACGCGCGCAGCTCGCGCGGCAGTTCGGGCCGGGGATTTGCCTCCGACACATAGAGCGTCTCTTCATCGGCGGAAAGGAGCACCGCGCGCGGATTGCGCGTATCGTAGGTCATGCGGCGAATGACCCACAGGCCGCGCTCGTTCCTTTCCATGCGCAGCACCGCGGCGTAGTCGAGATAAGGGAGGATCTGCGGCCCGCTCGCCGCCGCCTCGCCAAAAGGATCGGCGAACCACACGCGCCACCTCTTATCGATGAAAAGGTCGCTCGGCTGATTGTGGTAGCAGCCGTCGACGGTGAAGCCGGTGGTCGTCGCCGAACCGTCGGCGAGAAAGCGAATGATCCGCCGCGACCGGCCCTGAGAGCCATAGATGTCGCCTTCGGGGCCGAGGGCGATGCCGTTGACGCCGTTGGTATATTTGCGCATCTCCGCGACGGCGCCGCTCTGCGGCAGGTGGCGCAAGAGCTTCTCTTCGCCGACGGCGGTAAAGAGCATGCCTGTGCCGTCCCAGGCGAGGCCGCCCAAACCGCCTTCGAACGGGCCGGCTGCGATCGTGAATTCCCAATCCATGGGTTCTTCCTATCAGGGGACCGGAGTGCCGGGGATCTTGACCCGGGTGCGGTAGACGCGGCTGTAGCAGACGATGAAAAGGGTTTTCCAATCCTCCTCGCCCCAGCCGATGTTGGTGGCCGGCTGCGGCAGGCGGATGCGCCCGAGATGCTCGCCGTCCGCAGCGACAACGTGGAGCCCGCCCGGCCCGGTGCACCAGATGTTGCCTTGACTGTCGCACTTCATGCCGTCGGGCACTCCGGGATCGGTGCCGGGAAGCGTGATGAGGACGCGTTCGTTCGAGACCCTGCCTTCGCCGTCGGCGTCATAAACGCGGATCGTGCCTTCGCGCGAATCATTGACATAAAACCGCTTTTCATCGGGGGAAAAGCAGAGGCCATTGGGCGCGGTGAAGCCCGCGACGACCAGCTCGACGCGCTCGCCGCCGGGCGGCAGGCGCAGAACGCCGTAGAAATCGAGATAACGCTGGATGTCCACATGGGACATGCCGACATTGTAAAGGCCGCCTCCCATGTCGGTCCAATAGATGGAGCCGTCCGATCTGACGACGATGTCGTTGGGGGTGCTGAGCTTCTTGCCCTCGAACTGCGATGCGAGCGTGGTCATGGAGCCGTCGGTGAGGTCGAGCCGCCATACCGTTCGCGCCCCCCAGCCGGCGCAAAGAAGGCGGCCTTGGTGGTCGAAGGTGAGACCGTCCGGCTTGCCGGCAGGGTGGACGACGATCCTCTTGCCGACTCCCGGTTTCCACTTCCACACCGTGTCGCCGATGATGTCGGTGAAAAAGAGTTCGCCACTCCGCTTGTTCCAGACCGGGCCTTCGCCGAAGGTGAGGCCGGGGATGATCTCGTCGAAGGGCGCGGAACGGTCGATGAGACGCTCGAGCGCCGGCTTCGCCATGTCGATGTCAAGCATGGGCGCCTCCGGGGACCCAAGCCCGCTCGGCCATGGAGGCGGCTGCTTTCTCGCCATGCGTCAGGATGCGGCGCACGCCCATGCCCGCCATCGCAGCGAACGGTTCCATGACGATCCTCGGCACGAAAAAGACGTGGCTGGCGCCGTAATCCCGAATCATCTCGGCGAGAAGCCGATTGCCGGTGGTCTTCGGCATGTTTCCTCCTACGAGCCCGGCTCGCCGCTGCGCGCGGCTCAGCCATGGGAATTCCGGGTAGGGCCGTCTGGCGCGCCGCGCGTTGATCTGGGTCAATTCCGCGATCGCAGGGCCGGGCTGGGCAGCAGCAACAATCGCGAATGACGCGTCTTTGGGGAGGCTGCGGAAAAACCCGTCTGCGCGGAGAAGCCGAGGAATCAAAGCGGGGGCGCGGATTGTCCGGACCTCTTCCGGGCATCGACGAGAGGCCGTTGCGAGGCGACCATTGGCGGATCGGAGCGCTTTTCCGCACCCGGCTAGGCGCGGTTCAAGCGTTGTTCGGGCAAAAGCTGGCGGATCGACAGCAAAAGCGATATTCTTCGGGATAATAGAATATAGGCCCGGCCGGTCGGGGCTCGCCGCTTCAACCGAGGTGCGGAGGAGACTGCGTGACGACGCTTGGCAAGGCGGCGGCTGATCCTCGCCACACCATCACGGAACTGCGAACGAAACTCGACGCCTGCGCCGCCGAGCTGACGCAGAGGACGGCCGAGCGCGATGAGGCGCTGGCGCGCGAAGCGGCGATGGCCGAGGTCTTGCAGACGATCAACCGCTCGCCCGGCGATCTCACGCCGGTGTTCGATGCGATGCTCGAAAAGGCGACGCGACTCTGCGAGGCGCCGCGTGGGCAATTGGCGACGTTCGACGGCGAATTCTTCCATTTCGTGGCCGTGCACGGCGAACCGGACTACGCTCCGGGACAGTTCGCGCTCGGGCCGATCCGGCCGGAGATCGGCGTCACTTGGCCGCGCATCGCCGCCGGTGAGCCCGTCGTCCATATGGCCGATGTGAAGGAAGACGAGCTGTATCGCAAGGGCCATGAGGGCGCCCGACGCTTCGTCGAAGTTGCCGGTGGTCGCAGCTTGCTCACCGTAGCGCTGCGCAAGGATAACCGCCTGTTCGGCGCGCTGACGGTATATCGCCAGGAGATCCGCCCTTTCACCGACAAGCAGATCGCGCTGCTCGAAAATTTCGCGGCGCAGGCGGTGATCGCGATGGAGAACGCGCGGCTCCTCGGCGAACTGCGGCA
>JAKAOO010000044.1:9236-9608 GCA_021812165.1 Pseudomonadota bacterium | reverse complement strand
ATCTGAGCGAAGTCTTGAAGGTCATCAGCCGCTCGACCTTCGACCTGCAGCCGGTGCTGGACACGCTGGTCGAGACCGCGGCGCGGCTGTGCCGAGCCGATCAGGCTGTCATCTTCCGGCGCGAGGGCGAGTCTTATCCGCTGGCGGCGAATTTTGGCTTCCCCTCCGAATACGAAGCCGCGCTCCGCTCGCGCGTGCCGCTGCTACTCGAACGCTATCCGCACAGCGTCACCGCGCGTGCCGTCCGTGAGGGCCGAGTCATCCACGTAGAGGACGTGGCGGCGCCCGATTCCGGTTACCCAGCGGATTCAGTCCCGATCACACTTGGCAAGCAGCGAACATCACTCGGCGTGCCGCTGCTGCGCGAAGGCG
>JAKAOO010000044.1:0-9226 GCA_021812165.1 Pseudomonadota bacterium | reverse complement strand
CGCCCGCCAGCGGGTCGAACCGTTCACCCGGCGTCAGATCGATCTGGTGCGTACCTTCGCCGATCAGGCCGTCATCGCCATTGAGAACACGCGGTTGTTGACCGAATTGCGCGATTCGTTGGAGCAGCAGCAGGCGATCGCCGAAGTCTTGCAGGTCATCAACTCCTCGCCGGGTGACCTCACCCCCGTTTTCGACGCAATGCTCGAAAAGGCGATGCGCCTTTGCGAAGCCGCATTCGGGGTGATGATGACCAATAAGGGCGGGCACTTTGCGCTCGCCGCCACACACGGCGTTCCGACGCCTCTGGCAGAGTATCTGGCGCAGGCGGACTTTCAGCCTGGCAAGGCTGATGCGCATGGGCGCGTGTTGGAGGGCGCGAGTTTCGTGCACGTGCCGGATCTCAAGGATGACGAGCCGTACCGGCTGGGAAACCCGGTGCGTCGGGCGATGGTCGATCTCGGCGGCGCTCGCACGGCGTTCGTCGTCCCGCTGCGCAAAGGAGACACCGTGCTTGGCGCAATCACGATCTATCGCCAGGAAGTGCGGCCGTTCACCGAGAAGCAGATCGCGCTGTTGCAGAACTTTGCGGCGCAGGCGGTGATCGCGATGGAGAACGCGCGGCTCTTGACCGAGACGCGCGAAGCCTTGGCGCAGCAGACCGCGACGGCCGAGGTGTTGCAGGTCATCAATGCCTCGCCCGGCGACCTTGCGCCGGTGTTCGACGCGATGCTCGAACGCGCGGTACGACTCTGCGAGTTCGACTTTTCCTCGCTGTGGACATTCGACGGAAACGCTTTCCACCCCGTCGCGAGGCATGGCGTGCCCGAGCGGTTCTGGCATTATCTGCAAGATCATACACCGCCCACTTTCGCTCGCGTGCTCGCCGGCGAACGCCTCATCCACATCACCGATGCGCAGCAGGTAGCGCTGTACATGGAAAGCGATTTCGCTCGCGATTTACGCCGGCTCGGCCTCGATGTGCCGCGCTCTCTCCTGATCGTTCCGTTGCGCAAGGACGATGCGCTGCTCGGTGTCATTGTTGCCTACCGCGAGGAGGTCCGCCCGTTCACCGACAAGCAGATCGCGCTGCTCGAAAATTTCGCGGCGCAGGCGGTCATCGCGATCGAGAATGCGCGGCTCTTGGGCGAACTGCGCCAGCGCACGCGCGATTTGCAGGAATCGCTCGAATACCAGACCGCGACGAGCGACGTCCTCAACGTCATCAGCCGCTCGACGTTCGATCTGCAACCGGTATTGGACACGGTATGCGAAACCGCCGCCCGCATCTGCCAAGCCGAGGGCGGAATGATCTTCCAATTGCGCGACGGCCACTATGCCATGGTTGCCTCGTTCGGCCTCCCGGACGAGTTCAAAGACTTCACTCTACGCAATCCAATCGCGTCCGGCCGCGGCACGCTCGCTGGCCGCACAGCGCTGGAGCGACGGGTCGTGCATGTCGAAGATCTGCAATCCGACCCCGAATACACCCTGGTCGAGACGGTGACTCTCGGCAAGGTCCGCAGCTCGCTCGGAGTGCCGTTACTGCGCGGGGACGCGCTCATCGGCGTCATTTGCTTGGCGCGCCACCGCGTCGCGCTCTTTACCGAACGCCAGATCGAACTGGTGCGCACCTTTGCCGACCAGGCGGTGATCGCGATCGAGAACACGCGGCTTTTGACCGAATTGCGCGAATCCCTTGAGCAGCAGCAGGCGATGGCCGAGGTGTTGGGCGTCATCAACCGCTCGCCGGGCAATCTTGCGCCGGTCTTCGACGCGATCCTGGAGAAGGCATGCCGCTTGTGCGAGGCGGGGTTCGGTGTGCTCTCGCTCTATCGAGGGAACGATATTCACGAGGCCGTCGCGGAACGCGAAGTGCCGCCGCAATTGGCGGATCTCCTGAAGGAGCCGGTCTACCTTGGGCCGGAAACCGCGTTTGCGCGGTTGGTGCGCGGGGAGCGTTTCGTCCATCTTGCGGACGCTGCCGACGACGACGCTTACCGACGCGGAAACCCCGTTCGCCGCATGTTGGTGGATGTCGCCGGGTGCCGCGCCTACCTGGCGATGCCGCTGCGCAGGGAAAAGGAATTCCTCGGCGGGTTCACGATATACCGGCAGGAAAAGCGGCCGTTCACCGACAAGCAGATTGCACTGTTGCAGAACTTCGCGGCGCAGGCCGTGATCGCAATGGAGAACGCGCGGCTGCTCGGCGAAATCCGCCAAAGGCAGGCCGAATTGCGCATCACCTTCGACAACATGGGCGACGGCGTCGCGATGTTCGACGGCGAATTGAAGCTCGCCGCCTGGAACCGCAACTTCCAGCAGATGCTCGATCTGCCCGACGCGCTGCTGGCGGAGCACCCAAGCTTTTCGGAATATTTTCGGTATCTCGCCGACCGAGGCGAGTTCGTCTCGGTCGATCTCGAAGCGGAATTGGGCCGCAGCGTCGAAGACGCCGACCGCGAAATGCGGTTCGAGCGCACGCGACCCGACGGGCGGGTCATCGAGGTGCGGCGGAATTCCGTGCCGGGCGGCGGTTTCGTCCTCATCTACGGCGATGTGACCGAGAGAAAACGCGCCGAAGAAGAGATCCGCGCCGCGCGCGACGCCGCCGAAAAGGCGCTCGGCGAACTGCGGACGGCGCAGGCGAGCCTCCTCCACGCCCAGAAAATGGCCGCGCTCGGGCAATTGACCGCCGGCATCGCCCACGAGATCAAGAACCCTCTCAATTTCGTCAACAACTTCGCCGGGCTTTCGGTCGAACTCTTGGACGAATTGAAGGCGGCGGCGGCGCCGGGCATCGCCGCGCTCGACGAGGAGGCGCGCGCCGAGATCGACGAGACGCTCCTTATGCTGACGAGCAATCTCGACAAGATCGCCGAGCACGGGCGCCGCGCCGACGGTATCGTCAAGAGCATGCTCCTCCACTCGCGCGGCGGCAGCGGCGATTGGCAGAGCGTCGATCTCAACGCGCTCGTCGAGGAGGCCTTGAACCTCGCCTATCACGGTGCCCGCGCCCAGGACCAGAGCTTCAACATCACCATGGAGCGTGACCTCGACCGGGCGCTTGCGCCGATCGAGGTCGTGCCGCAGGATCTGACGCGCGTCTTTTTGAACCTCATCGGCAACGGCTTTTATGCGGCGACGAGACGCAGCCGCGATGGCGACGGCGCGTTCCGTCCCATCTTGAAGGTCGCCACACGCGATCTCGGCGAAGAAGTGGAAATCCGGGTGCGCGACAACGGGATCGGCATCCCGCCCCAATACCGCGAGAGATTGTTCCAGCCCTTCTTTACGACCAAGCCGACGGGCGAGGGGACGGGTCTTGGACTCTCGATCAGCTATGAGATCGTGACGCAGCAGCATGGCGGCACGATTGCGGTCGAGAGCGAAGAGGGCGCGTTTACCGAGTTCTCCGTCCGCCTGCCGCGGCGCCGGCATGCGAGAGCGGCGGGGAGGGCCGCATGAGCGCCAGCATCCTCGTCGTCGACGACGAGCCCGACGTCGCCGAACTCTTCCGCCAGCGCTTTCGCCGCGAGGTGCGGCAGGGCCTTTATGTCCTGCATTTCGCCTATTCCGCGGGCGAAGCACTGCAGATGCTGGCAGACGGAATCCGGCCGCAGCTGATCGTCACCCTCTCCGACATCAACATGCCGGGAATGGACGGGTTGGCGCTGTTGCACGAGATCAAGGAGCGCTGGCCGCAATTGCCGGTGATGATGGTGACGGCCTATGGCGACGAAGAGCGGCGCAGGCGGGCGCACGAATACGGCGCCGCCGAATTCATGACGAAGCCGGTCGATTTCGAGTTCCTGAAACAAGAGCTGCGGCAATTGCCGCAATCGCCGGTTTGAGGCGCATGATGATGGCCGAGCCTCGGAAGATCCTCGCCGTCGATGACGAGGCCGATTTCGAGCTGCTTTTGCAGCGACGCTTCCGCCACCAGGTCCGCGGCGGCGAATTCCTTTTCCGCTTCGCCCGTCATGGCGAAGAGGCGCTCTCGGTTCTGGCGGGCGAGCCCGATATCGACCTTCTGCTGCTCGACATCAACATGCCGGTGATGGACGGGCTGACGCTGCTTTCGGTATTGCGCGAAAAGCAGTCGCCGGTGCGCGCGATCATCGTCTCGGCCTATGGCGACATGGCCAATATCCGGACGGCGATGAACCGCGGCGCTTTCGACTTTGTCACCAAGCCCGTTGATCTCAATGACCTCGAAATCACCATCCGAAAGACGCTCGACGAGATCGCCCGGCTGCGCGATCTCGAACGCCGGCACGCCGCGGCCGAGCGCGCCCGCACCAATCTCGCGCGCTATTTCTCGCCGAACCTCGTTGAGATGCTCGCCGAACGCGACGAGCCTCTGGGTCCGGTGCGGCGCGAGACGGTGGCCGTGCTCTTCGCCGATATCGTCGGTTTCACCCGGATGGCGGAGCGCATGATGCCGGAAGCGGTGGTGGCGATGCTGCGCCAGTTTCACGAGCGGATGACGGCGCAGATTTTTGCCTGCGGCGGCACGGTCGAAAAGTACATCGGCGATGCGATCGTTGCGGTCTTCGGCCTGCCGAAGGCGGGGCCGCAGGACGCCGCCAATGCGCTCCTTTGCGCCGACCGGATGCTGGCGGCGCTCACTCGCTGGAACGAGGAGCGCGGCGGCCGTGACGAGCCGCCGCTCGCGATCGGGATCGGGCTCCATTATGGGCCGGCGGTCATCGGCGATGTCGGCAGCGAGCAGAGCCTCTCCTTTACGGTCATCGGCGACACCGTCAATACCGCGAGCCGATTGCAGGGATTGACCCGCAGCCTCGAAACCCCGCTTGTCGTCGGCGATCCTCTGGTGGTCGCGGCGAAAGGAGCGTTGTCGCCGGCGATCGAGGCGATCCTCGCCGGGCTTGACGATCGCGGCGAGCAAAACCTGCGCGGCCGCAGCAAGCCGGTGCGCATCTGGGTCCGCCCGAACGGCGCGAGCGACCGCGGCGCCACCGAGCATCGCTGTTGATACAAGAAATCTGCAGCCAGATTACGCGCATAAGTTGTGCCCGAAGCTGGGGACTGACGACCCGCCTTCGCACGGCCGCTCCTGTTTCTCCTGTTTTTTTGCAGGTGAATATCAGGCACCCCCTTCTCGCCCCTCTGGGTCTTTAAGCAAATTGCGTAAACATCACAATGCCTATATAGCAATAACGCAGCGCGATTTCAAGGACTGCGTGGCGGCGGTGGCGGCGCGAGCAATGATGAGGCCGTCCTCTGCGCCCGTCACCGGAACGATCGAGCGTTGCGGAACGCCGCCTTCGAGGATCTTGCTGGCGCGCCGAGCCGGGTTCAAGCGGAGGCCGCCGGCGCGCAGGCGCGGATCACGGCCTCGAATTTGGCGCGGGCACCGGCGCCGCGCGCATAAGGGCTGAGGATCGGCAGGTCGATGCCCGAATGCCGGTAGGCGGCGATGCGCTCCCGGCACTCGGCCGCCGTGCCGGCGACGCTAGTGGCGTCGATGACCTCATCGCTGACGGCGCGCTCGGCCGCGGCGCGGTCGCCGCGCGACCACGCCTCGGCGATCGCCGCCGCCTTTCCCGCAAAGCCGCGCTCGGCCAACATGCGGTTGTAGCGGGGAAAGAAGCCGGCATAAAAGGCCAGGCCCGGTCGCAGCATGTCGAGCGCCGCGCGGCGGCTCGCCGCGACAGCGGCCGGCAGCAGCGAGGCGACGACGACTTGTCCCGGCTCGCGGCCGGCGCGCCGCGCGTTGATCTGGGTCAATTCCGCGATCGCAGGGCCGGGCTGGGCGGTTTTCGCTGGCAAGGGTGGCGGGAGGGAACTCTTTGCGCCTGCGGTTTGCTGCGGGAACGTAAGGCGCGCGACCGCGACCGCATCCTTCTTGGGAACATTGTCCTTGAAGATGACGGAGCCGAAGGTCGTCCTGACCCCCTTTCGTGTCGAGGAGATCCTTGACCGGGAACGGCACGCCGCAGAGAGGCCCCAAGGGCTCGCCGCGCAGCAGCGCCTTCTCGGCCTCGCGCGCCGCCGCCCGCGCCGCCGCGGCGCACACCGTGATAAAGGCGTTGAGCCGCGGCTCGAACCTTTCGATGCGCGCCAGAACCGCCTCGACCAGTTCGACCGGCGACAGCTCGCGGCGCCGCAGAAGCGGGAGGAGCTCGGATGCAGGGGTGAAGGCGAGATCGGTCATGATCCTCCGAACAAACTTGACGCGAATGCCAGAATACCGCAATTTCTACAAAAAGCGGGGACGAAACATCCGCCGCGCAAAGACGACCAGGGAGAAGCCGATGACTTCCCTGACCCGATCTGTAATCGCCGAGGGTGCCGCGCCGTGCGGCCCTGCGCGCGTTGGGCGTCGCGTCGTGCAAGCGCAAATCCACACTCGATGAAGGGGAGGATAATGAGACACTTCAAACGGACTTTGCTTCCAGCGAGCATTGCGCTTGCCGCCGCATTGCCGCTCGCCGGGAATGGTGCCGCCTTTGCGGCGCAAACCTCGCACACCTATTGGGGAAAGCCGGTCGCCATCGGCGAGGGCAGCGCGCGCACTTTCGTGCGCACCGGCGCCACAGGGAAGCCGGTCGCCGTCGGGGTCGCGCTGACGGCAAAGGCGCTCGAAGGCCTGCCGCCAGCGAGCCCAGAGGCAGAATCATGGCCTTACACGCTGTGGATGCCCGAAAAGGGGCCGAAGACCGGCATCGACCACATGTATGTCAACTGGAACCCGAAAGGGCACCCGCCGCCGCATATCTACACTGTGCCGCATTTCGATTTTCACTTCTATTATGTGAGCCGTTCGAAGCAGGCCGAGGTGAGTTTCACCGGCGCTCCCGGCGATTCCGGCTTGAAGCCGCCGCCGGCGGCGCTCTTGCCGCGGGATTACCGGTTCATCCCCGCGACGGCGGTGCCGGATATGGGCGTCCACGCCCCGGATATGACCTCGCCGGAATTCCACGGAAAGCCCTTCACGGCCACCTTCATCTACGGCTACTACAAGGGCCGTCTTCTCTTCGTGGAGCCGATGGTGACGCGCGCTTTCCTCCTTTCCAAGCCGAGCATGACGAGCGCGGTCAAAAGGCCGGAGCGGTACAGCTATCCCGGCGATTACCCGAGCCTCTACCGCGTTCGCTACGATGCCGCGGCGAGGACTTACATCGTCGAGATCGATGGGCTGGAGCCCTGGAAAGGGATAGCCAAGCTCTCGCACGCGCGCTGATGGGAGCGACGGTCAACCCAATCGGTCGTCGGCCACGCGGGGGGCGCCGGGCTACGCCGCCTCCGCCTCGGCGACAGGGGCGATGACGAGGCCCTTTTCGCCGGCGCTCACATGAACGGTCGAGCCTTCCGGCACGCGGCCTTCGAGGATTTCGCGAGCGAGAGGGTTTTGCAGTTCGCGCTCGATGACGCGCTTTAAAGGCCGCGCGCCGTAGACCGGATCGTAGCCGGCGTTGGCGAGCCAGGAGGCGGCCGAAGCCTCGACCTCGAGCGTCACCTTGCGCGAGAGGAGGAGCTTTTTGACGCGCTCCAACTGGATCGCGACGATCCCCTTCATGTCTTCGCGCGAAAGCCGGCGGAAGAGCAGGATCTCGTCGAGACGGTTCAGGAATTCCGGCCGGAAGGCCGCGCGCACCGCCGCCATCACCGCGCCGCGCGCGCGCTCGACCTCGGCCCCTTCGGGCAGCCCCGCCAAAGCCTCGCTGCCGAGGTTTGAGGTCAAGACGATGAGGGTGTTCTTGAAATCGACGGTGCGGCCCTGGCCGTCCGTCAGGCGCCCGTCGTCCAAGACCTGGAGAAGCACGTTGAAGACGTCGGGATGGGCCTTTTCGACCTCGTCGAAGAGGATCACCTGATAGGGCCGCCGGCGCACCGCCTCGGTCAGCGCTCCGCCCTCCTCATAGCCGACATAGCCCGGAGGGGCGCCGATCAAACGCGCGACCGTGTGCTTTTCCATGTATTCCGACATGTCGATGCGCACCATCGCGCTCTCGTCGTCGAAAAGGAATTCGGCCAAGGCGCGGCAGAGCTCGGTCTTGCCGACGCCGGTCGGCCCCAGAAAGAGGAAGGAGCCGATCGGCCGGTTGGGATCCTGGAGCCCGGCGCGGGCGCGGCGGATCGCGTTCGAGACGGCAATAAGCGCCTCGTCCTGGCCGACGACGCGGCGGCGCAAATTCTCTTCCATGGCGAGAAGCTTCTCGCGCTCGCCCGAAAGCATCCTCTCGACCGGGATGCCGGTCCAGCGCGAGACGATTTGCGCGATCTGCTCTTCCGTCACCGCCTCTTCGAGCAGGCGCCCGCCGCCTCCGGCTTCCCTTTCCTTGAGCTTTCTTTCGAGCTCGGGAATGATGCCGTAAGTCAGTTCTCCCGCCCGGCTCCAATCGCCGCGCCGCTGCACGATTTCGAGTTCGGCGCGCGACTGGTCGAGCTGCTCTTTCAATTTCTGTGCGCCCGCGAGCTTTTCCTTTTCCGCCCGCCACTCTGCCGTCAGTTCGGCCGACTGCTCTTCCACGTCCTCGAGCTCTTTTTCGAGCTTTTCGAGACGGTCGCGAGAGGAGGGATCGCTTTCCTTTTTCAAGGCCTCGCGCTCGATTTTCAATTGGATGATGCGGCGGTCGAGTTCGTCGATCGCCTCGGGCTTCGAATCGACCTCCATCCGCAGGCGCGCCGCCGCCTCGTCCATGAGGTCGATCGCCTTGTCCGGCAGAAAGCGGTCGCTGATATAGCGGTTCGAAAGCGTCGCCGCCGCCACGATCGCCGCATCGGTGATGCGCACTCCGTGATGAAGCTCGTACTTTTCCTTGATGCCGCGGAGGATCGAGATCGTCTCCTCGACCGCGGGCTGATCGACGAAGACCGGCTGGAAGCGCCGCGCCAGAGCGGCGTCCTTTTCGACGTTCTTGCGATATTCGTCGAGCGTCGTGGCGCCGACGCAATGAAGTTCGCCCCGCGCCAAGGCCGGCTTCAGCATGTTGGAGGCGTCCATCGCCCCTTCCGCCTTGCCGGCGCCGACGAGCGTGTGCAGCTCGTCGATAAAGAGAACGATCTCGCCCGCCGCGGCGGTGATTTCGGAGAGCACCGCCTTCAATCGCTCCTCGAACTCGCCGCGGTATTTGGAGCCGGCGATCATCGCGCCGAGATCGAGCGCCAGAAGACGCTTGTCTTTCAAACTCTCGGGCACGTCGCCGTTGACGATCCGCAGCGCCAGGCCCTCGACGATCGCGGTCTTGCCAGATCGGA
>JAKAOO010000251.1 GCA_021812165.1 Pseudomonadota bacterium | reverse complement strand
GCACTATGTCACCACGCAGTGATGACCCTTCCGATCAGAGACGAGTGGCGTAGACATCGATCGAACTTTGCTGGCCGCTGGCTCCGCGAGATGTATTCCCGTAGGAAGGTCGATCACACCCCGGGGGCCGGGGATTGCAGGCACATTAAACGAGCGATCGCGCGGCGAAGCGACCTGACGGATAAACAAAGGCAGGATGCACAGAAAGATTTTCCCTTGATCGAAGCAGCGCTATGCGCCGACGGAATTGTAATTTCGCTGGACGACACCGCTCGCGCGCTATACTCGCAATTATCCAGCCGACTGATAGATATCGCTGATATAGCATGGGTAAATCCCTCCTCCAACTATGCTGACCTGAACCCCTTCCTAGCGGGCAGCGAAACGATAAAGCCGACTTGGAGACTTGGCCCCCCTGACCGACGTAGGCAGCCGTAGATTCCGCGATCTGCCAGCCCATCTCCTCGACGATGGCGAGGAGGCGATGCTGGATCACCGAGACGGCGATCGGGTCGAGCGGCGAGGCCATCCTTTCTTCCTCTCGGGCAAGGCCAAAAGAGTGTAGTGGCGAAAGCCTCACTGCGGAAGCCCGCCGGGAAAGCCGAGGCGGAATTGAAGCGCGACCTCTGATTGCTGCCAGATTTGGGGAAGAGGCGGGAAGCGGCCGACCGCTTCCACCATCATTTCGACCCGGCGGTCGATGCCGGGATAGCCCGAGCCTCTGAGGACATAGATCCGCGCGATCGCCCCGTTGTCGCGAACATCGACGCCGATGACGGTTTCCCCCTGGCGGTTCCCGACCATGTTGCGCGTCAGAAGACCGATATGCTCGCGGGTCAAGGCCGCGAGATAGGCGAGATAGGCGCTGCGGGTCGCCGAAGGTCCGGGATATTGCGGAAGCGCTTCCGCCCGAGCCGGGGCAGGAGCGGGCGGGCGCCGCGGCGAGGGGCGGGTTTGCGGAGGCGCGGGCGGCTTTGGGAGCGGCAGAGGCACCGCCATAGCCGTTTGCGAAGGCGGTTTCGGCGGCGCCTTTTCGGGCTCGCTCGCAGGGGGCGCAGCGGCAGGCTTTGCGGGGGCGGGCGCGCGCTCCTTCGCGCGCTTTTGCGCGTGCTCTCCCATGCTCACCGAAGCGATGCGGCCTCGAGGCTTCTTTTCGGCGACGGGCGGCTTTGGGCGGGGGCGAAGCGCCGGTTTCGGCGGCGGCTTCACCACCACGAGCCTCACCGGGATCGGCGGCGCGACGGGCGGCGTCCGCACCCTCAAGGGATAAAAAAGGAGCGCCAGAAGGAGGGCGAGATGGAGGGCGAGAGAGCCGAGGGCGGCGATCCCCGGAACCTCTTTGCCGCCTCGGCGCTGCTCGAACCGCGGCCCAAGCCCGTTGAGCGCCGCTTCTCCGCCCTCCGCGACAAAGCCGAGAAGCGGTTCCCCTCTCGTTTCGCCCTCTTCGTTCAAGCGCCCCTTCGACCGGCTGAGGGCGGCGCCTTGCCGGGCTCGCCGGCGAGAGCGAGCCACGCCTCTTCATCGAGCGTCTCGACGCCGAGTTCGGCGGCCTTTGCCGCTTTCGAACCGGGATCGGCGCCCAAAACGACGTAATCGGTCTTGCCCGACACCGAGCTCGCGACATTCGCCCCGAGCGCCTCGGCCCGCGCCTTTGCTTCCGAGCGGCTCATCGCGGAAAGCGCGCCGGTAAAGACGATCGTCTTTCCGGCGAGAGGAGAGGCCGTCTCGGCCGGCGCTTCATAATCGAGCACCTGCAATTCCGTTTCGAGATCGTCGAGAATCGCGCGGTTGTGGGGTTCGGCGAAAAAGCCGACGAGATCGGCGGCCATGTCCTCGCCGATGCCGTGGATGTCGAGAAGCCTCGCCCGCGCTTCGGCCTCGCCTGCGGCCGCCATTTCCATCTCGCGACGCCAAAGCGCATAGGAGCGGTAGCGGCGGGCCAGAAGCTTTGCCGTCGCCTGGCCGATCTGGGGGATGCCGAGCGCGTTGATAAAGCGGTCGAGAGGGATGCGGCGGCGCTCGTCGATCGCGGCTTTGAGATTTTTCGCGGAGAGTTCCCCCCACCCCTCGCGCACCGCGAGCCGCGCCGGGTCGAGGCGAAAGATTTTGTCCGGGCTCTTGATGAGCTTATCCTGCCAAAGCTCGATGATACGCTTCTCGCCCAGCCCTTCGATGTCGAAAGAATCGCGGGAAGCAAAATGCCGGAGCCTTTCTGCGGCCTGCGCCGGGCAAAAAAGCCCGCCGGTGCAGCGCCGCACCACCGCCCCCTCTTCGCGCACGGCGAGGCTTCCGCACACCGGGCAGCGATCGGGAAAGCGGAAGGGTTTGGCGTCTTTCGGCCGCCTCTCGGGGACGACGGCGACGATCTGCGGGATGACGTCGCCGGCGCGCTGAACGACGACGGTGTCGCCGATCCGCACGTCCTTGCGCAGGATCTCGTCTTCGTTGTGGAGGGTCGCGCGGGAGACGACGACGCCGCCGACGATCAATGGTTCGAGAATCGCGACCGGGGTCAGAGAGCCCTGGCGCCCGACCTGGATCGCGATGTCGCGGAGCAAAGTCGCCGCCTGCTCGGCCGGGAATTTGTGCGCGAGCGCCCAGCGCGGCGCGCGGCTCACCATGCCGAGCCGCGCCTGCAGATCGAGAGCGTTCACTTTGTAGACGACGCCGTCGATGTCGTAGGGGAGGAACGCGCGTTCCGCAGCGATCTCGTGGTAAAAGGCGAGGGCTTCCTCGACGCCGCGGCAGAGGCGCGAGCGCGGGTTGACGGCAAAGCCCCAGTCAAGGAACCGCGCGAGCGCCTCCTCATGCGTGCGCGCGAATTCGACGCTCGTCTCGCCCCAGGCGTAAGCGAAGAATTTGAGCGGGCGGCGGGCGGTCACCTGCGGATCGAGCTGGCGCAGAGAGCCGGCGGCGGCGTTGCGCGGGTTGGCGAAAAGCGCCTCGCCTGCGGCCTCGCGCTCGGCGTTGAGGGCGGCAAAACCGCTCTTTTCCATATAGACTTCGCCGCGGATTTCGATGAGGGCGGGCCAGTCCTCGCCGTGCAAGCGCGCGGGTATCGACTGTAGCGTGCGCAGATTGGCGCTCACGTCCTCGCCGACAACGCCGTCTCCGCGCGTCGCGCCGAGCGCGAGCCGGCCGTGCCGGTAAAGGAGGCCGATCGAAAGGCCGTCGATCTTCGGTTCGGCCATGATCGCGATCCTCTCTTCGGCGACCCGCGCCAAGTCTTCGCTGCGGCGGAAAAAGTTGCGCACCCCGCGGAAGAAATCGCGCACCTCCTCTTGCGCGAAAGCATTTTCGAGCGAGAGCATCGGCCGCACATGCGTCACTTTGGCAAAGCCCGCGGCGGGCGCCGCGCCGACGCGCCGCGACGGGCTGTCGGGGCGAACGAGGTCGGGAAAGCGGCGTTCGATCACCTCGTTGCGGCGGCGCAAAGCGTCGTAATCGGCGTCGGAGATCTCGGGCGCGGCCTCGGTATAGTAAAGGCGGTCGTGGCGGGCGATCTCGGCGGCGAGCGAGGCGAGTTCGGCCGCGGCTTCTTCGCGCGCGAGCGCCTCGGGCGGGCGCTCTGCGGGCGCTCTTTTCGCCGCGCCTTTCATGCCCTGCCCGCAGCGATCAGGCTTTTGGCCGCCGCCCGCGCTTCCTCGGTAATGACGCTGCCGGAAAGCATGCGCGCAATCTCCTCCTGCCGTCTTTCGGGATCGAGCTCCTCGACGCGGGTGACGATCTGCCGCTCTGCTTGCGCTTTCCTCACCCGCCAGTGATAGGCGCCGCGCGCGGCGACCTGAGGAGAGTGCGTCACGACGAGAACTTGGAGGCTCGCGCCGAGGCGATAGAGCCGTTCGCCGACCGCCGCCGCAACCGCGCCGCCGATGCCGCTGTCGACTTCATCGAAGATGAGCGTCGGCACCGAAGACGTGCCGGCGAGAACGAGCTTCAACGCCAGCATGAAGCGCGCGAGCTCGCCCTTTGACGCGATCTTCGAGAGCGGACCGAACGTGGTTCCGGGATTGGTCGACACTTCGAAATGAATGCGCTCTGCGCCATCTTCGTTCCAAATGGGTTCGTCGAGCGGGGAAAGGACCGTGCGAAACCGCGCACGGTTGAGCCGCAAAGGCGGAAACTCGGCCGCAATCGCCCGGTCGAGCCGCCGCGCCGCCGCGACACGGCTCTCGCTGACGCGTGCCGAGGCGGCGATAAAGGCTTCTCTCGCCTTTGCCGCGGCACCTGCCAAGAGGGCGACGCTCTCGCCCCCTTTCTCGATGGCTTCGAGGCGGTTGCCGAGGCGTTCGCGCAAAGGCGGGAGATCGGCGACCCCTACCTGATGCTTCCTCGCGAGCGCGCGCAAGGCAAAAAGGCGCTCTTCGACGGCTTCGAGCTCGCGCGGATCGCAGGAAAGGTCGCGGGAGGCCTTTTCGAGGACCGACAGCGCCTCGGCGGTTTCGGCGACGGCGCGCTCGCAGGCCGCGGCCGCCGCATCGAGAAGCCCCGAAGCGCGCTCGCGCGCCCGCTCGATGCGCCGCGTCGCGCGCGCGAGGGCCGCGAGCGCTCCGGCGTTGCCGTCGATCTCGGCGCAGGCTTCGCCCAGAGCCTCGGCAAGCCGCTCGGCGTTTTGCAGAAGGCTGCGGCGCGCGCCGAGACGGTCCTCTTCGCCGCTTTCCGGCGCGAGAGCGTCGAGTTCGGCGAGCTCATGGCGAATGAGGTCCTCTTCGGCGAGGTTCGCCGCGAGAGCGGCTCTCGCCTCCCGCTCGCGCGCTTTCGCCTCCTGCCAGGCGCGCCAGGCTTCCCGCAAAAGGGCGCGCG
>JAKAOO010000250.1 GCA_021812165.1 Pseudomonadota bacterium | reverse complement strand
GCAAAAATCACCCAATGTGCCGACCGCCGTGATTGCCGGGCTGGCCCCCTCACCCTACCCTCTCCCCCGGCCGGCGAGGGAGAGGGAAAAAGAGTCGCGCCGCGCCTTTCTCTTTTCCCCTCTCCCCCTAACCCGCCCGTCCCATCATGCCGACCGTCACTTCCTCGTCCCAAGGGCCGGGAAAGCGGCCGCTGCCGACGAGCTCGCGGGTGAAGACGTGGTCTTCGCGCGGCCATTCTTTGCGCGGCAACTCGTAATAGACTTCGACCCCGTTGCCGTCCGGGTCGGAGAGATAAATCCCGAGCGAGATGCCGTGATCGTTGATCGCCTGTATCGGCACGCCCTTTTCCTTGAGGCGGCGATAGAATTCTTTGAGGTCGTCGAGGGTTTTGAGCCTCCACGCCATATGGTTGAGACCGACCTGCCCCTTTTGCTGCAATGGCGCCTCCGGCCCCAATCCCATCAGCGCCACCTCGTGCGACTGCTCGCGGTCGGCCGAAAGAAAGGCGGCGCGGCCCGGCCGGTATTCGTAAGTCTGAAGCCCCAAGAGGTCCTCATACCAGGCTTTCGCGCGCTCGACGTCGCGCACATAGATATTGACATGCCCCAGATAAATCGGGCGGGTGCTCATCTCGTCCTCCCTCCTTCATTGCCTCGTTAGGCTTCAGTCCTCGCGCTCGAGCAGTTGCAATACGCGCTCCTTCAACTCGGCCTTCGGATAGATCGCGGCGAGAACGCGCGCCCGCGTCAAGGGGTCGCTCGCGAAAAAGCGCTCGTAAAGCACCTGGCGGCTGCCGAAGGCGCTCCCCGCGAGATCCCAGGCGAGGCGAAAGAGCCTGACGCGTTCGCGCGCGGGGCTGTTCGCGGTGGCGAGATAATGCTCGATATCGGCGGCAAGCGGGCTCTTGAAATCGGCTTCCGAGGGCGTCAGAAGAAAGCTCGACGAGCCCAAGAGCTGGAGGATCTCGATCATCCGCGGATAGGCGGTCATGAAAAGATTGCGCGTCGATTCGATAAGGACCGGGTCGGGGCAGAAGACCCCCCACTCGTCGAGCTTGCCATCGGCTTCGGCGGCGCGCATCGCCCCGCGCGTCAGCTCGGCATAAAGCATCAGTTCGCCGATCCGTTCCTCCGTGTGCGGCAGATGCGCATTGCCGAGGGTTTCGGTCATGAGGAGCGCCACCCCCAAGACGAACTCGCATTTGGCGAGGTTTTTGGCCGCTCCCTGATGCGCCGAATGCGCCGAATAATGGGTGCCTTGCGCCATGCCGTTGAGGAGATCGACATCGCCCAGAAGAAAGACGCGCTCCCACGGGATGAGGACGTTGTCGAAAAAGACGATCGAATCCATTTCCTCGAAGCGCGAGGAGAGCGGCTGGTCGAAATGCGAGCGGCCCAAATCGAAACTGTCGCGGCAGAGAAACTTGAGGCCCGGCGTGCCGCAGGGGATCGCAAAGCTCATGGCAAAGGGGCAGTGCGCCTCGGCATGGCGGCCGAGGCGCGGCGAATAGACCGCGATCTCGTCGGCGAGGGGGCCCAAGGTCGCGAGGATGCGCGCGCCCTTGACGATGATGCCCGCGTCGGTCTCGCGCACGACCTCCAACGCCGTCCCTTGTTCGAGATTGAAGAGGCCCGAGGCGTCGCGGCTTCTTTGCAGATTGATGAGAGCGTGGGTCAGCGTCACGTCCCCTTCGCGCAGGTACTCGTAATAGCGCACGATGTTTTTGGCGAATTCCGGCCGGCCGCGGGCGAAATACTCCGCCGCACCCGCCCAGGCGGCATAATTGACGTTCATGAAATCGGGCGAGCGGCCCATCATGCCGCAGCTCGTGCGCGCCCAATGGAGCATCATGACGCGGCGGCGTTCGAGCTCCTCTCGCGTCTTCGGGATGATGAAGGAAAGGCCGACGCGCTCCCCGCTCGAAGGCGAGCGATAGGTCATCTCCTCGCGAAGCTTCGGGTCGTGCTGCATGTCGTAAAGATGGGCGACGGCGCGGGCGCCCCGGGCGAGCCCCGGATGGCGCGTCACGTCCTTGACCCTTTCGCCCGCGAGCCAGACCTCGCGCTGCTGCGCCCGCAGCCCTTCGAGATATTCTTTGCCGGTTCGCGCTCCCATCCCAAAGCCTCCGTTTTTTTCGGGGGAAAGCTTACGCGAAGCCGCCGCGGAATGCCAGAAAGCCCCGAATCCCGCGCTATGATGGAGTCGGAATGCTCGTTCTCCCCGCGGGCGGGGAGAGGGTTGGAGTGAGGGGTAACGTCGCTCATAATCGTTTCTTCGAAGGAGAGACGCCCATGAAGATCGTCGATGCGCAGGTCCACCTCTGGTCGAGCGGGATGCCGATCTTGAACCACCGCAAGATCTCGTCCTACAGCGCGGAGGATTGCATCCGAGAGATGGAGGAAGGCGGCGTCGATGCAGCCCTCATCCATCCGCCGAGTTGGGACCCGAATAGCGTCGCGGTTGCCGAAGGGGCGGCGACCAAATATCCGGACCGCTTTGCCATTCTGGGCCATTTTCCCCTCGACAGGCCCGAAAGCCGTCTGCTCATCGACGATTGGAAAAAGCGCCCCGGAATGCTGGGGCTGCGCTATGCGCTCCTGCGGCCGGGCCAGCAGAATTGGCCCACGGACGGCACCATGGATTGGCTCTGGCCCGCTTGCGAGGAGGCGGGGATCCCGATTGCTTTGATGGCCGCCCCGTTCCTCTCGACGCTCGCACGCGTGGCCGAAAGGCATCCGGGCTTGAAACTCATCATCGATCATTATGGCCGCTGCCGCGGGCAGAAGGACGATGCGGCCTTTGCCAATGTCGAAGAGGTGGCCTCGCTCGCAAAATACCCGAACGTCGCCTTGAAGGCGACGGGCGCCCCCGCCGAATCGAGCGCGCCCTACCCCTACCGCAACATCCATAAATACATCCGCCGCCTTTTCGACGCCTTCGGGCCCCGGCGCTTCTTCTGGGGCACCGACATCACCCGCATGCCCTGCCCGTGGCGGGAATGCGTGACGATGTTTACGGAGGAACTCCCCTGGCTCCAAGGCGAAGACAAGGAACTCGTCATGGGCCGCGCCCTTTGCGACTGGCTGGGGTGGAAGCTGCCCGAATGATGGGAGCGCGCCGATCGCTTGATAGTAATGCAGTCGTGCATTACATCGTCGTCCGAGGGTGAGGGATTTCTAAGCCATGACCACTCTGACCGTGACCAAACGGGGCCAAGTGACCTTCAGGAAGGATATACTGAAGCATCTCGGCATTGAGCCGGGCGGCAAGATCAGGCTGGACTTGCTGCCGGGTGGCCGGGCGGAGCTGAAAGGCGATCGGCGACAGGGTTCCTGGCGCGAGTTTGCAGGTTTCCTCAAGGGGAAGACGAACGGAGCGCGGCTGTCGATCGACGAAATCAACGAGATGATCGCCGAAGCGGGCGCGATGGCGGGGCTGGGGCAGGAGTGAAAATCACGGCCGATACGAACGTGTTGGCCCGCATGGCGAGAACGTAGGGCGGATGAGCGCAGCGTAATCCGCCGACACCCGGCGGGAAGTGACGCCTAAATGGCGGAAGGCGCTCCCGCTTTTCCGCCCTACGCTTGCTGTTGAGCAAAGGCGGTCGTTAAGGTTCGGGTGCCGTATGGGTGCGGATCAAGCTCACGCCGCACGGCCATCGCCCCGAGTAGCACAACCCCGCAGGCGCGTCGGCTTCCGGCCCGGCGGCCTCCGGTGAAGCCAGAAAAGGGATAAATGAGCACACATCAAATCCACATCTTCATTAGCCATTCGTGGTCATACTCCGAACATTACGAGACCCTCGCGGAGTGGGTATTCACTCGCCGCTGGAGCGTAGGCCAGGCATCGTTGGATTTGCGCGATTTCTCCGTCCCAAAGGACGACCCGATACACCATGCTAATACGGACCGGCAGCTGGCGGACGCGATTTATGCGCAAATAGCACGCAGCCATGTGGTCATCATCCCTACCGGGATGTATTCGCATCACAGCAGGTGGATTCAGAAGGAAATCAAAGGCGCGCAAAGCTACCGAAAGCCGATCCTGGCTGTAGACCCCCGGGGCCAGCTTAGGAAGGGCTCCGTGGTGGCGAGCGCCGCGACGAAGACGGTCGGATGGAACGCGAAATCCGTGATCGATGGTATTTGGGAGCTATACCGTAACTAGCGGGTCGGAACCTGTGAAGACCGGAGAGGGCTCAGAGCCGGATAGCGGCTATTTCCGCCTTGATGGCCAGATCGCCTGGTACGACCGACGGAGCGTCGCCGCCCAGCGAAGATTCAAGTGGTGCAAAGTCGCTGAGATGGTATTCGCCGCTTCTGTCGCAGTGGTCGCCAATTTTAGCGGCCTTGCGGGATCAATTATCGGTGCTGCTATCCTCGTACTTGAAGGGCTGCAGCAACTAAATCAATGGCAACACAATTGGATTTCGTACCGTTCGACCTGCGAGGCGCTCCGGCATGAGAAATATACATTCTTGGCGCGCTCCGGCCCGTACGAGAAGTTGGCCGACGAGGCGGCGCGCAAGGTATTGGCAGACCGCGTAGAAAGCTTGATCTCCACCGAGCACTCAAAGTGGATCAGTGCCCAGGAGAGCGCGACGCGGCGGTCAGAAGCAGCGGGGGGAGACCAAGCCAAGGGGTCAACACGCTGACGCCATCAGCTCGTGCACGGGCTAACCGTCTTTACCTTACGGGTGTCTCGCGGGAGTAGCGTGGGAGATTCCAACGAAGCCGCCGGGCCAGCGGGGCGGCGGCTTACTCCGCGACCGGCACGAGGAGGCGGGCGGCCTGCGCGCAGCACCGGCGC
>JAKAOO010000043.1 GCA_021812165.1 Pseudomonadota bacterium | reverse complement strand
CAAGATCGGCAACACCGATCCCTACAGCGGCCCCGCCTCCGGTTACGGCACGATCGGCAAAGCCGACGCCGCCTATTTCAAAATGATCAATGCCGAAGGCGGAGTGAACGGACGCAAGATCGATTTCATCTCCTTGGATGACGGCTACAGCCCTCCCCGAACCTTCGAAGACACGCGCAAGCTCGTCGAGGAGGATCATGTCCTTCTCGTTTTCAACGGCCTCGGCACGCCGACCCAGACCGCTGTCTGGGCCTATCTCAACCGAAAGAAGGTGCCGCAGCTCTTCGTCGCGACAGGGGCGACCAAATGGGGCGATCCCAAGCACCACCCCTGGACCATGGGGTTTCAGCCCAATTACCAGAGCGAAGGTCGCGCTTATGCAGCCTATATTCTTCTCCATAAGCCTCACGCCAAGATCGGCGTCCTCTACCAGGACGACGATTACGGCAAGGATTATCTGAAAGGCCTCGTCGACGGGCTCGGCTCGAAACACAAATCGATGATCGTCAAGGAGGTTTCCTACGAGACCACCGACCCGACCGTCGATTCGCAGATGGTCACCTTGAAGGCTTCCGGAGCGAATGTCTTCGTCAACATCACGACGCCGAAATTCGCGGCGCAAGCCATTCGCGAGGCGGGCGAAATCGGCTGGAAGCCGCTCCACATCCTGAACAGCGTTTCGAACTCCGTGGGCGGCGTGCTAAAACCCGCCGGGCTCGCCTATTCGAAAGGCATCGTCACCGATTTCTGGTTGAAGGACCCGACCGACCCCAGCTGGAAGAACGACAAAGGCTACAAGGATTGGCTGGCCTTCATGACGAAGTATTATCCGCAGGGCGACAAGACCGACGGGTTCAACGTCTACGGCTACACGATGGCCCAAGCCATGGTGCAGGTCTTGAAACAATGCGGCAACGACCTGACGCGGGCGAACGTGATGAGGCAGGCGGCAAACCTGCATCACCTTGCTCTGCCGATGCTCCTGCCCGGGGTAACGGTCAACACCAGCCCGACCGACTTCTATCCGGTAAAGTCGATCCAGATGGGGCGCTTCAACGGCAAGCGCTGGGTTCTCTTCGGGCCGGTGATGACCGAGGCGATCCACGGCTCGTAAGCGAGGGTCGCGGGCGATCGCTGCGGTGTCGTTGGCGGTCGGCGGTCTTCTTCTGGCGTGGCTCGCAGGGTTTTTCTGGTTTGTCGCGAAGAGCCCGCGAACGGCCGATGACGCGGCGGCCGCGAGCGATGCGATCGTGGTTCTGACGGGCGGCAGCGGGCGCCTTGAGGAGGGGCTCAAACTGTTGCGGGAAGGCAAAGGCCGCACGCTCTTCGTCTCAGGGGTCGCCCCTGGAGTGGGTTTGGACGAACTGTTGCGCAGTGCCGGAAAAAGCGCGCCGGCTTGGGCCATCTGCTGCGTCGTTCTCGGCCACGAGGCCCGAAACACGCACGGCAATGCGCAAGAGACGGCGCGCTGGATCAAGAGCGAAGGCTACAGGAGCCTCCGACTCGTCACAGCCTGGTATCACATGCCCCGCAGCCTCTTGGAGTTCGAGCGCGCGATGCCGAGGATGACGATCGTCCCTCACCCCGTATTTCCGGCGGAACTCGACCGGTGCTTTTGGTGGAAGAGCGAGAGAGGGACCGTCTTGTTGGCAGGCGAATACAGCAAATACCTCCTCACTTTGGGCGAGGCGCTTCTTCTTCGCGAGGAACCGGTAAGGTCTTGGCCGCATTCGGGAAGAGCGAGCGGCGAAGAGCGGCGATGACTCGCCTGCGTGCAGCGGCCTTCAATCTCTTTCTCTTTGCCTGGACGGCCGGTCTCGGGACACTCGGCCTGCCTTTCCTCTTGGCTCCGCGCCGAAGGGTCATGGAGTTTGGCCGGTTTTGGGCCAAGGGCGTCCTCTTTCTCCTCAAGGTCGTGGTCGGGCTCGAGCACGAGGTCCGCGGCTTGGAGCGCCTTCCGGGCGGCGCTTTTATCGTGGCGATGAAACATCAATCCGCCTGGGATGCGCTCATCCTGCCAATTCTCCTCGGCGATCCCGCGCCGGTCGTCAAACGCGAGCTTCTGCGCCTGCCCTTTTACGGTTGGTACATGGCGCGCGCCGGCGCGATCCCGATCGACCGCAGGACGGGCGCGGCAGCGCTGCGCTCGATGCTCGCCGGCGCCCGCCCGGCCGCCGCCGCAGGCCGACCGATCGTCATTTTCCCGCAAGGCACTCGCACCGCCCCGGGAGAAAAGCGCGCCTACCAGCCCGGCGTCGCGGCGCTTTACCAAGCGCTTTCCCTGCCGCTCGTGCCGGCCGCGGTCAATTCCGGCCTCTTTTGGGGCCGGCGCAGTTTTTTGAAGCGAAAGGGCCGGATCATCCTCGAATTCCTCGACCCGATCCCTCCCGGCTGGCCCAGAAAGCGGCTGATGGCGGAGCTCGAAAGGCGGATCGAGAGCGCGACCGACCGCCTCCTCGAAGAAAGCGGGGCGCCAGCGGGCGAGACCCCGGCGGCAAACTCCCGCAGACTGCACCTCGCAGCCGACCGCACGCCGCTCAGGTAGCGCCGTTTAACAGCGCGGCGCGGGAAACCAGTCCTCTTCCGGGCTGCCGAGGATCTCTTCGAGGGTATAGGGACAGGTGGCCGGCAGCCGGCTCATGAGCCCCGGCGCCTGCCGTTCAAACCGGCGAATGAGACGTAACGCGGACCGATAGCGCCCGGGAAGGTCGAGCCGTGCTTC
Organism: Pseudomonadota bacterium; assembly: GCA_021812165.1. GTDB lineage: Bacteria > Pseudomonadota > Alphaproteobacteria > ATCC43930 > CGMCC-115725 > AP-15. The sequence goes on along the minus strand of JAKAOO010000043.1, from coordinate 19,672 downwards.
GATCGCGCGGGTAAGGATCTTCTCGATCTGGAGCCGCCACTCGACGATTTCGTCGCGCCAATGCTCGGCGGGCTCGGCGGGCCCCAAATATTCGATCTTGAGCAGGTGCTCGATGATGTGCTCGCACAGGGATTGCGCGGCCCGCAGCTCGCTGCGCCCCAAATCCTCGATCTCCTGCGCGATGGCCTCGCGGTCGAGGCGATTTGCCGTTACCGGGAGGCGCCGCAGCAGTTCCGCCTGTTGCTGCGTCCAGGCGTAGAAATCATCCTCGTAGCGGGTATTCGTCGATCGGTCCATCGGCCAAATTCTAGCTCGCAATCAACGCCTCCCGCAACATCGCGAACGAAGAGGGAATACCAATCGCGCCGCGCCGGCATTACATTTCGCCCGTGGAGGAGTGCTTTCCGATGGCCGTCGTGGGCGCGATCTCGCAGCAGATTTGGGACATGAAGTATCGCCTGAAGGCGGCTTCGGGCGAACCCCTCGACAAGACCATCGAGGATACGTGGCGCCGCGTCGCAAGGGCGCTTGCCGCGCCCGAAAGCGAACCCGAACGCTGGGCGGAGCGCTTTTATCGGGCGATGAGCAATTTCGAGTTCCTGCCGGCGGGGCGCGTTCTCGCCGGCGCCGGCACCGCGCGCTCGGTGACGCTCTTCAATTGCTTCGTCATGGGGACGATCCCGGACGACATGGGCGGCATCTTCGCGCATCTGCGCGAGGCGGCGCTGACGATGCAACAGGGGGGCGGGATCGGCTACGACTTTTCGACGCTGCGACCGCGCGGCGCGCCGGTGAAGGGCGTCGGCGCCGACGCCTCGGGCCCGCTCTCCTTTATGGACGTCTGGGACGCGATGTGCCGCACGATCATGTCCGCCGGTTATCGGCGCGGCGCGATGATGGCGACGCTTTCCTGCGACCACCCCGACATCGAGGCCTTTATCGAGGCGAAGCGCGAGCCGGCAAGGCTTCGCATGTTCAACCTTTCGGTGCTCGTCAGCGACGCCTTTATAAAGGCGGTCGAGGAAGACGCGCCGTGGCAGCTCGTCTTTGGCGGCACGGTCTTCAAAGTGGTCCCTGCGCGCGCGCTCTGGGACAAGATCATGCGCGCGACCTATGCCTACGCCGAACCCGGCGTCGTCTTTATCGATCGCATCAACGCGCGCAACAATCTCTACTATTGCGAGAAAATAACCGCGACCAATCCCTGCGGCGAGCAACCGCTGCCGCCTTACGGCGCCTGTCTTCTGGGCTCGATCAACCTGCCGCGCCTGGTCGAGGCGCCCTTTACGAGCGAAGCCCGGCTCGACACCGAACGGCTGGCGCGGCTCGTCCCCGATGTCGTTCGCATGATGGACGATGTCGTCGACGTCTCGCTCTTCCCCCTTCCCGAGCAACGGCATGAAGCGCTCTCGAAGCGCCGCATCGGTCTCGGCGTCACCGGGCTCGCCGACGCCTTGATCCTTTGCGGGCTCCCCTATGGCTCGCCGCAGGCGGTCGCCGCCGCCGAAGAGTGGCTCCTCACCATAGAGCGCGCCGCCTATCTCGCTTCGACCGCTCTCGCGGCGGAAAAAGGCCCCTTCCCGCTTTTCGATCGCGACGCCTATCTTGCGGGGCAAACGGTTTCCGCTCTTGGTCCCGATATTCGCGACGCGATCGCCCGCTGCGGGATCCGCAACGCGCTTCTGACCTCGGTGGCGCCGACGGGAACGATTTCGCTTTTTGCCGACAACGTCTCCTCGGGCCTCGAGCCGGTCTTTGCGTTTTCCTACAGGCGCAGCGTCCTCTTACCGGACGGCAGCCGCCGCGAAGAGGAGGTGAGCGACTACGCCTACCGTCTCTATTGCCGCCTCAAAGGCGAGAAGGCGCCTCTGCCGGATTATTTTGTCGATGCGCAAATGCTCTCGCCCGAGGATCATCTCGTGATGCAGGCCGCGGTGCAAAAGCACGTCGATGCGTCGATCTCGAAGACGATCAACGTCCCCGCGGACATCCCCTTCGAGCGGTTCAAGGACGTCTATCGGCAGGCCTACGCGCTCGGTTGCAAAGGCTGCACGACGTACCGCCCGAACGAGGTGACGGGAGCGGTGCTGGCGGTAAAAGGAGAAGAGAAAAAAGCCTCGCCCGCCTCCTCTCCTCCGCGGCAGCCCGAGTTGCCGCTTCCTCCGCCGGCCCAACTCTCAGCGGCAAGCGAAGCGCGCGCCGCAAAGCGTCCCGCCGCGGGACCTCCCCTCCACGGCGACGCCGCTGCTGGGATCGTCTACATGACCCAGCCGCTCTCCCGTCCCGAGGCGCTCGCCGGGCGCACCTACAAGATCCGCTGGCCGGAGAGCGAGCACGCGCTTTACATCACCCTCAACGACATCGTCCAGGACGGCAGGCGCCGGCCCTTCGAGGTGTTCATCAACTCGAAAAACATGGAGCATTACGCCTGGACGGTCGGGCTGACGCGGATGATCAGCGCGGTGTTCCGCCGCGGCGGCGATGTCTCTTTTGTCGTCGAAGAGCTGAAAGCGGTGTTCGATCCGCGCGGCGGCGCGTGGATGGATGGGAAATACGTGCCCTCGCTCTTGGCGGCGATCGGCGACGTGATCGAGCGCCACATGATCGCGATCGGCTTCCTGCCAAAGGAGGGGCGCGAGGAAGAGAGGCTTGCAAAGGCGGCCGCCCGCGCCGCGGAAGCGGCATCGAGCGGCGGGACGGCGGGATCGCGGCCGCGAATGGCGCAATGCCCGAAATGCGGAGAGGCGGCGCTCATCCACAGCGAAGGGTGCGAGGAATGCACCCGCTGCGATTACTCGCGATGCGGCTGAAGGGGCCAAAGCCGCGCGTTGAGCGCATCCGTTTCTGCCGCGCTTTCCCCCTTCGAAGGGAGCGTCCTCGGCCAGAAAGCCCCGCGCCCGTCAGCCGGGCGCGGGCTCGCGCGAAAACTTCCGATCAGTAGCAATAAGGCCAGTACCAGCAATAGCCATAGGCGGGGTACCACCATGCGCGGGGCCAACCCCAGCCCCACCACCAGCCGCGGCGCCAGCCCCACCCGCCGCGCCAGCCCCACCCGCCGCGGCGCCAGCCCCACCAGCCGCGCCAGCCCCACCCGCGGCCATAAAAGCCGCGGTGGACAAAGCCGCGGTGGACAAAGCCGCGGTGGACAAAGCCGCGGCGGACAAAGCCGCGGTGGAAGCCAAAGCGGCGGTGCACAAAGGCGCGATGCACGAAGCTGCGATGCACCATCGCCACATGACGTCCGCGCGCGACGTGAAATCCGGCGGCGTTTGCCGCGCCTGTCCCAAGCGGAACGGCCGCGGCGGCGAGGGCGAGCACGAGAACCATGAGAAACTTACGCATCACGCGATGCTCCTGCGCAAATTCGTATGCGTAGAATTATAGGGTTCGTTCGCGCACATCATGCCCTAATACCTCGTTGCGTAGTTCAGCGAATGGGCGGGGAAAAAAAGAACAGTGGTCTCTCAACGGGTTACCCTCACCCCCCGCGTGATCCCCGCCTTCGCGGCGAGGGGTCGAGCGGCCGAGTTCCCACCGTTGGCCCCCGGGTCGAGCCCGGTGCCGGCTCTGGATGCCCGCCGTCGCGGGGATGACGGAAAATTTTCGTTCACATCCGCGAATTTCCGAAACGAGGTATAGGATAGGGGGTCTTCTTCGAATTTTCGCGAAGGAAGCCGCCCTGCGGGGAAGGCCGGTATGCCGCCCCGTTCGCGGACGACAGCCGGCGCTCGCAACGAGGGAGGGAAAACGATGCGGGTTGAGCGTTGGGATTTTGCCGGGGCGCGGGGCCACACCCTTTCCGGGCGGCTCGATTCGCCCGAAGGAACGCCGCGCGCCTACGCCCTCTTTGCCCATTGTTTCACCTGCGGCAAGGACATCCTCGCCGCACGCCGAATCGCATCGGGGCTCGCGGCCCACGGCATCGCCACCTTGCGCTTCGACTTCACGGGGCTCGGTTCGAGCGCAGGCGACTTCGCCAATACCGACTTCAGTTCGAATGTCGAAGACATCCTCGCCGCCATTGGAAGCCTCCGCGCCGCCGGGCGGGCGCCGGCTTTGCTCATCGGACACAGCCTTGGCGGCGCCGCCGTTTTCGCCGCCGCGGCCGGCGCGCCGGAAGTGAGGGCCGTCGCGGTAATCGGCGCCCCCTTCAGCGCGAGCCATCTTCTGGGCGAGCTCAAGCTCCCTTTGTCCGATCTCGGAGAAAAGGGAGAGGCGAGCGTGACGATCGCCGGCAGAAGCTTTCCGATTCGCCGGGAATTCGTCGAGGATTTGCGCCGCCAGGACCAGGGCGAGCGGATTGCGCATCTGGGGAAAGCTCTCCTCGTCCTTCACGCCCCCGGCGACGCCGTCGTCGGCATCGAAAACGCGCGCGCGATCTTCGACGCCGCCCGCCACCCCAAAAGCTTCGTCTCGCTCGACGGCGCCGACCATCTCCTGTCGCGCCCGCGCGACGCCCTCTTCGTCGCCGACATCCTCGCGGCTTGGCTGCCGCGCTATCTCGCCCGCGAGGACGCCGCAGAACCGATCCTCGCCCCCGCCGCAGCCAAGGTGGTTGTGGAGGAAACCGGCAACGGCCTTTTCGAAGAGCGGGTATTCGCGGGCGGGCACTCTTTTCTGGCGGACGAGCCCAAGGAACGCAAGGGCGGCGACGCGGGGCCGGACCCCTATGCTCTCCTCCTTGCCGCTCTCGGCGCCTGCACGGCGATGACCTTGCGCCTTTATGCCGATCGAAAAGGCTTGCCGCTGGAGCGGGTGCGAGTCCTTCTCGACCACCGCAAGATCCACGCCGAGGATTGCCGCGATTGCGAGACCCGCGAGGGGTTCGTCGACGAGATCACGCGCCGGATCGCGATGGAGGGTCCGCTCGACGATCCCTCGCGCGCTCGCCTTCTCGAAATCGCCGAACGGTGCCCCGTCAGCAGAACTCTCACCTCGGAAATCGTCATCCGCACGGCCGAAGCGAGTTGAACCTCGCTCTTGCCGAGGAAGTTTGCCATGCGCTTCTCGACCCGCCTTCTCCTTCCGCTCTTCCTCCTCCTGCTCCTCGTCGGAGCCTACACGCTTTATTGGTGGAGGGTCGCCCAGCGCCTCGGTCCGGCCGTTGCGCTCTGGGCGCAAAAGGAGCGGGCGCAAATGATCGACGCCTCCTGGCGAAAAATGGAGGTGACGGGCTATCCCTTCTTCTTTCGCGTGAACCTCGAGGGTGCGGTCTTGAGGGATCGCGCGATCACCCCGTCGGCGCGGCTCGAATTGCCTTTGCTCTCCGCGCGGGCTTGGCCCTGGAACCTTGCGGAATGGCAGTTTTCGGCACCGAAAGGGCTCGCCGCCCTGCCGTTCGGCAGTGGGACGCCGGGACTTTCCGCCGCCAGCGCCAGCGGCACGCTCTCTCTTGCCGCCGCGGGCGGCGGCAGCCTCTCGCTCAAGCTCGAAAAGGCGGGCGCCGCACGGGTTGTGGCCGAAGAGGCGGCGGTGAGGATCGCGCTGCCGCAGAAGACGCCCCGGAAAGAGGGCGCCCAAGCCTTTTCGCTTGCCGTCCGGCTGAAGGAGATGAAATTGCCTTTCGCGCCAGCGGGGCTCGGCGGCACGATCGCAAAGCTTTCTTTCGCCATCACCGTCAAGGGGAACGTGGCGCCCGGACCGATCGTGCGGATGGCGAAGGCTTGGCGCGCGGAGGGCGGCACGATCGAACTCGACCATCTTCGCCTCGGCTGGGGCGCGCTGGGTGCGAACGGGTCCGGAACCTTGGCTCTCGACTCGGAACTCCAGCCGGAAGGCGCGTTTTCGGGGACGATCGAAGGGTATGACGCGGTCGTCGCCGCGCTCGTCGCGAGCGGACGGATGCGCCGCGAGGCCGGCGGCCTCGCCCGGATCGCCTTGAGGCTCCTCTCGAAAATGGGGCCCGATGGAAAACGAGAGATCGCAACCTCTCTGACGATCGAGCACGGAGAGATCTCTCTCGGCCCGGCAAAGCTCGGGCGGCTCCCGCGCCTCTCATGGGGTCTAGGGACGCGGTGAGTCTCTTTCGCCTTCAGGAGGGGAGCGTCTCGGGCGGCGGCTGCAGCGCTTCGCCCCGTTCGGACATGGTGTAGTCGCGGATGATGGCGGCGACGCGGATCCGGTAGTCGGCAAAGATGCCTCGCCTCCCGGCGCGCTGGGCGGCGCGATGCCGTTCGTGCTCGCGCCAGTGCCGGATTGCCTCTTCGTCGCGCCAGAAGGAAAGCGAGAGGATCTTTCCTTCCTGCGAGAGGCTCCGGAAGCGCTCGATCGACAGGAACCCGTCGATCTTTTCGAGCTCGGGCCGCAGATCCGCGGCGACGCGGAGATAGTCGTCGGCGCGGCCCTCGCTTGGCTCGACTTCGAAGATCACCGCGTACATCGCGTCCTTCCTCGAAAACTTCCCCAATGGCGTCATTCCGGGGCGCAGGCGATCCGCGGGCTAACGAGTGGAACGGCGGTCTGTCGCCTACACGACGGCGGTTCCGACCGTCGATCGCCCGCGGACGCGAGCCCGGAATCTATGAACGCCTGCCTTCAAACGGCCGGAAACGCCGGTGTCCATGGATTCCGGCTCTCCGCTTCGCTACGGCCGGAATGACGGGCTTTACTGTCAAAGGCATTGTTTCGAGGCTCCTCACGCCTGTTTCGCCTCGATGACCCCGCGGCGGATCTCGCGGGTGCGGGAAAAGCGGTCGAGGAGCGTCTCCCCTTCGCCCCAGCGGATGGCGCGCTGCAAAGCCGTCAGGTCCTCGGTGAAGCGCTGCAGCATTTCGAGAACCGCCTCGCGATTGTTGAGAAAAATGTCCCGCCACATCGTCGGATCCGAGGCGGCGATGCGGGTGAAATCGCGAAAACCGCCGGCCGAGAACGCGATGACCTCGGATTTGAGGCTTTCTTCGAGATCCGTCGCCGTGCCGACGATGGTATAGGCGATGAGGTGGGGGAGATGGGAGGTCATCGCCAGGACCTTGTCGTGATGCGCGGCGTCCATCTCCGTGACGCGCATGCCAAAGGCCTCCCACAGGCGCGCGACCGCGGCGATTGCCGCGGGCGGTGTCTCCGGGAGCGGAACGAGAATGCACCAGCGGTCGCGAAAGAGTTCGGCAAACCCGGCCTCCGGGCCCGAATGCTCGGTTCCCGCGACCGGATGGCCGGGGACGAAGTGCACGCCTTTCGGCAGCAGAGGCTTGAGAGCGCGGATCGCGGCCGCCTTGACCGAGCCGACATCGGTCACTATCGCGCCGGGGCGAAGCGCCGGCGCCATGCGGCGCGCGAGGTCGGCATAGGCGGAAAGCGGCGTGGCGAGGACGACGAGATCGGCCCTTTCGGCGGCGGCCGCCGCATCGAGAGTGGTCTCGTCGGCGATGCCGAGGCGCCGCACGGTCGCGAGGCTCTCCTCGCTCTTCGCGCAAGCAACGATCCGGGTCTGCGGGCTCTTTTCGCGAAGCGCGCGGGCGATCGACGAGCCGATGAGGCCGACGCCGATGAGAGCGATCCTATCGAAAAACGGCGCGCTCATCGCCGGCCGAGAAATTCGCCGAGCGCGGCGGCAACCGTTTCCATTTCCTCGCCGGCGCCGATCGAAATCCGCAGATGGTGCGGCAGGCCATAAGCCTTGAGCTTGCGCACGAGGATCCCCCGCGACCGCAGAAAGGCGAAGGCCGCATCGGAATTCTTGCCGGGATCCTCGGGGAAACGGGCGAGAACGAAATCGGCGACGCTCGGGGTGAGTTCGAGACCGAGAGCCGAGAGCCTTTCCGAAAACCACGGCAGCCAGCGGCCGTTATGGGCGCGCGCGCGCGCGAGGGCCCCGGTGTCTTCGACCGCGGCAACGCCCGCCGCCTCCGCCGCCGCGTTGACGTTGAACGGTCCCCGCACCCGGTTGAGCACGTCGGCGACGGCCGGCGGGCAATAGGCCCAACCGAGGCGCAGCGCGGCCAGAGCATAGATCTTCGAAAAGGTGCGCAGCATTACCACATTCTCCGCCTGCTCGACGAGCGAGAGGCCGGGATCGTAATCGTCGCGGGCGACAAATTCCGCATAAGCGGCGTCGATTACCAGAAGAACCGAAGGCGAAAGCGCCTCATGCAGGCGACGGACCTCCGCCTCTCTCAGATACGTCCCCGTCGGGTTGTTGGGATTGGCGAGAAAAACCGCGCGGGTCTTTTCCGTAACGCGCGACAGAAGCGCCTCCACGTCGGCCGTGAGCGCGCGCTCGGGCGCCGCAACCGGGGTCGCGCCGACGGCCCTGGCGCCGATCGGGTACATGAGAAAGCCATGGCGGCTGTAGAGCACCTCGTCACCAGCTCCGACATAAGCGCGCAGCAGCAATGCGATGAGCTCGTCCGAGCCGGCGCCGCAGACGATGCGCGAAGGATCGACACCGTGAAGGCGGCCGAGCGCCGTGCGCAAGAGGAGGGCGCCGCCATCGGGATAACGATGGATCTCGCCCGCAAGCGCCTGATAGGCGGCGATCGCTTTCGGGCTCGGCCCGAGCGCACTCTCGTTCGAGGCGAGCCGGATCGGCCGAGCGAACCCCGGGGCGCCCGCATCGCCGCCGACATAGGGCGAAATCTCGAGAATGCCGGGACGCGGCTTCAAAGAACTCGTAATCACGCTCATGGGATCACCCTTTGGCGGCGCTCACGTGGCGGCGCTCAAGGCAGGCGGCTTCTGGCCGTTTTCGGGGAGCGCCGAAAACAAGGCCGAAGAGAGCGGCACCGCATAGCCGCCGAATGGCAAGAGGCGATGGAGGGCGTCGCCGAGTTGCGCGCGGAAGCTGTCGATGCGGGGATCGGAAACCGTAACGAACCCCTCGACTTCTATCAGGTTGACGGCGCCGTCGCTGTGGTCGAACGCGGCGAAGAACGTGCATGCGAGGCCGACGGAGTCGAGCATCGCAAAGATCCGCCCGCGGCTGATGTCGGCCGTCGTCTCGCCGGCAAAGAGCGTGCGATCCTCGCCGCTCGGCTGCACGGCGAAACGGCCGATCACGAGAGCGTCCGCGGCGTTGTTGCGGGCATTGCCGCGCGCCCCGAACGGCAGGCGGGCAATCACCCGCGGCGCGTTCTGGTCATTCGACATGAGTTGGCGCCACCAGGGGTCGGCCTCGCCCTCTTGCGGCATCGGCAAGACGCCGACCGCGGCGCTCTCTTCCCCCACGGCGCGAATGACCTGGCCGATCGAGCCATAGGCCGACATCGGCGTGTGGCTGCCATAGTGGTCGCGTGCCAGATCCCAGAAAGCCGGCGAATCGGGAGGCGCGAACACCGCAACCGCAAAATCGGTCTGCAAACGCAGGGTCGCCGCCAGCATCTCACGCCACATGCGAATGACGGTCGCGACCGGAAAGAGACCGCGATGGCGGCGCACCAGGCGGCGGATGATCTCCGCCTCGCGCGCCGGCTGAAATGGGGACAGATTGTGGTTGAGCTTTTTGCTCTCTCTCACCCTCGAGACGACCTCGGCGCGCTCGATCAAGAGGTCCTGCAGCCTGTCGTCGATCTTGTCGAGACGCCGGCGCAAGTCTTCGAGGTTGGATGGAACGGCAGGCATGGTCCCTATCGCGCTCAGAGAGAGGCGTGAGTTGTAGGGGTGAGGCGGCTCAAAAGCAAAGAAAACGTTGACATGACCAACCCCTCTTCCCTAGCTAGAACACCGCGACCAGAAGCTGGGCGACACCCCGGCACGCTCGCCAATCGGTGTTAAAAGGATCTTTCGTGTCGGTTTTGACTTCGCCTCGCCCGCCTCGCCAATGGGACCCGAATTGGCCCGGTCGCCGGCTTTTCGTCAACGAGCCTTTGCGGCTCGACTGCGGCACCCTCTTCGGCCCGTTCACGATCGCGTACCAGACTTACGGCCGCCTCAATCCCGAGCGCTCGAACGCCATCCTCGTTTGCCACGCCTTGTCGGGCGACCAGTACGCCGCCGACCCTCACCCTTTGACGGGCAAGCCCGGCTGGTGGTCGACCGTCGTCGGTGCCGGCGGCGTGCTCGATACGGAGCGCTATTTCGTGATCTGCGCCAACGTCTTGGGCGGGTGCATGGGCACCACCGGCCCCGGAGACATCGACCCTTCGAGCGGCGAGCCTTTCGCGCTCAACTTTCCCGTCATCACGATCGGCGACATGGTGCGGGCGCAAAAGCGCCTGATCGATCATCTCGATATCCCTTCGCTCTTTTGCGTGATCGGCGGATCGATGGGCGGGATGCAGGTTTTGGAGTGGGCGGCAAACTATCCCGATTGCGTCTTCGCGGCGGTGCCGATCGCAGCCGCGGCGCGGCATTCGGCGCAGAACATCGCGTTCAACGAGGTCGGCCGCCAAGCGATCATCGCCGATCCCGATTGGTGCGGCGGGCGCTATTTCCTCTACGACAGGCAACCCTCGCGAGGCCTCGCGGTCGCGCGCATGGCGGCGCACATCACCTATCTTTCGGAAGCGGCGCTCCACCGCAAATTCGGGCGAAACCTGCAGGACCGAAACGCCGTCACCTACGGCTTCGACGCCGATTTTCAGGTCGAAAGCTATCTGCGCCACCAAGGCAGCACGTTTGTCGATCGCTTCGACGCCAATTCCTATCTCTACATCACGCGCGCGATGGATTATTTCGACCTCGCGGCCGAGCACGGCGGCTCGCTCGCGCGCGCCTTTGCCGGAACGAAAACCCGCTATTGCCTCATCTCGTTTACGAGCGACTGGCTCTTCCCGACAGCGGAAAGCCGCGCGATCGTGCATGCTTTGAACGCCGTCGCCGCCAATGTCAGCTTTGTCGAGATCGAGACCGACGGCGGACACGACTCCTTCCTCTTGCACGAGCCCGAATTCTTTAAAACCCTGCGCGGCTTTCTCTTGGGGTGCGCCGAGCACCGCGGCCTTCCTCGCTTTTGGCGATGACGAGCCTCCTCGCTGAGAGGCGGGGCGCTTCCCTTCGCGATTCCGCCGATGGGCTGCGCCGCGACTTGCAGCTTGTCGCCGAGATGATCCCGCCGGGCTCGCGCGTTCTCGACATCGGCTGCGGCGACGGCGCGCTTCTCGCCTTTCTCTGGCGCCACAAGGATGTCGATGGGCGCGGCATCGAGCTTTCGCAAGGCGGGGTCAACGCCTGCGTCAGCCGCGGGCTCTCCGTGATCCAGGGCGACGCCGATCGCGATCTCGACGCCTATCCCAAGGGCGCGTTCGATCTCGTCGTCCTGAGCCAGACTTTGCAGGCAACCCGCGAGCCCCGGCGCGTCGTCGAAAACCTGGTCCGCATCGCTCGGCGCGCGATCGTGTCTTTCCCCAATTTCGGGTTCTGGCGGATCCGCCTTCGCCTCCTGGCCAAGGGCCGGATGCCGGTCTCGGGGCTCCTGCCCCACGCCTGGTACGACACGCCGAACATTCATCTTTGCACGATCCGCGACTTTGTCGCTCTCTGTGCGGAGATCGGCGCCAAAGTCGAGCACGGGCTGGCGCTCGACCAGCGCGGCCAGTCTTTCTCGCTCGATCCGCAAGGCACTCTCGCCAATCTTCTCGCCGAGCAGGCGATCTTCGTCCTGCGCGGAAGCGAACCTTCATGAGGCCCGTTTGAGCCAGGCCGAGAGGCGCCGCGCCGCTTCCTCGATGTCGGCGGTCTCGCCGGCGAACGAGAGGCGGATAAAGCCGCCGCCACGGAGCGGATCGAAATCGCGCCCCGGGGTCACGGCAACCCCGGTCTCGGCGAGGAGCCGCCGGCAGAAGCTTTCGCTGTCGCCCGTCAGGTGCGAGACGTCGGCATAGAGATAAAAGGCTCCTTCGGCCGGGGCGAAACGGCTGAGTCCGGCCCCCGCAAGAGCGCTCAACAACAGGTCGCGATGGGTGCGATACCGCGCGACATGGCTGTCGAGCTCGGCCCGGCAGCCGAAAGCCGCGAGCGCCGCGAGCTGCGACAAAGCCGGCGGCGAGATGAAGAAATTCTGCGCCAGGCACTCGACCGATCGCTCGAGATCCGGCGGAAGAAGCATCCAGCCGAGACGCCAGCCCGTCATGCAGTAGTATTTCGAAAAGGAACTGACGACGATCGCCTCGCGACCGAAGGCGCGGGCTGTCGATGCCGGCGCGCCATAGGTGATGCCGTGATAGATCTCGTCCGAGACGAGGCGGATGCCCCGCTCGCGGCACGCGGCGAGGAGGCGCTCGAGGTCGCCAGCGCCGAGCATCGCTCCGGTCGGGTTTGCGGGGCTCGCGATGATCAGCCCCGAAAGCGCGCCCGCAGAGGCGAGGAGTTCGGGCGTCGGCTGGAAATGCGAATTTTCTCCGACCTCGATCAGCACTGGTTCGAGATCGAGAGCGGAGAGGATATTGCGATAGGCGGGATAACCCGGCGTGGCGAGCCCGACCCGCTCGCCTGCCTCGAAGGCGGCGGCGAAGGCAAGGAGAAACGCGGCGGAAGAGCCCGTCGTTACCGCTACTTCCGCGGGATCGACGGCAATCCCGTATTGCTCGCGGTAATGGGCGGCGATCGCGCGGCGCAGCGGCGGGATCCCGAGCGCGTCCGTATAGCCGAGCCGTTCTTCCGCGAGCGCCCTCTTCGCCGCCGCGATGACTGCCGCGGGCGCGGGGCTTCCGGGCTGCCCCACTTCGAGATGGATGATGCGCTCGCCTTTCCCTTCGCGCGCGCTCGCTTCGCGCAGAACGTCCATCGCGATGAACGGCGGAACGAGCCCGCGTCGGGCCGGTTTAAGGCTCATCTCCCCAGCCTTCCTGGTTGCAATAATTGGCGAATGTGCCCGCCTTTCGCCTAAAGGTCGGCCCCCTCACCCTACCCTCTTCCCCGGCCGGCGGGGGAGAGGGAAAATAGTTTGCAGCAGAGGACTCCCTCGCCCTCCCCGGACTTGATCCGGGGATCACGGGGAGAGAGGGTTGGGATGAGGGGCGCGCTGCACGATAAGCTTGCCGGTGGCGAGGGGATTTCGCTAAGAAAGGGCCGGGGCTTTGCGTTCGAGGGAGAGGCGAGGATGGAAGAGTGGACGCCTGTCCGCCTCATCGGCATGTCGGGCAGTCTGCGCCGCGAGTCCAATTCCAACGCCGTCCTCGAAACCTTGCGCGAGCGCTTCGCGCGGCGCGCTCGGATGCGGATCTGCGATTTGGCGTCGATCCCGCCTTACAACCAGGATCTCGAAGGCGAGAAGCGGCCGCCGGAGGTGAAAGTGCTCTTGAAGGCGATCGCCGAAAGCGATGGCGTCGTCCTCTGCGCGCCGGAGTTCAACCATTCGATTCCCGGGGTTCTGAAAAACGCGCTCGACTGGGCCTCGCGCCCGGCCTTTGCTTCCGTGATGGCGTATAAGCCCGTCGCCGTCATGGCGACCTCCGAAGGCGCGCTCGGCGGCACGCGCTGTCTCGAACACCTGCGCACCTCCCTCGCTTCGATGCTCGCGCGCATCGCCCTCGCGCGGGAAGTGATCATCACCTCGGCCGGAGCCAAGATCCGCGACGGCCGCCTCGCCGATCCCGTCGCGCTCGGTTTCGCCTGCGGCGCCGTCGAGGCGCTGCTGCGCGAAATCCTCCTGTGGCGGGCTTTCGACAGTTCCAATCGTTGGGCGGCGCAATGACCGAAACGAATCCCGTTCTCTGCGCGATCGACCGGCGCGGCATCGCCACGCTGACGCTCAATCGGCCCGAAATCGGCAACGCCTACAACGGCGCCCTCATCGCCGCTCTCGGCAGCGTTCTCGCGCGTCTCGCTTCGGAAAAGGCTTTGCACGCGGTGGTGTTGCGCGGCGCCGGCCGCCATTTCCAGGCGGGCGCCGATCTCTCCTTTCTCGAAAGCCTGCGCCGAGCCTCGCCCGAGGAAAACCTCGATTTCTCGCGCCGCACCGCGGCCGCGATCGCCGCTCTCCAGCACTTTCCCCGCCCGACGCTGGCGCTCGTACGCGGCGGCTGTTTCGGTGGCGGCGTCGGCCTCTCTTCCGCCTGCGATATCGCGATCGCCGCCGAGGACGCCCTTTTCGCCATCAGCGAGGTGCGCTGGGGCATCACGCCCGCGCCGATCATCCCCCTTCTCGTGGCACGCGTCGGCGCCCGTGCGCTCTCGCGCTACGCCTTGAGCGGCGAGCGCTTCGGCGCGGCCGAGGCGCTGAGGATCGGTCTCGTTCACGAGGTCGCGCCCGCCGAACGCCTCGAGGCGAGCGCCGAACGCGTCCTCGAAAGCGTGCTCAAAGCGGCGCCCGAAGCAGTGGCGACGACAAAGCGTCTGATCGCGGAAGCCGGCGCCGCTCCGGACACGCCGGCGTTTCGCGAGCGCCTCGCGGTCGAAGCCGCCTCGCGCCGCCTTCTCCCGGAAGCCGACGAAGGGTTTCAAAGCTTCGCCGAAAAGCGCTCGCCCGCCTGGTATTCCGCCCGCTGACAGCCTCGAACTACGGGCCGCCGGGCGCTTCTCTCAAGCGCTGCAACTGTTGCTCGACTTCGCGGAAACGCGGATCGGCGGGGCTCACGCCTTGCAGCTCGAGGGCGCGCTCGCGGTTTTCGAGATCGAAGCGATAGGCGTTTATCTCTTGCGAATCGATCGGGCTCGCAGGAAGCGCGGGTGGGGGCAGAGGGGCGACAGCGGCAGGCGGCCGGATGAGCGGCCCCGGCTCGGTCAGGATCGGCGAGAGGCTGGTGCCCGGCAGCGCGAGCGGAGGAACGCTGAGCGGCGGCGGATGCGGCGCGATCCAGAGCCCTGCGGCAACGAGGCCGGAAAGAACGGCGCCGGCTCGTCCCATCGCCTTCGTTCCCGCCTCACACGTCGCGGCTCTCTTCCGCGAGCGTGGCTTGCGCTCCGCTGAGGCGCGCGATGGGGACGCGGAAGGGCGAGCAGGAGACGTAATCGAGGCCCAGCTCTTCGCAAAAGCGGATCGAAGCCGGGTCGCCGCCGTGTTCGCCGCAGATGCCGAGCTTCAAATCGGGGCGAACGGCGCGGCCGCGCTCGACCGCAAGGCGCATGATGGCGCCGACCCCTTCCCTGTCGAGCGAGACGAAAGGATCGTGCGCGAAAATCCCGAGCTTTTGGTAGATGCCGAGAAAACTCGCGGAATCGTCGCGCGAGAGGCCGTAGACCGTCTGCGTCAGGTCGTTGGTGCCAAAGCTGAAAAAGGCCGCGCTTTTGGCGATTTCGTCGGCGAGAAGCGCGGCGCGCGGAAGCTCGATCATCGTCCCGACGAGATAGGAGATTTTCGTTTCCGATTTCTCCATGACCTCGGCGGCAATGCGATCGATGATGCTTTTGAGGATATCGAATTCCTTTCGCGTCGCGATCAAAGGCAGCATGATCTCGGGCGTTATCTCCTCCCGGGTTTCGCCTTTGACCGCGACCGCCGCCTCGAAGATCGCAACCGCCTGCATCTCGTAGATTTCGGGATAGGTGATCCCGAGCCGGCAGCCGCGATGGCCGAGCATCGGGTTGGCCTCGTGCAGCTCGGCGGCGCGGCGGCGGATCTCCGCCTCCTCTTTGCCGGTCTGTCGCGCCATCTCGGCAAACTCCGCCCGGTTCTTCGGCAGGAACTCGTGCAGAGGCGGATCGAGAAGGCGGATCGTCACCGGCAGGCCGCGCATGACGCGAAAGATCTCGGCAAAATCCGCGCGCTGCATGGGAAGCAGCTTTTTGAGCGCGGCGCGGCGCCCGGCCTCGTCCTCGGCCATGATCATCTCGCGCATCGCCGGCACCCGCTCGGGGTCGAAAAACATGTGCTCGGTGCGGGCAAGGCCGATGCCTTCGGCGCCAAAGCGGCGCGCCATGGCGGCGTCCTCGGGGGTTTCGGCGTTGGCGCGGACCTTGAGCCTGCGAATTCCGTCGGCCCATTCGATGAGGCGGGCGAAATCCCCCGAAAGCTGGGGCTCGATCGTCGCCACCTCGCCCGCCATGACCTCGCCCGTTCCGCCGTCGATGGTGATGATCTCGCCCGCCTTCAAAACGAGGTTGCGCGCCCGCAGCGTCTTCGCCTCGTAATCGATGGCGAGATCGCCGGCGCCGGCGACGCAAGGCCGTCCCATCCCGCGCGCGACCACGGCGGCGTGGCTCGTCATCCCGCCGCGCGCCGTCAGGATTCCCCGCGCGGCATGCATGCCGTGGATGTCTTCGGGGCTGGTTTCGACCCGCACCAGGATCACCGCCTCGCCGCGCGCGGCGAGCGCTTCGGCTTCGTCGGCGGAAAAGGCGATCCGGCCCGAGGCCGCGCCCGGCGAAGCCGGCAGACCGCGCGCCAAAGGCGTCGTTTTTGCCTTGGGATCGAGGGTCGGATGCAAAAGCTGGTCGAGAGAGCCGGGTTCGATCCGCCGGACCGCCTCTTCGCGGCCGATGACGCCCTCATCGACGAGATCGACGGCGATCTTGAGAGCGGCCGCCGCGGTGCGTTTGCCGGTGCGCGTTTGCAGCATCCAGAGCTTGCCGCGTTCGACCGTGAATTCGACGTCCTGCATGTCGCGGTAGTGGTCTTCGAGCGTGCGGCGCACCCGCAAGAGTTCGGCAAAGACCTGCGGCATCGCCTCTTCCATCGACGGCAGATGGGAGCCGTTCGCCTTCTTGCCCGCGATCGTCAAATTCTGCGGGGTGCGCAAACCCGCCACCACATCTTCGCCCTGCGCATTGACGAGAAATTCCCCGTAGATCTCATTGGCGCCGTTTGCGGGATTGCGGGTGAAGGCGACGCCCGTCGCGCAGTCTTGCCCGATATTGCCGAACACCATCGCCTGGACCGTGACCGCGGTGCCCCAATCGGCCGGGATGTCGTGGAGGCGCCGGTAGGTGACCGCCCGCGGGTTCATCCAGGATTCGAAGACGGCACCGATCGCGCCCCAGAGTTGCCGCTCCGGATCATCGGGGAAGGGCCCTCCGGTCGTCTTCTGGACGATCCCCTGGAAAGCCTCGACGATCGCCTTCCAATCCCTGGCGGAAAGATCGGTGTCGAGCGAGCGGCCGGTGGTGAGCTTCAGGTTTTCGATCGCCTCCTCGAAGAGGTGGTGCTCGATCCCCAGAACGACCTCGCCATACATCTGGATAAAGCGCCGGCAGCTGTCGTAAGCGAAACGAGGGTCGCCGCTTTGCCGGGCGAGACCTTCGACGGCCTTCTCGTTCAGTCCGAGATTGAGCACCGTATCCATCATTCCCGGCATCGAGACCCGAGCGCCCGAACGAACCGAGACGAGAAGCGGGCGTTCGGCATCGCCAAAGCGCCGGCCGAGCGCCTTTTCGAGGCGAAGAAGGCCCGTTCTGACTTCTTCGGCGAGCCCTTCCGGATACGATTTCCCTCGCGCGTAGTAATGGGCGCAGACTTCCGTCGTGATCGTAAAGCCGGGCGGCACGGGCAGGCCCAAACGGCTCATCTCGGCGAGCCCCGCGCCTTTGCCGCCAAGAAGATTGCGCATTTCGGCGCGGCCTTCGGCACTGCCGTCGCCAAAGCCATACACCCACTTCGTCATCCGCCTCTCATCCTGAGCTTGTCGAAGGGTCATCCTTCGATCTCGTGAGAAAATGTCAAAAGGCGTCATTCCGGGGCGCGGGTGATCCGCGGGCTAACGAGTGGAACGGCGGTCTGTCGCCTACACGACGGCGGTTCCGACCGTCGATCGCCCGCGGACGCGAGCCCGGAAACCAGGAACACCTGCCTACGCACATCTTGGGAAAGCGGGTGTTCATGGATTCCGGCTCTCCGCTTCGCTGCGGCCGGAATGACGAGTCTTGCTGGCAAGGGAATCCTTCGCGCCCTCTTCGATCTTCGAGAAATCGGCGACCCGGTTCATCGTCATGCGAATTCTAGACAATAAACGAAGCCGGTTTTCGCGCAGATCCGCGTCCTCGGTATTAACGGTCACCTTGTCGAAAAAATCGTCCACCGGGCGGCGCAAACGCGCCATCGCCGCCATCGCCGCCGCGAAATCCTCGCCAGAGACTTCGGGTGCGGAGCTCGTTGCCCCGAGGCTCACGGCAAGCGTCCCCTCTTCCGGCTCCCTCAACTTCTCCGGACTGAAATCCGGCTGGCGGTCATCGTACCGCCGGCCGTCTCTCTTTTCCTCGATCCTGACGATGTTCGCGGCGCGGCGATAGGCGATGAGAAGGTTGGCCCCGTCATCCGTGGCGAGGAACGATTCGAGCGCTCGCACCCGCGCCATGAGCCGCACGAGATCGTCTTCTCGCTCACCGCCGGCGGCAAAAGCCGCCCCGATCAGATCGTGACGGACACCTTCGTCGCGCAAATGCACTTTGAGGCGATCGAGAATGAATTCCAGCAGCTCCTCGGTTGGATCATTACCGATTTCTGGCGTTTGCCACGCCTGCCGGAACGCCTTTTTCAGCGGCAGGCGCAGGTCGGTTTCGAGGATGATGCGGATGACTCCGAGCGCGGCGCGCCGCAGGGCATAGGGATCGCCCGAACCGGTCGGCTTCTCGCCGATCGAAAAGAAGGCGACCAAACTGTCGATCTTGTCCGCGAGCGCAACGACAACGCTTTCCGGCGCAATCGGACACGTGTCATCTGGACCAAGAGGCCTGTAATGTTCAGCGATCGCTTGCGCGACCCGCGGATCCTCGCCGTCGGCCAGCGCGTAATAGGATCCCATGATCCCTTGGAGCTCGGGAAATTCGCCGACCATGCCGGTCGAGAGATCGGCCTTGGATAAAAGAGCGGCCCCAAGCGCGAGGTCGCGGTCCGCACCCGGCACATCGGCGGCAAGCCAATAAGCGAGGTGTCCGGTTCTCTCCGCCTTGTCATACATGCTGCCGAGCTTCTCATGGTAGACGCGCCGCTTGAGTGCTCCGATTCTGACGCGCAGCCGCACCTTGCGGTCCTGGTCCCAGAAATAGCGGGCGTCGGCGAGACGGGCGGAGAGCACTCTCTCGTTGCCGGCGACGATCGCCTTGCCGCCGTCGCGGGCGTTGTTGTTGGCGACGAAAAGGAAGCGCGGCGCGGGGCTGCCATCGGCATTGAGAGAGGAAAAATATCTTTGATGCGCGCGCATCGCCGCCGCCAGAACCTCGGGCGGAAGCTCCATGAACTCCTTCTCGATCGCGCCCGAAAGCACGACCGGATATTCGACGAGCCCCGAGACTTCTTCGAGGAGATCGGGATCCTCCTTTACCCGAACACCGTGTTTTGCGGCCTCGTCATCGAGGCCTTTCTTGATCATTCCCTCGCGCTCGGCCTTGTCGAGGACGACCCACGCTTCCTTGAGGCGCTTCAGATACTGATCCGGGCTCTGGATCCGGATCTCGCCCGGCGCGAGCCAGCGATGCCCGCGCGTCACCCTCCCGACCGGAACCTCTCCGAGCTTGAGCGGCACGACCTCGCCGTCGAAAAGGCAAAGGACGGAAGTGATGGGCCGCACCCAGCGCAAAGGCGCTGCCGGAAAACGCATCGATTTCGGCCAAGGAAGATCGGCGATCGCCGCCACGAGGATCTCCGGCAGCACGAACGCCGAATCCGCTCCCGCCACCTCGGTGACGGCGAAATAAAATTCGCCCCGGGCGAGCGCGCGGACCTCGCAGTCTTGGACGGATGAAAGCCCCGATGCCCGCAAGAAGCCCGCGATCGCGCTCTCCGGCGCGCCGACGCGAGGGCCGCGCCGCTCATCCCGCCGCGGCGGCCGGCGGGAAGGAATGCCGCGGGCAATGAGGCCAAGCCGGCGCGGCGTCACAAAACCGTCGATCTTCTCGGCCGGAATGCCGGAGTCGACGAGCGCTCTGC
>JAKAOO010000249.1 GCA_021812165.1 Pseudomonadota bacterium | reverse complement strand
CGCATCTACGACAAGGCCTATCGCTGGGTTGCCGAGATGGAGGAAATCTCGGCTTTTCTCGAAGAAAACCCGGCTTCGCGCGAGCTTTATTCGGCGATCGCCCGCCTTTACGGCGATCTGGCCGCGGCGAACGCGGAGGCCGCACCCGGCCCGCACAATCTCGTCCGCACCCTCGAACGCGCGCTGGGCCGCTGAAGGAGGAAAAGCATGCCCGCTTATGTGATTGCCGAGGTGAAAGTCACCGATCCCGCCGCCTACGCGCCGTATCGCGCGCTCGCTCAAGAGAGCATCGCGCGCTTCGGCGGCCGCTTTATCGCGCGCGGCGGGGAGGCGGCGCTGCTCGAAGGCGAAGGCGCGCCGGAGCGCGTCGTCGTCATCGAGTTTGCGGACGCCGCATCGGCGCGCCGGTGGTACGATTCCGAGGAATATCAACGGGCAAAGAAGATCCGCCAGAAGGCGTCGAGGGGGCGCCTCATCCTCGTCGAAGGCGTCGGCTGACCCGCGGGCGACCCGCCTCTACGAGCCTTCGCGGCGAGCCGCTCAAGACCCGGCAGGCTCGTAGCCCGCGGACGGCCCGCCCGGCTCGGCGCTCCCGTTGATGAGGCGGGTTGGGAAGCCCGCCGCGAGGAGCGCCTCGATCAGCGCTTCGACATGGCGCCGGTTTTGGGTTTCGACGACGATATCGAGCTCGGCGCGCTTTACGGAAATGTCGTGAAAGAGCCTTTGATGGTGGACCTCGACGATGTTGCCGCCGCGGGAGCCGATGACGCCCGAGATGCGCGACAACGCTCCCGGCACATCCGGCAATTCCGCGCGCAAGCGCACGAGCCGGCCTTCGCGAACGAGACCGCGCATCAAGAGGCTCGCGAAGAGGCGGCTATCGATGTTGCCGCCGCTGAGGATGATTGCGACGCGCCGGCCGGCAAAGCGCCCGGGCGCGGCGAGCACGGCGGCAACGCCCGCAGCCCCCGCGCCTTCGACGATGAGCTTCTGGTGCTCGGCGAGGAAAAGCGTCGCCGCCTCGATTTCCGCCTCCTCGACGAGACGGATCTCCGAAACGAGCGATCGCACGATCTCTCGGGTCATGTGCCCGGGTTCTTTGACCGCAATCCCTTCGGCGAGAGTCGGCAGGTTCGAGGGAGGGCCCGGATCCTCGCCCTTGAGGAGCCGATACATCGACGGATAAAGCGCCGCCTGCACGCCAATGATCTCGATCGCGGGCCGCAGCGCTTTGAGGGCGATGGCGATCCCGGAAATGAGCCCGCCGCCTCCCACCGGCACGATCACCGCATCGAGATCCGGCTTCTCCGCAAGAAGCTCGAGCGCGATCGTGCCTTGACCGGCGATGATCTGAGGATCGTCATACGGGTGGACGAAAGTCAGCCCCTTTTCGCGAGCGAGGGCGTCGGCCGCCTCATGCGCCGCGGTGAGGCTCGATCCTTTGAGAACCACCCTGGCGCCGAAAGCCTCGGTGCGCTCGATCTTGATAAAGGGCGTGCCTTCCGGCATCACGATCGTCGCCGGGATCGCGAGGCGGCTCGCATGGCAGGCGACGCCTTGCGCGTGATTTCCGGCAGACATCGCGACGACGCCCATTTTGCGCGCCCGCTCGTCGAGCGAGAGGAGCTTATTGAGGGCGCCGCGTTCCTTGAAGGAGCCGGTGCGGTGCTGGGTTTCGAGCTTCAAGAAGATTTCGGCGCCGACACGCTCCGAGATTGCCGGCGCCTCGACGGTCGGTGTCGCCGCAATCGCCCCCGCGATGAGGCACTGGGCGCGTTCGATTTCGCCAAGGGTGACGGGCGTATCGCTCAAGGGGCGCTTCTCACTTTGCTGCGGGAAGAGGGTCAAACGCGCGCGGCTTGCCGCGCCTCGGCTCCTCTTCGGAACGGGAGGCTGCGGCAAACCTCTGAATTCCTCCTTAAAGCCCCAGCTCTTTCAAAATCTTCTCGCGGTCGCCGTCGAGATCGGGCGCAGGCGGCCGCGAGGGCGGATCGGCAAATCCCGATACTTTCATCGGGTTTCCGGCGAGGTCGAGCCTGCCGCTCGCCGGGTCTTCGACCGCGATCAGCATGTTGCGGAACGGGACCTGCGGATGGGCGAGCGCCTCGGCGACATTGTTGACGGGGCCGCAGGGAACCCCCGCCGCCTCCAGGACTTCGATCCAATGCCTGCTGCCCGCGCGAGCGAGGATCGCCTCGATTTCGCGGTAGAGCGCATCGCGGTTCTCGTTCCTCGCCGGATTGGTCTCAAAGCGCGGGTCCGCTGCGAAATCGGGCCGGCCGAGCGCCTCGGCGAGCTTTAGAAAAAGCCCGTCATTGCCGGCGGCGATGATGAGATGACCGTCGGCCGTCGGGAAGGCCTCGAAGGGGGTGATCGAAGGATGGCGCGCGCCCATCGGCCCCGGGATCTCGCCGGTCACGGTGTAGCGCATGATGGCGTTTTCGAGGAGGGCGAGCTGGCAGTCGAAGAGCGCGATATCGACTTTCCGCGCTTCGCCCGTGCGCTCGCGATGAAGGAGCGCCGCGTTGAGCGCGACCGCCGTATAAAGCCCGCCGCCCAAATCGCCGATCGAGGTGCCGATGCGCACGAGAGGCATTCCTTTGTGCCCGGTGATGCTCATGATCCCGCCCAATCCCTGAACCACCATGTCGTAGGCCGGGTAATGGGAATAGGGCCCGCTGTGGCCATAGCCCGAAGTCGCGGCATAGATGAGACGGGGATAGCGCGCGTGGAGGCTCTCCCAGCCATAGCCGAGCTTTTCCATCGTCCCGGGGCGGAAATTCTCGACGAGAGCGTCGCCTTTTTCGAGGAGGCTTTCGAAAATCGCGCGGTCCTTGGGCGACTTCAGATCGAGAGCGATCGATTCCTTGCCGCGGTTGATCGAGGAGAAATAGGTCGATTTGCCGCCTTTGAAGGGCCCGTAATGGCGCGCGTCGTCGCCTTTTTCGGGCGGTTCGATCTTGATGACGCGCGCCCCCAGTTCGGCGAGGAGAAGCGTGCAATAGGGCCCCGCCAAAATGCGCGAGAGATCGATGATCGTGATGCCGGAAAGGGGTCCCACTTCTGCCATGCTCTCTTCCTTCTTCGCCGCGAGGGAAAGGAGGATGAGTAGCGCAAAGCGGGGCAAAGTGGCAATCGCGGCGGGAGAAGTTGCGGGGACGCGGGCGAGGGGCGCTCCGCAGCTCCGCGTTTGCTCCCTATATAGGACAATGGATTTATCAGGTCCTCAGAGGCGGCACCCGTGCGCGAGGGGGGAAGGGGGAGATGCGGGTAAGCTTCGACACCAACGCGTGGGAGACGATTTTTGGTCTGGGCGACGCCAAATGCGCGCCGATCCATGCTGCGCTCGTTGATCGACGGCTCGAGGGGTTTATCTGCGAAAGCGGGTTTCGCATCGAGGCCATCCGTAAGCGGGATCGTGTATCCTATTTCGCCCGGCCATACATGGACTGCCAGTTGCATGGAATAGTGACGCGAAACGACCGGCAATACATGCATTGGTCGATTGGCCCAGCCGATGATCGTCATCCGGGGTTACCGGTTGAGCAGGCTGATAAGCTGCAACGAGCGCTGAGGGCTGGTGTTCGCCTCATGCGTGGGTCGAGCTGGATGGGGCTCCCAGCACCAAAAGAAATCCGAGATCCCTCGCTTTTTGCGCCCGAAACAGCCGAAGCGGCGCGCAAGCGTGAACAGCTTCAGCTCGACGTTTCCACCCTCATTGATCGGCGTGGTGTCGGGAAGGCGGCGTTCGACGCCGCGGGTGGATGGAGCGAGCGCGTTGAGGATCATCCCGCTGCCGAGCGGCTTCGGAAGGCGTGCGCGGAGTGGGCCGATGGCGAACTCGCCAGCGCGCACATCGCCTATCGAAACGATGTTTTGTGCACGAACGACTTTGCCCGAGCGGCGGGGAAATCGATCTTCGACGGGAAAAATCGGTCGTGGCTCACCGCTGAATTTGGCGTAGTTTTTCGGACGGTCGATGAGCTGGTCGCGGAGATCGCGAAATGATGCAACTCTTCCCGATCGGGCCGTCCACCCTGTCACCGTAGCCCGCCAAGAGAACATTTTATCTAAACGAGCAAACGGGAGCCAGACGGGATGATCAAATTCGTGGTCCTTAGCGTCCTTCTGACTGGAATGACCTTCTCGGTTGGAGCGCAGACTTTCTCTCAGAATACGATCGATACTTCGCTGTTGCCGGACTTGGTTCCAGGCCGCAATTCCTGCCTCGACCGGGCCGCGCTAGAGACACAGGCGTGCCAACCGGTAGTCGCGTTGTTACGATCGATTGTGCCGCCGCCGCCGACAGAGCGGGCAGTCCTGTCAGCCGCCGATGTCTTACAACTTTGCGGGGCGCACAACGTCCGAGATGTCATTTGCGGAGTAGCGGCGCTTCTTGAGCTTCGCTATCACCGTGTCCCGTGCTGGCAGAACAACAAATGCTGAACCCAGTTTCTGGTTACGCTGGGTCGCGGGTTACGGTGACATGTCACCCGACCGAAATCTTCCTGGGGCCGGTCCACGGTTGTCCGCTTCAGCTCTTTGATGCAAGGATAGGGCGCTGCAGTGACGGGCTGTGCGGCTTTCAATCCCCGTGGCCGGGCTTGGCCCGGCCATCCAAGTCTTTTTTGCGTGCGACGTAGCGCTTGGTGAAGACGTGGGTGGCCGGAACAAGTTCGGCCGCGGGGGTCTCTCGAGTTGGGCAGAAACCCGCCCTTGCAGCCGTTTTCGCTCAACCGGACGGTCGTGGGGCCGATCCGAGGAGGACGGATCCCATATCTTGCGCGCGTCGTCGCCTTTTTCGGGCGGTTCGATCTTGATGACGCGCGCCCCCAGTTCGGCGAGGAGAAGCGTGCAATAGGGCCCCGCCAAAATGCGCGAGAGATCGATGATCGTGATGCCGGAAAGCGGTCCCACTTCTGCCATGC
>JAKAOO010000248.1 GCA_021812165.1 Pseudomonadota bacterium | reverse complement strand
TTCCGATCTTTTTCCTCGTCCATCTCGCGCGCCTTGATGGAAAGGCTGACGCGGCGCGTCGCGCGGTCGATTGCGGTCACCTTGGCGTCGACCCTCTCGCCGACTGCGAAACGGTCGGGCCTCTGCTCGCTGCGATCGCGCGAAAGCTCGGATTTGCGGATAAAGCCGGGGACGCCGTCGTAGATCGTCACGTCGATCCCGGCGTCGCTGACGCCGGTGATGGCGGCGGTGACGACATCGCCCTTTTTGACTTTGCCGATCCCGGTCTGGAAGGGGTCGGCTTCGAGCTGTTTGATGCCGAGGCTGATGCGCTCCTTTTCGACGTCGATGTCGAGCACCTTGACGTGCACCCGCTCGCCTCGGCGATGGCGCGAAAGCGCCTCCTCGCCCGCGAGGTTCCAGTCGATGTCGGAGAGATGCACCATCCCGTCGATGTCGCCCGGAAGTCCGACAAAAAGCCCGAATTCGGTGGTGTTGCGGATCTCGCCTTCGAGCTCGCTGCCGATCGGGTGGGCGTCGGCAAAGGCTTCCCACGGGTTTTGCAGGGTCTGCTTCAAACCCAGGGAGATGCGGCGCTTTTGCGGATCGACATCGAGCACCATCACCTCGACCTCCTGGCTCGTCGAGACGATCTTGCCCGGGTGAACGTTCTTTTTCGTCCAGCTCATCTCGGAGACGTGGACGAGCCCTTCGACCCCCGGTTCGAGTTCGACAAAGGCGCCGTAGTCGGTGATGTTGGTGACGCGCCCCCGGAACTTGGCGCCCGCCGGATATTTGAGTTCCACGCCTTCCCAAGGATCGGCTTCGAGCTGCTTCATGCCGAGGGAGATGCGCTGGGTTTCGGGGTTGAAGCGGATCACCTGCACCTTGACGGTTTGCCCGATGCTGAGGGCCTCCGAGGGATGGTTGATGCGCCGCCAGGCGATGTCCGTCACATGAAGGAGGCCGTCGACCCCGCCGAGATCGACGAAAGCGCCGTAATCGGTGATGTTTTTGACGACGCCGTTGAGGATCTGGCCCTCTTTCAGGTTGGCGACGAGCTCCGAGCGCGCTTCGGCGCGGCTTTCTTCGAGGACCGCGCGGCGGGAGACGACGATGTTGCCGCGCGAGCGGTCCATCTTCAAGATCTGGAACGGCTGCGGGCTGCCGAGGAGCGGGGTGATGTCTCGGACCGGCCGGATATCGACCTGGCTCCCCGGAAGAAACGCCACCGCGCCGCCGAGATCGACCGTAAACCCGCCCTTGACGCGGCCGAAGATCGCTCCCGTCACCCGCTCGTTCGCGGCGAAATTCTTTTCGAGCTGCACCCAGGCTTCCTCGCGCCGCGCCTTCTCGCGCGAAAGCTGCGCCTCGCCGTTCTTGTCTTCGATCCGCTCCAAAAAGACCTCGACGCGGTCGCCGACATTGGGGGCCCCTTCGGCGCCGACGAATTCCCTGAGCGGGACGCGGCCTTCCGATTTGAGACCGACATCGATGACGGCGGCGTCGCCTTCGATGGCGATCACGCGGCCTTTGACGACGCTGCCTTCGAGCGATTGAGCGATGCCGGGGGATTCAGCGAGAAGGGCGGCAAAGCTTTCCTTCTGGGGTGCTTTCGCGGTTTCGATTTCTAGAGCCATTCGTTCTCCATGCCGGGAGAGATAAGGGAGGGGAGAAAAAACCTGCCGTCATCGGCAGGCATTTTGCCCAAGAGCCGCGTCATCAGCGGGGAGAGGAGAGCGCGCGGGCGACACGCCTCGAGGCCCGTTCGAACACCTCTTCGGCGTCGAGCGCCGTCGTATCGAGAATGACCGCGTCCGAGGCCGCCGCAAGCGGCGCCGCTCGACGCATGCTGTCGCGCAAATCGCGTTCCTTCAGGTCCGCCAGGACTTCCTCGTATATAGCCGGAAGCCCCTTTTCCCGCAACTCCAAGAGGCGGCGGCGGGCGCGCTCTTCGAGGGACGCCGTGAGAAAGAGCTTAAGGGAGGCGTCCGGGCAGACGACGGTGCCGATGTCGCGCCCGTCGAGGACCGCGCCCGTGAAGGGGGGCGGCGGTTGCCGGGCGAAATCGCGCTGGAAGGCGAGAAGCGCGCGGCGCACTTCGGGGATCGCGGCGACAACCGAAGCCGCCGCGCCCACCCGTTCCTCGCGCAAACGCGGCTCTTCGAGAAGCCTGACGGAGACTTGGCGCGCCGCCGCCGCCGCCGCCTTCGGGTCGGCGGGGTCGCCTCCGGCGTCGAGGACGAGAAGCGCGGCCGCGCGGTAAAGCCTGCCGGTGTCGAGATAAGCGAGGGTGAAGCGCCGGGCGAGAGCGCGCGCGAGCGTCCCTTTGCCGGAGGCCGCGGGGCCGTCGATCGCGACGACGAAAGCCGGGTTCGCCCTGCGGGCGACACGGCGGTCGGGCGACCCCTGCCTAGCCACGGTGCCGGTCCTCAGAGGCAGCCCGCGGGCTCCTCGATCGCGGCGCCGAGCCCCTTCATCAGATCGACAAAGCCGGGAAAGCTCGTCGCGATGGGCTGGGCGTCATCGATCGCGACCGGCTCGCGCGCGCCGAGGCCCAAAACGAGGAACGCCATGGCGATGCGGTGGTCGAGCCGCGTCGCGATCGTTGCCCCGCCCGCCGGCGGCTTCCCATCGCCTTCGACGAGAAGATCCTCGCCTTCGACCGCAACCGTGACGCCCGAGCGCGCGAGGCCCTCGGCGATTGCGGAAAGCCGGTCGCTTTCCTTGACGCGCAGCTCTTGGAGCCCGCGCATGCGCGTGCGGCCATTGGCAAAAGCGGCGGCGACGGCGAGCGCCGGATATTCGTCGATCATCCGCGGCGCGCGCTCGGCCGGGATGTCGGCGCCTCTGAGCGCGCCGGCCTTGACGCGAAGATCGGCGACCGGTTCACCGCCTTCCTCGCGAGGATTCTCGAAGGCGATCTGCGCTCCCATCTCGGCGAGGCTTTCGAGGAGGCCCGCCCGCAAGGGGTTGACGCCGACGCCGCGGATTCGGACTTCCGAGCCCGGGACGATGAGCGCGGCGACGAGCGGAAACGCCGCCGACGAAGGATCGCCCGGCACCGCGACGGGCGCCGCCGCGAGTTCCGGCTGCCCTTCGAGGGTGATGCGCCGGCCGCCGCCCGTCTCCTCTTCGACGGAAAGCCGGGCGCCGAAATGGGCGAGCATGCGCTCGGTATGGTCGCGCGTCGGCTGCGGCTCGATCACCGTCGTCTCGCCCGGAGCGTTGAGCCCGGCGAGAAGCACCGCCGATTTGACCTGCGCCGAGGGAACGGGAAGCCGATATTGGATGGGAAGGGGCTCTTTGGCTCCCGTGACGGCGAGCGGCAGGCGCCCGCCTTCGCGTCCCCGGAACTGCGCGCCCATGCGCGAGAGCGGCGCGATCACCCGGCCCATCGGGCGGCGCCGGAGCGAAGCGTCGCCGGTCATAAGGGCGGTCAAAGGATGGCTCGCGAGGAGGCCGAGGAGAAGCCGCGCTCCCGTCCCGGAATTGCCGAGATCGAGGACGTCTTCGGGTTCGAAGAGGCCGCCGACGCCGATCCCGTCGATCGTCCACGCGCCCTCCCCGCCCCGCGCAATCCCGGCGCCCAAAAGGGAAAGCGCCGCGGCCGTCCGCAACACGTCCTCGCCTTCGAGGAGGCCCTCGATCCGGGTGCGGCCGATCGCAAGGCTTCCCAGAATGAGCGCGCGATGGGAGATCGACTTGTCTCCGGGAACGCGGGACGCGCCGGAAAGCGGTTGACGGGACGCTCTCGCGACGAGCGGGCGAGGGGCGGCGGAAATAGGCTCGGCCATGGCGTCTCGGTGTTCCCGAAGAAAAGCGTTCACGCGAACGGTTGCACAGATCGCGGCCTTTGCCTATATGCCGCCTCCGACTGGACGGCCGGCGCGCGTCGGGCCCGGTCTATCGCAGCAAAACCGATCGGGCAAAAGCGTTCGGCCGATCCACAGGAGCGAGGCGAGGAGAAAAGGGTGGCGAAACCCGAATGGGGCACGAAGCGCATCTGCCCGAGTTGCGGAACGCGCTACTATGATTTGAACCGCGATCCGATCGCCTGTCCGAAATGCGGCGTTCTTTTCGACCCCGAGGCGTTTTTGCGTTCGCGGCGCACGCGCCCGGCGGCGCCGGCCGAAAAGGAGCTGGAGCCGGTAGCCGCCGCGGAGGCCGATACCGAACTCGAAAGCGAGGAGGCCGAAACCGCCGAAGAAGAGGGCGAAGAGGCGGCCCCGCGCGAAGAAGAGGAGGAAGAGGAAGAGAGCGAGGAGGTCCTCGAAGACGCCTCCGATCTCGGCGAGGACGACGAGGACATGGCCGAAGTCATCGAAAATGTCGAGGACGAAGAGCATTGAGGCGCGCGCGCCCAATTTCCGCTTGCGGCGGAGGTGCCCTCGTTCGTAAGCTTCCCGCCGCGGAGGCGTCCGCATCTCTTCGGGGGCCATAGCTCAGCTGGGAGAGCGCTACAATGGCATTGTAGAGGTCACCGGTTCGATCCCGGTTGGCTCCACCAAGTAGAACAAGGGCTTAGCGATCTCTCGCTAAGCCCTTGTTCTTTCCATGGACGCAATTTGGACGCACCGAAACCAATTTCGCGCCCGATTCAGCTCGCCTGTTGACGAGTCGGCCCTCTCTCCGAGATGGATAGCCGCACCCGTCCGCAGTCGCGCCGGCCTGGATCGCTTCGCCGATCGAACGCCCAGCCGATGTCCCGCCCGCGTCTATCAACACCGCGCTGGCCTGCGCGAATGGCATGCCCGGTCAGCCAGACCGTCCTAGTTTGGGCGCGTCTCTCACGGCATTTCGGATCATCCACTCTATAAAAAATTGTGACGTCCGTGCCGTCTGGTGCTGCCCACCCGGCTGACAAAATTACCAATTTTACCGACCGTAGAGGTATCAGTTATGTGTTCACTTACTTTTGCACTCCCGCCACACCTGCCATTTTACCACGTCGCGCTTC
>JAKAOO010000247.1 GCA_021812165.1 Pseudomonadota bacterium | reverse complement strand
TCCGATCTCGACGATCGCCGCGACGATCGCGACCACGACGTAAATGACAAGGACAGCAGCCATATGCCGCTCCTTTCGCTCGCGCGATGGTAGCGCGAGCGCGGGCCGGCCACACGTCTAATTCATTCCTGTTTGTCGCTAAGCGCCGGCAATTGGGGCGTCGGCGAAGGTGTCGCGTCGATCGCCCGCGTTTGGTTCGCGATCTGGGCGCGCGGGCGAGCTCGCGGATTTCGCCACGCCCTTTCGGCCGCCCACCGGGGTTATCGCTCCGCCCTTTCTGAAACCGCATCCCCGATCCCCTGTTAACCGCCTGTTCTCAGGGGTACATTATAACCGTCGCGGGAGCGCGGTTGATCTTGATCCTACCAGAAATATATCAGACACGATCGACCGCCGGTTTGCCGGGTAGTCGCGCTTCACAGGTTTGAGAAGCATGATGACCAAGCGCCTTATCGTCCTGTTCGCGGTTTTGGCTGTTGTCCTGGCCGGAGCTGGTGCTCTCCTATTCGCCGCTCACTCATCGCCTTCAACGGTAGAAATCGGCGTAGACATCGCGCGGGTCGAACACGAAATCAAGGGCGCCAAAGCCGAGGATCAATCCTACTCCGGCGGCTTCCGGCGGAGCCAGTCGCAGAGCACGCCGGCCTGACAAGCGCCGGGCCAAAGGCACCGGGTGACGAAGGGGAGAGGCATGCCTTGGTAAAAACGAAGCGGCGGATTTCAGGGTTCGGCTGCCGTCAACCGATGGCTTCGATCGCCCGTTGCTCGCGGCGACAGCGATTTGCACTTGCCGAGCCCGTTCAGCGGTGCGATCCTAGCATCGAAACCACAGGCATCCGGCGAATTCCGGTTCGCACCATCGGGAATCAGAGGAATGTCGGGTGCATTCTTGCCGCTAGGGCATAATCAATGAAGCTACTATTGGCACTGTTCCTGATCTACTTTTTCATGATCCCTGGCGCTATCCTCCTGGCCGTTGCACAGCAGGCCGAAGCCCATGAGATTTGCCCCACTGTGATCAGCGGCATCGTCTGCACGCGGCACGACCTCGCCGAGATGAAGCTGTGGTGGTATTGGGCCAATCGCTGCGCGGCAGCGGGCGGCGGTGCATGCAGCACATCTGGTGAACTCGCGAGGGATTTGGCACTCAGGGGCATTGACGTAACACAGATTCGTTCGTCCCCCAAATGACACCATCCTCGTTACAAATGACGTTAATAGAGGAGTGTCCGATGCCCGGGACCAAATTACTGACTGAGATTGACGAGTTTATCAGACAAGCGGAGGTCGCCGGCGATCCAAAGAAGGCGAAAAGTTGCGTCGATGATGGTTTGGCGCGTGTGCAGGCGTGTGGACTGTCGGAGAATTCGGCCATCGAGGAGTTAAAAAGCGTGATCACTCAGTTGTTGCCGAACAAAGACAGGATCACATCTCCGGGACTCGCTCCCAACCTGTCTCGGGTTCTTGCGGAACTCGATCGACGCCGGAAAAAGTCGCTATAGCTGGCGAGGGTTTTGATCGAGCGAAGGCCGGGCCCGCGCCAAGGCGCGCGGCGCCAAGCTCGGCCGGAAACCGACAGCGATTCGCATTATGGGCGCCGGATTACGGTGGGCGCGCTTTTGGATCGACGACGGTGGCGACGAGTTCGGCCCATGTGGGGAAGATGAGGTAGACGGTGGTGGTTCGCGGGTGCTCGAGGAAGCGGCGTCGAGCACCGCGCCCGGCATCTCGCCGGCTATGCCGGCATCCTCCAGGCCGATGCCTATGCCGGGTTCGGCGAGCTCTACGATGGAAGGCGCAAACCCGGTCCGATCACCGAGGCGGCGTGCTGGAGCCATGGCCGGCGCCACTTCTTCGAGCTGGCCGATCTCAGGAAGGCGCCGCTGGCGGTGGAGGCGGTCCGGCGCATCGACCGCGCGTCGGCAAGCTGGGCGGCAGAAGCGCTGCGCCCTGCCGCCGTCGGTTCTCGCCTCGAACGACCGGCCGCACCACAAACAGTCACCCATTACCCGGCCCCCGGCCGAGATGCGAGCGCGCGGCGTCGAGGAGCTTTGCGGCGATGGCGAGGGCGTAGGCGGGTTCGAGGGCAGCGGTGGCGATGGCCTCGGGCTCGCCGTCGCGGTAGAGCGTGAGGCGGATCTCGCAGGCTTGACGCGCTCACGGGAGCCCAAATTCCTCCTTGATTCGCTTAACCACGGCCTCGCGTGCATCAGGCGGCGTCACCTTTGCGCGCTCCCAAGCCGAGACGATGGCACGAGCGACATCAGCCGAAATCTTGCCGGCGAGGCGGCCTTCCGAAATAGCGTTCTCGAACTCGCCCTCATAAAACTCGACGGGGATTCCGGTCTCGATGTAGCCGTCGTGGTCTAGGAAGGGATGGTCATTTTTGCGGACCGGCACTGGATCATGCCTCGGCTGCCGGCTCACGATCCGCGCGCACCACCCTTGCTCGGGGTCAAGGCAAACGAACGGCCGGGTCTTGCGCTCGCCCGCGGCAGTGTCATCGGGAAGCCAGAGGACATCGCCGCAGCGGACCCCGGCCACAGGGTCAGATCACCATGCGGGATGCAATGCCCCGAAGCTCTTCGATCTTTTCGTCGCGATCTGGGCCGTCCTCGATCATATCGGCATAATCTATGATGCCGAGATTTGCCTTTTGCCAATCCGGCCCATGCGTCTCTCGGGTTCGTTCCTCGAATGTCATCGACCGCGCGCGGGCGAAGCCGGCCTCAAGGTGCTCCAAATCGCTTTCGGAGAAGGCGCCAAGGTTCGGCTGCGGAAGCTTATCGGACCCTTTAATCTGCCCGCGACCCCGCACGCGCCATGGGAACGCATCTCTCCCGGTTTCCCAACGCCAAATTGGTTCGCTCTTAAGCATCTCGTAGATTTCGAGAGGCACCGGGCCATACTTCATCGCTCGATAGGTGGCGCCGAAGACGGGGCGCCCGAATTCGTTCAGATGGCTCTTGTCGGCGAAATAGCACGCCTTGAGTATCGTATGGAGATCGAGCGGGGAGGCTTGCCTCAGCATCCACAGGATGGCTTGGTACGCCCTATCGGCGTTGAAGCGGAAGCGAATCATCGAGAAGAATTTGCGCCTTTCCGCCGCGCGCGGCAAGAGCCACCCGGCGCGAGAGCGAAGACGCCCGCCGGGAGCGCCCGGCTATGAACGAAAACATCGACGGCGCCCCAACGCGGTGCGGGCGCGTAGGAGCGCGCCTCTTGCCGACGGGATGGTGCATTACCCGCAGGGCGTCCTTGTGCCCCCTGCGGCTTCCGGCACGGGCGGGCGTGTGCGCCTGGGTTTGCGGCTCGCCAAGCTCGCTTTGAAGGGAAGATCCTTCATGGCGTTTCGGCCTCAATACGACCCGGTGCGGGCGCGATGCCCGGCGCAAAGAACCCGATTGCGTGAGAGGCGCCTCGTTTATGTCGCAACCAAGCGCCGGATGGTCGGAAGCTTGTCCGCCATCTTCGCGCGAGCGACTTTGGCGTCATAGCTATTTTGAAGGTTCATCCAGTACCGCTCGTCGGTTCCGAACGCGATGCCGAGCCGCAGCGCCATCTCGGCCGAGATCCCTCGCTCGCCGCGCAGGATTTGGGTAACGGCGTTCGGCGGTACTCCGATAGCCTCGGCGAACTTCCGGGCGCTCAGGTCAAGCGCCTCCAACTCATCGCGCAGGATCTCGCCCGGATGGACGGGCGGCAGTTTGTCGGTCGCTGTGTAAGACATGGTCGCGCGCTCTTCAATCATAGTGGTTGGTGATCTCAACGTCGCAGGGCTGGCGGGAACCATCAACGGATCGGTTCCTTCTGAGGGCGGCTCGGATGGCGCCCATCGGAAGCAAACTCGCCATTTGTTGTCGATGCGGATGCTGTAGCGGCCCGGTTCGCCCGCAAGCGCCTCGAAACGGTTCGAGGGCGGGTTGCGAAGGTCCATGAGCCGGGTCGCGGCTTGCAGCTTGGCGATGGCTTTGACCGCGCCCGGCCGGCATTGCTCGAACCTGCGAACCCGCTCTCCTCGAACGAACGAGGCCGTATCCTTGTCGTGGTAATCTCGGATCGCCATCGTTCGGTTCCGAGAGAGTTATATGTTACGTCACGCGTAACGCTCAAGGCAAAATTTGCGATCGGGTGCAAGTTTTCGCGTGCTGGCCGCGTGCCGAGCGAGCGCCAGGACAAACCGAACAACCGATTTTGCCATAGACAACTGTTGAACGGTTCGATCGTGGCCCTCAGGACGGCGCCAGCGAGGATCGATTTGCGCGCTCGCGGGAGCCCTGTCTCCTCCCCGACCGTTGAGAGAGCGTCAAAGCGGCCCGATCTTCCGCGCCGGGACGCAGGGCTGCCAAAGAGCTTTTGAGATACGTTCCCCGGCCCGACCTTCGGCTGAAATCGAGCTTCGCGCTGGCGCTATTCACGACCGGGAGACGGCAAAATTCTCGCCGCCTCGCCATCGATAATCGGCGCCTCGGTGCGCGGCGATTCGGGCGGGAATTCATAGAGGCAGAACCGGCAAATCTTTGTCTCGGCCTTTACGGTTTCAGCGCACTGCGGACACGTCCTCGTCGCTTCCGCCGCCGTTTCCTTTTCCGCCCATCTCTGAGGAAGCTCGCGCGAACAGAAGCGACACACCGTCGCCGCAGGCAAAATCAACTCGGCACAGTAGGGACACGGCCGACGTTGCCCAGCGTCATCTTCTCCGATAACGCGCACCGGCTGCGGCTCGGAAGGCTTGAGGCTCGGGAGTGCCAGCAGCACCAGGATCGCAAGCGGCGTGGCCACGAGACAGAGGAAGAACCAACCAACGCCCGATCGCCCCTTGTTGCCGGCGACGATCGCCGCGACGATCGCGACCACGACGTAAATGACAAGGACAGCAGCCATATGCCGCTCCTTTCGCTCGCGCGATGGTAGCGCGAGCGCGGGCCGGCCACACGTCTAATTCATTCCTGTTT
>JAKAOO010000246.1 GCA_021812165.1 Pseudomonadota bacterium | reverse complement strand
TTGGCGGCCGATCAGCCCTGTGCCGAAGGGTCTGAACCGTGGCACAAACCCGATTCCTTCACACGCTCCTTCGCGGGGGCAGGCTCTGCGGGCTCCTCGCAATGACGTTTTCGGTCAATAGGGCCGTGAACCATGGGACAGGACGCTAATATCCGAGATAGGAACGGCGCACGTTCTCGTCGGCGCCGATGAGGCGCGCGGGGCCGGAAAGAACGATCCGGCCCGTTTCGAGGAGATAGGCCTCTTGCGCGAGGTCGAGCGCCAGCGCCGCGTTCTGCTCGACGATCAGCATCGCGACGCCGAGTTCGCGGTTCAAGTCCTTGAGGCTTGCGAACAGCTCCTCGACGAGACGGGGCGCCAGACCGAAAGACGGTTCGTCGAGAAGCATCAGGCGCGGGCGCAGCATCAGCGCGCGGCCGATCGCGAGCATCTGCTGCTCGCCGCCGGAAAGGGTTCCGGCCTGCTGCCGCCGGCGATCGTAAAGCCGCGGAAACTGCGCATAGACCTTCTCGAAATCGCGCGCGATGCCGGCGCGGTCGCGGCGCGTCATCGCTCCCAATTGCAGGTTCTCCTCGACGCTCATGCGCACGAAAGTGCCGCGCCCTTCGGGCACATGGGCAATGCCGAGCCGGGCGATCTCCTCGCTCGCCCGGCCAAGGATGGGCTTGCCCGCGAAAAAGACCTCGCCCGAGGCCCGCACCATTCCCGAGATCGCTCTAAGCGTCGTCGTCTTGCCGGCCCCATTGGCGCCGAGGAGGGTCACGATCGCGCCTTCGGCGAGGCCGAAATCGATCGCGTGGAGAGCCTCGGTTTCCCCGTAATAGGCCGAGAGGCCGCGCGCTTCGAGCATCACCGGCCGCCACCCGCCGGCTTCGCTCTGGCGTCCTTGCGTTCGCCCAGATAGGCGCGGATCACGCGTTCGTCTTGCTGCACCTCGGCGGGCCTGCCCTCGGCGATCTTGCGGCCGAAATCGAGCGCGACCACCATGTCGGAGGCCGACATCACGAGGTTCATGTGGTGCTCGACGAGAAGCACGCTCAATTGCCGCTCGTCGCGGATGCGCCGGATCAGCCGGCCGAGCTGCGCCACCTCCTCGTGGTTGAGTCCGCCCGCCGGCTCGTCGAGAAGGAGAAGCTTCGGCCGCGCGAGGAGCGCGCGGGCAAGCTCGACCCGCTTCTTTGTGCCGAGAGGCAAGCCTTCGGGCATCCGAGAGGCCACCTCACGCAGTTCCAACAGATCGAGGAGCCCAAATGCCGCTTCTTCAAGCGCCTTTTCTTCGCGGCGCACCCAAGGCAGGCGGAAGCTGTCGCTCAAAAAATCGCTGCGGCTCTTTGCGTGCCCGCCGATCAGAATATTGTCGAGCACCGACAGGTTCTGGAAGAGCGCGAGGTTCTGAAAGGTGCGGGTGATGCCGATCAGGGCGATGCGGTGGGAGGGGTGCGAGAGAAGCGAGCGCCCCGCAAAGAGGATGTCGCCGCGATCGGGCGTATAAAGGCGGCTCACGCAATTGAAAAGAGTCGTCTTGCCGGCGCCGTTTGGGCCGATAAGCCCGAGGATCGACCCCGCTTCGAGGTCGAAAGAGACGCCGTCGAGCGCGAGGATGCCGCCAAAGTGAAGCGCGACGTCGCGAACCTCGAGGAGAGGAGCGCCGCCTGATACCCGCGGCCCCTCACGCTCGATCGCAATCGCGCTCACCGCCGCCCCGCGCCCGCAAACCGAGGCATGAGGAATAAGCCGCGCCGGCTCTGCATTCCCTCCCTACGATCCCGTTTTTCTGTTCGAATTTTGCCCTGTTTCCCGCCCGCGAAACTGCCCGGCTCGATCGTTGAAGTCAAGCCGCCATCGCCCTCTCGACGCCGGGGCTCGCCTCCTCTAAAAGCGGTCGATCGCCGGGGGCGCTGTCGCGCCGTTTGCCGGCCGCGGGGTCTATCGAGAGGAAGGGAAGGGCAGCTTCATGAATTCGGATGGCAAAGTCGCCCTTGTGACGGGCGCCGGGAGCGGGGTCGGCCGGGCCTCTGCGCTCGCCCTCGCGAAGGCAGGCTTCTCTCTCGTTCTTGCCGGGCGGCGCGCCGCGGCACTCGATGAGACGGCGCGCGCGATCGAGGAGAGTGGCGGGCGGGCTCTCGCGGTCCCGACCGACATCGGAGATCCCGCCCAGGTCAAGCGCCTCTTCGAGAAGACGCGGGAAACCTTTGGCCGGCTCGACGTGCTTTTCAACAATGCCGGCATCGGGGCGGGCAAGCCGATCGAAGATCTCTCTTTCGAGCGCTGGAAAGCCGTCGTCGATACCAATCTCACCGGCACGTTTCTCTGCACCCAGGAAGCCTTCCGCATGATGAAGGAGCAGGTGCCGATGGGCGGGCGCATCATCAACAACGGCTCGATCTTCGGCGCATGCGCCGCGGCCCAATTCGGTCGCTTATACCGCGACCAAGCATGCGATCACCGGGCTCACCAAATCTACGTCGCTCGAAGGGCGCAAGTACGACATCGCCTGCGGCCAGATCGACATCGGCAATGCCGCGACGGAGATGACGCGGCGGATGACGCGCGGGGTGCCGCAGGCAAACGGCGAGCTCATGATCGAAGCCACCATGGACGTCGAAAACACCGCGCGCGCGGTTCTGTTCATGGCGACCGTCACGCCCGAGGCAAATGTCCAGTTTCTGACGGTGATGGCGACCAAGATGCCGTTTATCGGCCGCGGATAGGCGCCGCAAAAAAACCGGAATCCTTCTCGGGGAGATGACGCCATGTCGCAAAGCCTTGCCGAGGATAGGGCGGATGTCATAACGCGGATCGATCCGACCAATCTCCTCTGGGTCGCTCTGGCGCTTGCCGTGATGGTCGTGGCGATCGAAGGCAAGAGCTTGTGGTTTCTCAATTTCGTCCACGTCATGGCCGGCGTTCTCTGGACCGGCATCGACCTTTTCATGGGATTTGTCGTGGGCCCGATCCTGAGTCGCGTGTCATTATCGACGCGCCGCGCGATCGTCTGCCGCCTGATGCCGAAGATGCTCTTTCTGATGCCGACGCTTTCCATCATTACCGGCACCGCCGGCTATTTTCTCGCAGTTCGGGTCGGTTTTCTCGCGCTTTCCTATCCGGCGTTCTGGTGGGTCGTCGCCGCGCTCGGCATCATTACGATCCTGACGGTTCAGGGCCTTGGCCTTCTTTTGCCCCTCAATCTCTCCGTCTATTTCGAGCTTCGCAAACCTGAACCGGACGGGGCGCGCATCGGCCGGCTGATGCGCATCTATGTGCGCGGCGTCGCCTTTCAGGGGTCGCTGCAGGTCGCAATCATCGTCGTGATGGCGCGTTTCGCCGTCGGACTGTGAGAGCGGCGAAAAGATGGGAAAGTTCAAGGAGAGAGCGATGGCAGAACCGAAGGAAACCGCACTCAGCCCGCAAAGGCTGATGCAGATTCAAAGCGCTGCGCTCGCCTCGCGCGCGTTGGCGGCGGCGTTCGATCTCGACATATTCTCGCTTCTGGCAGAGGGGCATGAGAAAGCCGAAGATGTCGCGACGGCCGCGGGCGCGAGCTTGCGCGGCGTCCGCATGCTCCTCGACGGCCTCTCTGCACTCGAGATCATCGAGAAAAAGGAGGGGCGCTATCGGCTTTTCCCGGAAAGCCGGTCCTATCTCACCCGTTCGAGCCCCGACTACATCGGAGCCTTGATGGCGGGCGATCACCTTTGGGAAAGCTGGAGCCGGCTGACGCAGGCCGTCCGCACCGGGCTGCCGGTGCACAACGTTGTGAGACGCGAGCGCGCCGAAAAGTTTTTCCCGATCCTCATCAAAAGCCTTCACGTGCTCAACCGCGAGCCGGCGCGGCGTCTCGCCGGCGTTCTCGGCGCCGGCAGCGGCCACGCGGGGCTGCGGGTTCTCGATGTCGGTTGCGGCTCGGCCGTCTGGAGCCTCGCGATCGCCGAAGCCGATCGGAAGGCTCGGGTCACGGCTCAGGATTTTCCCGCAGTTCTCAAAGAAACGAGAGAACTCGTGGCGCGAGCGGGGGTTGGCGATCGCTTCGACTACCTGCCGGGGGAGTTCCGCGAGGTCTCCTTTGGCCGCGACGCCTATGACCTCGCTCTCCTCGGCAACATCGTGCACTCCGAGGGCGAGCAATCCTCTCGCCTTCTCTTCCGCCGCCTCCATGACGCGCTGCGGCCAAAGGGACGGCTCGTGATCCTCGATTTCCTTACCAACGAGGATCGCACCGGGCCCGCCCCGGCGGTTCTTTTCGCGCTCAACATGCTCGCCAACACCGAGAACGGCGACACGTTCGCGCTCTCGGAGTATCGCTCCTGGTTGAATGAGGCCGGTTTTGATGCGATCGAATTGGCCGACATCGGGGAGCATGTGGGGACGGATTCGCCCGCGATCATTGCGACCAGGATGTGACAGGGCGCGAAGGGGGGAACGCGATGCGCAAGCTTTTGCGAGGCGCGGTCGTCGTCGCCGCGGCTTCAGGTCTTTTTTTGCCGACGGCCTATGGCGTGAAGCCGCCGGCGAAAACGGCGGCGATGATCGCGCGCGGCCGTTATCTCGCCGTGATCGGCGGCTGCAACGATTGTCATACCGCGGGTTGGCCCCAATCGGGCGGCCGGCTTCCGGTCAAGGATTGGCTCGAAGGGAGCCCAGTCGGCTGGCACGGGCCTTGGGGCACGAGCTATCCCGTCAATCTGAGGCTCCTCGCCGCCCGCCTGACGCTCAAGGAGTGGCTGCATCTGGCTGAAAGCCGGGAGGCGAAGCCGCCGATGCCGTGGTGGGCGTTGCGCGCGATGACGCCGGCCGACCGGCGGGCGCTCTATCAGTTCATCCGCTATCTGGGTCCGGCCGGAAAGAAGGCTCCCGCGGACCTGCCGCCGCAGGTCACCCCGCCGCCTCCCGCGGTGCTCTTTCCGATGCCGCCAAAGGAAGCCGAGCGTTGATGCTGCGTGAGGGTGTCGGGCACGCGATCTT
>JAKAOO010000245.1 GCA_021812165.1 Pseudomonadota bacterium | reverse complement strand
TTCCGATCTAGCTTGACGAGGGCGACGATAACCGCGGCGAGCGCAATCATCAGCCCTGCCACCCATCTGATCAGGTCGGATCGCACCCGTTCGATCTCGAGCCTCAGCTCGGCGATGTCCGCCTTGGACGCCATCTCGGCCTCCAGCCGCGCGATGTCGGCCTTGGTCGCCATCTGGCTGTCGAAAAACTCGCCGAGCGCTTCCACCTGGGTGTCGCTGAACCCGGCTTGCGAGAGTTTGAGAATGGCGGTTGCGGACATGAGCGGCTCCGCCTCTCTTATGATGCCGGGCTAGCCGGCGCGCAAGTAGCGGATCGCTTCGTCGCGGCGGAAGAGGTAGAGGAGAACGCGCAGCGCCTCGCCGCGAGGTCCCGCCGGAAGCCGCGGCGGATCGCCTTCGAGGGCGAGGCGGGCGTCGTCATGGGCGGCGGCGACGAGAGGCTCGTGGCGCGCGGGATCGGCGAGTCTCAAGCTCTGCAAGCCGCTTTGCCGCGTGCCGAGGATCTCGCCGGCGCCGCGCAAGTGCAAATCCTCCTCGGCGATGCGAAACCCGTCTTCGCTCTCGCGCAGGATCTCGATCCGGCGCCGGGCGACGGCGCCAAGAGGCGCCTGGTAGAGAAGCAGGCAGATCGACTTCCTGGCGCCGCGGCCGATGCGCCCGCGCAGCTGATGGAGCTGGGAGAGGCCGAAACGCTCGGCATGCTCGATCACCATGACATTGGCAAGAGGCACATCGACCCCGACCTCGATGACCGTGGTCGCCACCAGAAGATCCGTGTCGCCGCCGGCAAAGGCGGCCATCGCGCGATCCCTTTCTCCCCCTTTCATGCGCCCGTGAACGAGACCGACGCGGCCCGGGAAGAGCGGCGAGAGGGCGTGGAAGCGCTCCTCGGCGGCGGCGAGATCGAGGCTTTCGGATTCCTCGACGACGGGACAGATCCAGTAGACCTTGGCGCCCCCTTCGAGGGCCCGCGAGACTGCCGCCACCACTTCCCCCTGGCGATCGAGAGCAAGCGCCCGCGTCAAGACCCCGGGCCTTCCCGCCGGCTTTTCGAGGAGGCGCGAGGAATCGAGGTCGCCGTAAAGCGTCATCATCAGGGTGCGGGGGATGGGGGTCGCGCTCATGAGGAGGGTATCGGCGTTCCGGCCCTTTGCGGCGAGATCGAGGCGCTGCTCGACGCCAAAGCGATGCTGCTCGTCGATGACGGCAAGCGCGAGATCGGCAAAGACGACATCGGGCTCCAAAAGCGCATGGGTGCCGACGACCATCGAGAGGGCGCCCGAGGCGAGGTCCGCGAGGAGGGACTGCCGGGCCTTGCCTTTCTCGCGTCCGGTCAACAGCGCGACCTCGATCCCGGCGGCGGCCGTATGCCGGGCGAGCGTTGTATGATGCTGGCGGGCGAGGATCTCGGTCGGAGCCAGCAGCGCCGCTTGCGCCCCCGCTTCGACCGCCGTCAGCATCGCCATCAGAGCGACGACGGTCTTGCCGCTTCCGACATCGCCTTGGAGAAGGCGCATCATCGGCTTCGGACGGGCCATGTCGGCGGTGATTTCGGCAATCGCCCCCCTCTGCGAGCGCGTGAGCGCAAAGCCGAGGCCCGCCTCGACGCCCGCCGAGAATTTGCCCGAGCCGATCGTCGCGCGTCCCGGCCGCTGCTGCCGGTGTGCCCGAAAAAGCGCCACCGCGAGCTGACTGGCGAAAATTTCATCATAAGCGAGCCGCTCGCGCGTCGGCCCGGAAGGATCGAGATCCGCTTCGCACGCGGGATTGTGCACGGCGCGCACCGCCTCGCTCCAGGAAGGCCAGCGGCGGCGTTCTTTGAGCGCCGGATCGATCCACTCGGGAAGCTCAATGGCGCGCTCC
The DNA here is from genome assembly GCA_021812165.1 of Pseudomonadota bacterium. GTDB lineage: Bacteria > Pseudomonadota > Alphaproteobacteria > ATCC43930 > CGMCC-115725 > AP-15. The sequence continues at coordinate 3,109 of JAKAOO010000245.1, read as the reverse complement.
ACGGCGGCCGCGATCCCCCTTTGCAGGAGCCGCGGCGAAAGCCCGGCCGTCAGAGGATAGACCGGCTCGATAGGCTTCAAGCGGCCGAGCTCATTGGGAGAGAGGACGAGGTCGGGGTGGACGATCTGAGGCACCCTGTTGCGGAATTCGACCCGCCCGCTGACGATCCGTTCGGCGCCGACCGGGAGGAGGCGCGAGAGGTAATCGCCCTTGACATTGAAATAGACGAGCTCGATCCGGCCGGTCCCGTCGCCGCAGAAGATCCGATAGGGCCGGCGACCGGCCGCGGGCCGGTGCGCCTCGACGGTGACGCGGATCGTCTGGATGCGCCCCTCTTGGAGCGCGGCGACGGGAGGCGAGGCGCGGCGGTCGACGATGCCGGTCGGCAGGTGCCAGAGCAGATCGACGACGAGCGGCCCGGCGAGCCTCTCGATCGCGCGGCCGAGCTCGCGCCCGATGCCGGAAAGCGCGGTCACGGGCGCGAAGAGGGGGTTCAAGATGGCGGGACGCACGGCGACGGCTTCTCTCTGGCTCTCTCGGGCGCAAAGTCTATATGCTTCCGGTATTTGTGCGAGCAGAGATGACGCCCCTCGAAGATCCGCGCCGCAAACGGCTCTTTTATCGCTCCTGGCATCGCGGGTCTCGCGAGGCCGATCTCATCCTCGGGCCCTTCGCCGCGGCGTATCTTCCGCTCTTCGACGGGCCGCAGCTCGAACGCTACGAGGCGCTTCTCGAATGTTCCGACGCCGATCTCCTCGATTGGCTCACGGGCAAGACGCCGCCGCCCGCCCCATATGATCACGACGTGACGCACCTCCTTCTCGCTTTCCGGGGCACGCTTTTTTCGCGATGACAGGTCTTTCCTCACTTGCTCGTTCGCTTGCCGCGCGAGAAGGCCGCACGGAGCTCTATGGCGCGCCCGAAGGCTATGATGCGGCGGTGCTGGGGGCGCTTGCCGCGGAGGGCAAGGCGCGCTTCTGGCTTCACGTCTGCCGCGACGACGGGCGGATGGCGCGATTGGCTGCGGCGCTCGCGTTCTTCCATCCCGCTCTCGAAATCGCGACCTTTCCCGCCTGGGATTGCCTGCCTTACGACCGCGTGTCGCCGCACGCGGAAATCACGAGCCGGCGGATCGACACGTTGACGCGCCTCGCGAGCGGCCGCGAGGCACCCCTTTTCGTCCTGACGACCGTCAATGCGCTCGTGCAGCGCGTGCCGCCGCGGCGTCTTTTCGCCGACCGGGTCTTGACCCTCGTTCCGGGCGGCCGTTTCGCGCTCGACCGCTTGCGCGGCTTTCTCGCCGACAACGGCTATCTGAGGACGGACACGGTGCGCGAGCCGGGGGAGTTTGCGGTGCGCGGCGGGATCGTCGATCTCTACCCTGCCGGCGCCCTGCAACCCTGCCGCCTCGACTTTTTCGGCGAGGTGATCGAAAGCATCAAAAGCTTCGATCCGCTCTCGCAGCGTTCGAGCGAGGAGCGCAGCGAACTCATCCTGCGTCCGGTCAGCGAGGTGCTCCTCGACGAAGCCTCGATCGCGCGCTTCCGCCAGCGCTATCGCGAGGAGTTCGGCGTCACCGGCACCGACGATCCGCTCTATGAGGCGGTGAGCGGCGGAGGCCGCTATCAAGGGATGGAGCACTGGCTTCCGCTTTATTACGAGGAGCTCGAGAGCCTCTTCGATTATCTTCCGGGCGCCGGAATCTCGTTCGATTTCGAGAGCGAATCAGTGCGCCGCCACCGTCTCGAATCGATCGCGGAGTTCTACGACGCCCGGCGCACGATCACCGGCAACGAACGCGCGGGAGCGCCGCTTTATCGGCCATTGCGCCCCGGCCTTCTCTTTCTCGATGACGGCGAGTGGGAAAGCGCACTCGCCCCTCGCCGGGTCATCCGCCTTTCGCCTTTCGCCCTTCCCGAAACGGAGCCGGGCGTCGATGCCGGCGCGAGGCCGGCGAAGAACTTTGCCGCCGAGCGCGCCGACCCGAAGGTCAATCTTTTCGAGGCGGTCAAGGAGCATCTCGCGGCCGAACGGCGCCGCGGCAAGAGGGTGGCGATCCTCGCCTACAGCCGGGGTTCGGCCGAACGGCTCGAGATCGTGCTGCGCGACCACGGCGCGGGAGATCTGCGGCGCATCGCCGACGGGCCGGCGCTGGCCCGGCTTCCCGATTCCGCCGTCGGCCTTCTCGTGCTGCCGATCGAGAGGGGCTTTACGACCGAAGACCTTGTTCTTCTCTCGGAAGAGGACATCCTCGGCGAACGGCTGGCGCGGGCGCCGCGGCGGCGCCGCCCTTCCGACAAATTCCTCACCGAAGTGACGGCGCTCGCACCGGGGGATCTCGTCGTCCATGCCGAGCACGGCATCGGCCGCTACGAAGCGCTCGAAACGATCGATGTCGGCGGCGCGCCTCACGATTGCCTCAAAATCCTCTACGCGGGCGACGACCGGCTCTTTCTTCCGGTCGAGAACATCGAGGTCGTGTCGCGTTACGGCGCGGAAGATGCCGGGGTCCAGCTCGACCGCCTGGGCGCGCTCTCCTGGCAGTCGCGCAAGGCGCGGGTCAAGGCGCGCATCCGCGAGATCGCGGGAGAGCTGATCCGCGTCGCCGCGGAGCGCCAGCTGCGGCCGGGCGAGGTCTTGCATCCTGCCGAAGGACTTTACGAGGAATTTGCCGCCCGCTTCCCCTATCCCGAAACCGAAGATCAGGCGCGCGCGATCCTCGAAGTGCTCGCGGATATGGGTTCGGGAAAGCCGATGGACCGCCTCGTTTGCGGCGATGTCGGATTCGGCAAGACGGAGGTGGCGCTGCGCGCGGCCTTCGTCGCGGCGATGGCCGGAGGGCAGGTCGCGGTCATCGTGCCGACGACGCTTCTCGCCCGCCAGCATATGAGGAGCTTCAGCGAGCGCTTTGCGGGCCTTCCGATCAAGATCGCGCAGCTCTCGCGCCTCGTCGCCAGCAAGGAGGCGCGCGAAGTCAAAAAAGAACTCGCCCTCGGCCGGATCGAGATCATCATCGGCACCCAAGCGCTTCTTGCAAAGGACGTTCGCTTTTCGCACCTCGCCCTCGTCGTCGTCGACGAGGAGCAGCATTTCGGCGTCGAGATCGGAA
>JAKAOO010000042.1:16837-22749 GCA_021812165.1 Pseudomonadota bacterium | reverse complement strand
TCTGCGTCGTCAAAGGGAAAAGGGTCGCCTCGGGAACGCGTTTCATCGTGACACCCGCGACCCAAGCCACCTACCGCGCGGCGCTCAAAGCGGGGTATGTGGAAACGCTGCTCGAAGCGGGCGCGGTGGTGACGCCGGCCACATGCGGCGCCTGCGTCGGCGGCCATATGGGCGTTTTGGGACCGGGCGAGGTCTGCATCACCGCCAGCACGCGCAATTTCAAAGGGCGGATGGGCGATCCCTCGGCGAGGATCTTTATGGCGTCACCGGCGACGGTCGCGGCCTCGGCGGTCGCCGGAAAGATCGCCGGCGCCGAGGAGGTGTTCGCATGATCGCCGGTCGGGTGTGGAAATTCGGCGACAACATCAACACCGATCTCATCCTCCCCGGGCCCTATCTCTATCGCAGCCCCGAAGAGCAGGCGCGGGCGGTATTCGAGGCCAACCGGCCCGGCTGGGTCGATCAGGTGAAGAAGGGGGACGCGATCGTCGCCGGCTTCAATTTCGGCATGGGTTCGAGCCGTCCGGCGGCGCGCTCCCTCAAGAACTGCGGCGTCGGGTTTGTTTTCGCCGAGACGATCAACGGGCTCTTTTTCAGGAACAGCGTCAATTTCGGCCTTCTCGCCTTCGAATGTCCGGGCGTCTCGCGGGCATTCGAGGAGGGAGATATGGCGGAGCTTTCGCTCGAAGAGTGGCGGGTGAGGAACCCGCGCAGCGGCGAGACGTTATCCGTCAGCCGCGTGCCCGACGAGCTTCTCTCGATCATGCAAGGCGGCGGGATCTTTCCTTTGATGGAGGCGAGGGGGCTCATCGCTCCGCGCGCCTGATCGCGCTCAGGGAGGATTCGGCGGTGCTCATATTTCGCCAGCTGTTCGATCCGCAATCTTCGACCTACACCTATCTCCTCGGCGACTCATCGCGTGGTGAAGCGGTCATCATCGATCCCGTTTTCGAAGAGGTGCGCCGCGACGCGGCTCTCCTCTCGGAGCTTTCTTTCCGCCTCGCCTATTCCCTCGAAACCCACGTTCACGCAGATCACGTGACCGGCGCCTCTCTCCTCAAGGAGCGCACGGGATGCGGGATCGCGCTCGCGAAAGAAAGCGGCGCCGAGGGACCTGACCGGCTGCTCGCCGATGGCGATATCGTCGCCTTCGGGAGCCGCCATCTGAAGGTGCGCGCGACTCCCGGCCATACCGCCTGCTCTCTCACCTATGTTCTCGACGATGAAAGCATGGCGTTCACCGGCGACTGCCTTTTCGTCCGAGGCACCGGGCGCACGGATTTCCAACACGGCGATCCGCACCTCCTCTATCGTTCGGTGCGGGATCGCATTTTTACGCTGCCGGACGCCTGTCTTCTTTACCCCGCGCATGATTATCGCGGTTTGACGGTAACGAGCGTCGGCGAGGAGCGCCGTTACAACCCGCGGCTCGGCGGCGAGATCGGTGAAGACGATTTCGTCGGCTATATGAGAAATCTCAACCTGCCGCACCCGAAGAAAATCGACATTGCGGTTCCGGCCAATCTCAAATGCGGCCGGCCGCCGGCGGAACGCGGCGTCGCGCAGACGCCTTCTTGGGCACCGTTGCGGTACACCTTCGCGGGCATCTGGGAGATCGATCCCAATGCTCTCGAGGAGCTCTTGGGGCGCGTGCAGATCCTCGACGTGCGCGAAAAGGAGGAATTCGACGGGCCTCTCGGCCATATCGAGGGCGCGATCCTCCTCCCTTTGGGCGAGCTTCAAGCCCGCGCCGGCGAACTCGACGGAGAGCGGCCGACGGTCGCCCTCTGCCGCGCCGGAAGCCGCTCGGCGCGGGCGACGGCGATCCTTGAAGGCTGTGGCTTCAAAGAGGTCGCCAACCTTGCGGGCGGTATGCTCCGCTGGCGCGCCGAAGGCCACCCGGTCATCGGCGGCAGCTCCTGAGGGGAGGCGCCGGCCATAATCAGCATCGCCGCGCGGGCGCGGCGTGTTATCGTTCACAAGAAACCCCTAATCGGGACGAGAAGCGGGAGAGGGAAGCGTCATGGGATACGATCTTTTGATCCCGGGCGGCCGCGTCGTCGACGGTTCGGGAATGCCGTCCTTTCGCGGCGATGTCGGCGTCAAAGACGGCAAGATCGTCGAGCTCGGCAAGCTCTCGGGACCGGCGGATCGGGTGATCGAGGCCGAAGGCCGCGGCGTCTCTCCCGGTTTTATCGACAACCACTGCCATTACGACGCGCAGGTCACCTGGGACCCGCTGTGCTCCTTCTCCTGCGATCGCGGCGCGACGAGCGTCGTCATCGGCAATTGCTCCCTCGCGCTGGCGCCGGTGCGGCGCGGCGGCGAAAGGCGGCTTGCCGAATTTCTCTCCTATGTCGAAGCGATCCCGATGGAGGTCTTGGAGACGGTCGAATTCGAGTGGGAGAGCGTCGGCGACTAAATGGATCGGCTCGAAAGTCGTCTCGGCGTCAATGTCGGGACACTGATCGGCCACTCGGCGGCCCGCTTTTGGGCGATGGGCGAGGATTGCCAGAAGCGGGAGGCGCGAGGGGACGAAATCGAGGCGATGCGGCGCGTCGTGCGCGAGGGGATGGAACGGGGGGCGCTCGGGCTTTCGGTCTCGCGCAACAAGGGCCATTACGACCCGCAAGGGGTCCATATCCCGGCCTTGTGGGCGAGTGAGGAGGAGATCTTTGCGCCTGCGGGCGTTCTCGGCGAGCTTGGAACGGGGATCATCCAGTCGGGCGGCGGGCGCGCGGCCGAAATGAAAAACGGGCTCATGAGCCGTCTTTCGGAAGCGAGCGGACGCACGGTCGTCTACAACAACCTGGGGCAGACGGTGCGCGAGCCCGGTCTCTGAAAAGAGCATATGGCGCGCATCGAGGAGACGCAGAAGGCCGGCATCCGCGCCTATCCGCTCTGCACGCCCAACCGCTTGACGCAGAGCTTTACGATGAAGAACTGCCAGGTTTTCCGCGGTTCCCCGACGTGGCATCCGCTCCTTCTCGCCGCGGACGACGAGAAACTCGCTGCCTACGGCGACCCCGAGATCCGGCAGAAGCTCCATGAGGAGGTGGTGCTGCATCGGGTCGCGGTGCCGGCGGCCGGTTATTCGCGCGACTGGTACGATCACATGTGGGTCGAGGAGCCGGTTCTCGAAAAGAACCGCGCACTCACAAGCAAGACCATCCGCCAGATCGCGGAGGAGAAAGGAAAGCGCGTCATCGGTGCTTTCCTCGATCTCGCCGTCGAAGAGCGTCGGGAGACGCGCTTCATGCAGGCCGAAAACAATACCGACGACGCGGCGATGGCGAAAATCCTCACCCATCCGGGCGCCATCGTCGGCCTTTCGGACGGCGGCGCGCACGTCCAGTTCCACGGCGGTTATGGCTATTCGACCCGGCTTCTCTCGGAATGGGTGCGCGAGAAAGGGGTGATGACGCTCGAAGAGGCGGTCCGGCGCCTCACCTTCGATTCGGCCAGCCTGTTCGGGATCTACGACCGCGGCCTTTTGCGCCCCGGCATGGCCGCCGACATCGTCGTCTTCGATCCCGAGACCGTGCGCCCTCTGCCCGAGGAGATCGTCCACGACTTCCCGGCCGCAGGCTGGCGGATGAAGGAAGGTGCGGCCGGCATCGCCGCGACGATCGTCAACGGCGAAGTCCTTCTCGAAGACGGCAAACACACCGGCACGCTCCCCGGCCGCGTCCTGCGCAACAGCTCTTACCGCGCGAACGGGCACACTCCTCGGCCGCCTGTTGCATAGCGGCCACTATCGAACGGATTCTCGGGCGACCGGCACGCGAGCAGGCGCGTAGGCCCGAGGACACCCGCGCACCGGGGCCGTCCTTCGCTTGCCAAGAGGCAAGTTGAGCCCCAGAGGTCGTGGTGGTTAAGCCATAGTCCACGATATCTAGTAAGCTTGGGTCGGGCGTGATACTGTAGCCGCCAACCGGGAGCCGGTTCGCGGCGCCAAAGGCTCTCGCGCAAATCGGTTCTTGACGATCTTGGTCCCGTTTTTGTATACATGAACAAAAGTGGAACGTAACGCCCGGAGCCGTCGCGGTGAAACATCAGATAACGACCCGGCCGAAACAGCTCAGCCTCCGCCTCTCGCCACTTTACGAAGGGCCGGATGAAGCGCCGCATCCCGCAGCTCCCGCGACGGCCCGGCAACTCGCAGAACGCCGACCGCGCCCGCGTCAGGACGGCTCCGGCGAGATGAAAATCTACCATCAGACGGATTTGGGATTGATCCTCCATGGCGATGCCCTGAATTACCTGACGAGTGGCGCCCACGAAAAATCGGTCGATCTGATCATGACCTCACCGCCGTTTGGTCTTGTCCGCAAAAAGAGCTACGGCAACGAAGATGCGCATCGCTATTGCGAATGGTTCCGTCCCTTCGCCGAAGGCTTTCGTCAGGTCTTGAAAGACAACGGCAGCCTCGTGATAGATATCGGAGGAGCGTGGAAGCCGGGGACGCCGACCAGATCTCTGTATCATTTCAAGCTCCTACTGATGTTGTGCGAAGAATACGGATTCCACCTTTGTCAGGAGCACTACTGGTGGAATCCGTCTCGGCTTCCGACCCCGGCCGAATGGGTCAATATCAGACGCGTTAGGGTTAAGGACGCGGTGGATTGTATCTGGTGGCTCTCGCTTACGCCTTGGCCTCGGGCCAACAATCGGCGCGTGCTCGCGGCCTACAGCGACTCGATGCTCGGCTTGCTAAAAAATGGCTATAGGGCGAAGCTGCGTCCCTCGGGCCACGACATATCGGATAAGTTCGGGAGGGATAATGGCGGATCAGTGCCGCCAAACCTCCTTGCGATCGCCAACACCGAATCGAACAGCCGGTATCAAGATTTCTGCCGACGTCACGGTTACGTGGTCCACCCCGCACGCTTTCCGGACCTGCTCCCGGAATACTTCATTCGGTTCCTCACGGAGCCCGGCGATCTGGTTCTTGACCCCTTTGCGGGTTCTTGCGTTACGGGTGCCGTCGCAGAGGCCCTGGGCCGGAAATGGGTGTGTTGCGAACTGGAGCAGGATTACCTGAAAGGGGCGCTCGGACGGTTTGATGCGACGGGGCGGAGGAGCGCGCGAACTAAGCCCGTTGGCTACACGATCACAACACCGTGCGCGATCGTCGCCGACGAGGAGAAGACGCGATTGGTTGAGGACGGTGGTTTGCATCGCCCGTCCGAAAAGAGAGTTAACGAACCCAGTATTTCTCGAGCTAGAGAAACGGGGACCGCGAATCCTGACGAGTGGGTTTTCCCACTTGCTGCAGCGAATGGCCAGGCTAAATAAAGCCGATCTTCTCCATGTCTTGGAAAATGCGCTTCGGGACAGCGGTTGGTACTTCCTTTCTTTGAGTGCACGTGGGGCGCATCCCGCGCGGTACAGTGTTTTTGTTGGTGACCGTAGCTTCCGCATAAAGGTCTATATTTGGAATATTACTCACGGAGGAGGCGGGAACCGGCCCGCTGACGAGTGGCGTATTCAGGTGACGCCGGTCAGCCGCTTCGAACCTGAGATTGGCGGGAAGACGCTGATCCTCGGTTGGTGGGGGGACGTGGGCGTTTTCGCAGGGTTTGACTACGCCCGCCACGCGGGCGGCCTCGGCGCGTCGCCGTCGATTCAAATTCGGGAAGCGGCGCTGAGGGAGGCCCACATCCATGGCTTCGCCCCACACAGGAAGGAAAGCGGCGAGCTGGCGATCGCCTTCCGTCCGGACTTTCTGGGCTCTTATATCGAGAATCTCGAGTCGCTCCACGAGTGCGGTGAACGCGAGGAAGAGGTCGAAATCTTGCGGGAGATTGGCGAGGACCCCGCCAAGGTGCCGGATGGCGAGATTGACGCGGGGATTGCTGAGCCGCGCCGTTTCGCAGTCCGCTCTACGAAGCGCGCCCTCCGAGAGATTG
>JAKAOO010000042.1:0-16827 GCA_021812165.1 Pseudomonadota bacterium | reverse complement strand
GGACCGTGTACTGACAGCCTATGGTCACAGATGCGCGATCTGTGGATTGCAGCTGGAACTGCTTGAAGGGGCACACATTCTTCCTGTCACCGAACCCCGGAGCACAGACGGCACGAACAACGGTGTGGCTTTTTGCGTTCTGCATCATCGCGCATACGACCGCGCACTGGTCACATTCGGCTGCGACTATCAGGTGCACGTCAATGACGGCATGATCAAGGAGCTGCGGGCGGCGGACCGAGTTGGGGGTCTTGAGGCGTTCAAGGGAGCGCTGAGACCACTTTTGATCCTGCCTCCTGAGAGAAGGGATCGCCCTGAGGCCGGCTTGGTGAAGGAGGCTAATCGCCTGCGGGGCTGGAAGCTCTGAGAGTCGTTGCGGTGGCACCTGTTGTCGCGCGGGCCTCCGCCCTATGATGCCCCATGGATTTTCTGCTTTCGGACGAAGAGAGGGCGTTTGCCGAGACCGCGCGGCGGCTTGCCGAGGAGGAGTGGGCGCCGGCGGCGGCGGGGTGGGACGAGCGGCACGAGTTTCCGGTCGAGGCGCTGCGCAAGGCCGCGGCGCTCGGCTTTGCCGGGATCACCGTCGAGCCGGAGTTTGGCGGAAGCGGATTGAAGCGCCTCGATGCGACGATCATCCTGGAGGAGCTGGCGGGCGCCTGCGTTTCGACCGCGGCCTATCTCTCGATCCACAACATGGCGGCCTCGATGATCGACCGCTTCGGCACGAGGGAGCAGCGCGCGCGCTTCCTGCCGAAGCTCATGACGATGGAGCATTTCGCGAGCTATTGCCTGACCGAGCCCGAAAGCGGATCGGATGCGGCCGCTCTCAAAACCCGCGCCCGGCGCGAGGGCGACAACTACGTTCTCTCCGGCAGCAAGGCCTTCATCTCGGGCGCGGGAGTGAGCGAAGTCTATCTGGCGATGGTGCGGACGGGAGGGGAGGGGTCAAAAGGCATCTCCTGCCTCGTCGTCGAAAAAGGCGCGCCCGGGCTTTCGTTTGGCAAAGAAGAGAGGAAGCTCGGCTGGAACACGCAGCCGACGGCGATGGTCATTTTCGAGGAGTGCCGGGTTCCCGCCGAAAACCGCCTCGGGGAGGAAGGCGAAGGCTTTAGAATCGCGATGGCGGCGCTCGACGGAGGGCGACTCGGGATCGCCTCCTGCTCGCTCGGCGGGGCGCGCGCGGCCTTGGAGAAGGCGCGCGAGCATCTTCTCGAACGGCGCCAGTTCGGCCGCCCTCTCGCCGATTTCGAGGCCTTGCAGTTCAAGTTTGCGGATATGGCGACCGAACTCGAAGCGGCGCGGCTTCTGTTGCGGCGGGCGGCCTTCAGCCTCGACCGCGGCGAGAGCGAGGCGACGATGCTCTCAGCCATGGCGAAACGCTACGCGACCGACGCCGGCTTCCACGTCACGAACGAGGCGCTGCAGCTTTTCGGCGGCTACGGGTATTTGAAAGACTTCCCGATCGAGCGCCATCTGCGCGACCTTCGCGTTCACCAGATCCTCGAAGGCACCAACGAAATCATGCGCCTCATCATTGCGAGAAGGCTCCTTTCCCGATGAGCGCGCTTGCCGGGAGCGAAGAGGAGATCCTCATCGCGTCGCAGGCCGGCCTCGGCCGGATCCTCATCAACCGGCCGCAGGCTTTGAACGCGCTTTCTCTCGCCAACTACCGGGAGATTGGTCCGGTCATCGCGGCTTGGGCCGAAGATCCGAGAATCCATGCCGTGATGATCCGCGGCCGCGGCGGGCAGGCCTTTTGCGCCGGCGGCGACATTCGCGCGATCTATGAGGCGGGGCTTGGGATCTCGGGAGATCCGAAACTTCCTCAAGACTTCTTTCGCGAGGAATATCGGGTCATCCGCCAGGTCCACCGCTTCCCAAAGCCCTATGTCGCGTTGATCGACGGGATCACGATGGGGGGCGGGGCCGGCATGTCCGTCAACGGCTCTTTCCGCGTCGCCACCGAGAGGACGCTTTTCGCAATGCCGGAAACCGGGATCGGTCTTTTCCCCGATGTCGGAGCGACCCGGTTTTTGAACCTCTGCCCCGGCCGGATAGGCCGCTATCTCGCTCTCTCCGGCGCGCGCCTCAGGGCCTCCGACGCGCTTTACTCAGGGTTTGCGACGCATTTCGTGCCGCAGGAAAAGATCGACGACTTGATCGAGGCCCTTCGCGCAATCTGCTGGAAGAGCGGAAGCGAGCACCGTCAGGTGGCGAAGCTTCTTGCCGGCTTTGCCGCCGATCCCGGACCGGCGCCGATCGCGGCACTCCAAGAGGCGGTCGATCGCACTTTCGGCGGCGAGAGCGTCGAGGCGATCCTCGACGCGCTCGAGCGGGAAGAGAATGAAGGCGGCGCGTTCGCGGGCTGGGCGCGCGAGAGCCGGCGGAACCTTCTCGCGAAATCGCCGGCGAGCCTCAAATTGACGCTGAGGCAGTTGACGGTCGGCCGGGATTTCGAGATCGAAGAGGCGCTTTCCCTCGAATACCGGATGGTCCGGCATGTGCTCGAAGGCCACGACTTTTACGAGGGCGTGCGCGCGGCTGTGATCGACAAGGACCGGCAGCCCCGCTGGCGGCCGGCGAGCCTTGCTGAAGTCGATGAAAAGGTGGTCCGATCCTATTTTGCGCCGATCGGCGAAGAAGAGCTTTCTTTCGTGTGAGAGGCGGGAAAAGAGGGAGAGACGCGGTGGCGGCAATCGGCTTTATCGGCCTCGGCAATATGGGCGCGCCGATGGCGGCAAACCTGTTGAAAGCCGGGCATCAGGTTCTCGGCTTCGACATCATAGGCGCGGCGCGGCAGCGCTTTGCCGAAAAGGGCGGCCGCCTCGCGGGGAGCGCGGCCGAGGCCGCGGCGTTCGGCGAATTCGTGATGACGATGCTGCCGGCGGGCGCCGAGGTGCGCGCGGTTTATCTCGGCGAAGAGGGGGTGATCGCGCATGCGAGAAAGGGCGCGCTTCTCGTCGATTGCTCGACGATCGATGTCGAGAGCGCGCGCCTCGTCGCCGGCCGCGCGGCCGAGAGAGGCTTCGACATGCTCGACGCTCCGGTCTCGGGAGGGGTTGGGGGCGCCGAAGGGGCGAGCCTCACCTTTATGGTGGGCGGCAGCGATGCCGCTTTCGCCCGTGCCGAGCCGGCGCTCAAGGTCATGGGAAAGACGATCGTCCATTGCGGCCCCGCCGGCAACGGTCAGGCGGCGAAGATCTGCAACAACCTCATCCTCGGCGTCTCCATGATCGCCGTCTCGGAGGCTTTCGCTCTCGCCGAGAGACTGGGGCTGTCGGCGCAGACCCTCTTCGACGTGAGCTCCCGCTCTTCCGGCCAATGCTGGTCATTGACGAGCTATTGCCCGGTGCCGGGACCGGTTCCGAGTTCGCCCGCCAATCGCGACTACAAGGCCGGTTTTACGGCGGCGATGATGCTCAAAGACCTGCGCCTCGCCGAACAAGCGGCCGTTGCGACCGCTTCCGTCTCGCCGCTCGGCGCCGCCGCCGCCAATATCTATCAGCTATTCACCGGCGAAGGGGGAGCGGGTCTCGACTTTTCCGCGATTTACCGGTTCGTGCGGAGGGAATAAAAAAATAAAACTTTCCATGCCTGTGAAAAGCCGACGCCGCGTAGCCATATTGATGACGAGAGGCGGCCGCGCGGGCGATCGCCGGCAGCAGGAAGCGGAGAAGGCCGATCGATGAAGTTGAAACGATTGGAGCTGCAAGCGGCGGGCGCGCCTTGCAGCGTTGCGGGCGCCCTTTTCGAGGCGGACATCGAGGCTCTCGCCGACGCGGGCGTGAAGACGATCATCAACAACCGCCCGGACGGCGAGGATCCCGGGCAATTTCCCGCCGGGGAAGCGCGAGCGCTCGCCGAAAGACTCGGCATCGCTTACCGTCATATTCCGGTCACCACCCAAAGCCTCAAACGCGCGGATGTGGAGGCGTTCGCCGCAGCCCTCGGCGCGGCGCCGCGGCCGATCGTGGCCCACTGCCGAAGCGGCACCCGCTCGGCGCTTCTTTGGGCCCTCGTCTCCCTATCTGAAGGGGCCGAGCCCTATTCGCTCGTCGCCGAGGCCGCGCGTCACGGGATCGATCTCACGAACCTCCCAGTCGTCGCCGCTCGCGTGCTTTAAGGCGAGACTGCGCGGAGGTTGGCGCCCCCCACCCTCTCCCCCCGTGATCCCCGGATCAAGTCCCGGGGAGGGGGCGAGGGGAATCAAACTGGGCCGCCGCAACCCGATCCCCCTCTCGCTGCAAGCGGGGAGAAGTGCTTAGGCGCGCGGCGCGTGTTTCGAGAGGATGCGCTGCAACGTGCGCCGGTGCATCTTGAGGCGCCGCGCCGTCTCGGAGACGTTGCGGTCGCAAAGCTCGAACACTCTCTGGATATGCTCCCAGCGGACCCGGTCGGCCGACATCGGGTCTTCGGGCGGTTCCGGGGGGCGGTCTTCCTGGGCGAGAAGCGCCGCTTCGACCGCGTCGGCGTCCGCGGGTTTCGGCAGGTAGTCGATGGCGCCGGCTTTGACCGCGGCAACCGCGGTCGCGATGTTGCCATACCCCGTGAGCATGACGATGCGGGCGCCCGGGCGCGCCTTGCGCAAAGCGGTCACGATGTCGAGACCACGCCCGTCTTGAAGGCGCAAATCGACGACGGCAAAGGCCGGCGGATTTTCGATTGCGGCGGCAATGCCCGAGGCGACGCCGTCGGCCGTCGAAACGACAAAGCCGCGCCGCTCCATGGCGCGCGCGAGGCGCTGGCACAAAGGCGCATCGTCGTCCACGATAAGAAGCGTGCGCTCGGATTCCGGAAGACCGCCAAGCTTGTTCTGACGCCCCTCGCCGGGGCCTATCCGTTCGATCGTGCTCATCCTCCTCGCCTTCGTGGTCGACTTCCGGCCGCTCCGCCTCATCCATACTCATGCGCTCTCGCCGCGCTTGCGGGAGAGTGGTCTACAGCTTCCAAATTGGCACGGTTCCAGGAAACCGCAACATGCGCGCCTCCTTCCGGGAGATTCTCGAAGCTCACTTTTGCGCCGCTGCGTTCGAGAAGGCTCTGGGCGATGAAGATGCCGAGCCCCATGTGACCGGAGATGCCCGCCCGCGACGAGAGATAGGGCTGGCCGAGGCGGCCCAGAAGATGGGGCGGGAATCCCGGGCCGTCGTCGCTGATCTCGACCGTGACCGTCGTCCTGTCCCAATCGACCGTGACGCTCACCTCGCGCCGCGCGAATTGCATGGCGTTCTGGATGAGATTGTCGAGCCCGTGGATGATCTCCGGGCTGCGCCGCACGAGAGGCTCTTCCTCCGGCGGCTCGCCCGTCGTCGCAAAGATCAGCCTCACCCCGGAATGACGCCCATCGGCGCGATACATCGCTCCCGCCGCTTCGACGAGAGCGGAGATCGAGAGGCGCGCGTAGGGGGAGCCGCCGTCTTCTTCGCGATGCTGCACCAGCTCGGCGAGAATCTTGCGGCAGCGTTCGGACTGGCTGACGAGCAGGCTCGCGTCTTCGGCAAAGGGGCTGTCAGACGGCAACTCCCGCGCCAGCTCCTTGGCGATAACGGCGATCGTCGCGAGCGGGCTGCCAAGCTGGTGAGCGGCCGCGGCGGCGAGCGCACCGACCGCGGAGACCTGCTGTTCGCGAGCGAGAGCAAGCTGCGTCTCGCCGACGGCGGCGCGCAACTGCCGGGCCTTCTCGGCGACGCTCCAGGTATAGGCGGCGATAAAAACGGCCGCCACGACGAGCGCCACCCAGATCCCGATCACGAGAGGCCGGGGGAAGGGAGGCGGCGGGCCGCTCCAGGGCAAAGGCAGGTGCCAGAGCGCGAGAACGCTGATCGCGGCGACGGCCACCAGCGAAAGGACGATGACCGGACGCCGCGACAGGAGCGTCGCCGCCACCGTTACCGGCGTCAGGATGAAGATCGCAAAGGGGTTGTGCAAACCGCCCGTCAGATAGAGGAGCGCCGACAATTGCAGGATGTCGTAGCCGAGATAAAAGGCGGCCTCACGCTCTCCGAGCTGGGTCACCGCCCGCCGGTGCAGGATGTGGAAAAGGTTCAAGAGCACCGAGCAACCGACCACCGCGAAAGCCGGAACGAGCGGCAAGCGAAAGCCGACACCGAAATGAACGGTGACGAGCGCCACCGTCTGCCCGGCGATCGCGACCCAGCGAATCGGCACCAGAGTCCTGAGGCTGATCCCGGCCGCTCCCGGGTGTGCGTCTCCGGGTTGGGTGAAAGGGTGGGCGTCGGTCATCGGCAATCGGCCTCCGGGCGAATGCCTCTATTTGGAAATGCTCCCACTTGGACAAGAAGAAAAGGGATGGCAAGGATACGTGTCTCGAAAGGAGAGCCGGATTGGCGACTCTGGCACAAACGGGAGCGCTTCCTCATAGTGTGACGATGGCAGTCCCGGCGATAGAAGTCGAGAACCTTTCCAAGCGGTATCCCGGCGCCGTCGCCGTCGACCGGATCAGCTTTCGCGTCGCCCTCGGTTCGAGCGCCGCGCTTCTCGGCGGCAACGGCGCCGGCAAGACGACGACGCTTTCGATCCTCCTGGGTCTCGTGCGGCCGAGCTCCGGGCAAGTCCGGGTTCTCGGAGAAGACATGCTCAGAGATCGCTATCGGGTTTTGCCGCGCATCAACTTTTCTTCTCCGTTCGTCGATCTTCCGCACCGGCTGACGGTTCGCCAGAATCTTTCCGTGTACGCCCGGCTTTACGGCCGACAAAGGCAGCGGGAGCAGATCGGCGCACTCGCCGCCGATCTCAGAATCGGAGAGTTTCTCGATCGCCCTTTGGGGGAGCTTTCGGCCGGTCAGAAGACCCGCGTCGCGCTCGTCAAGGCGCTCCTCAACGAGCCCGAGCTTTTGCTTCTCGACGAGCCGACGGCCTCGCTCGACCCCGACACGGCCGATTTCGTGCGCGGTTACCTCGAATCCTACCGGGCCGGCAGCGGCGCGACGCTCCTTTTCGCCTCGCACAACATGGCCGAAGTCGAAAGGCTTGCGAGCGAGGTGATGATGATGAAAAAGGGCCGCATCGTCGACCGCGGCAGCCCTGCAGCGCTTCTTCGCCGTCATGGCTGCGCCACTTTGGAGGAGGTATTTCTCTCGATCGAGCGGCAACCGCAGCCGCAACTCGTCGCGGCGCCGTGACGGCCGATCCCTCGCAAGGGTTTATCGTTCTGCTGCCGGTTGAGCGGAGTGGGCGGCCTCTAATGACGCGAACAGGGCGGGGGTGATGCACGCGAAATCCCGTGGGCGGGGATGGCCGGGTGGGAAGACGGCTTCGGCCGCGAACCGCATTTTGGCGATGCTCCTGCGCTACCTCTATCTTTTGCGCAGTTCCTGGCCGCGCACGCTCGAACTCTTGTATTGGCCGACGTTGCAGATGCTGATCTGGGGTTTCATGAGCCAGTTCTTTTATCAGAATTCGAGCTATGTCTTTCGCGCTTTCGGCGTGCTGTTGGCGGCGACTTTGCTCTGGGACGTGCTGTTCCGCGGGCAACTCGGCCTTTCCATCCTTTTCCTCGAAGAGATGTGGTCGCGCAATCTGGGGAACCTTTTCGCAACGCCTCTGCGCCCTCGCGAGTGGGCGCTCGCCATGGTCGTGATGAGCCTTGTTCGCGTGCTGATCGGGGTGGCGCCGGCCGCACTTCTCGCGATCCCGCTCTATCACTACTCGATCTTCGCGATGGGCTTGCCGCTCGTCGCTTTTTTCAGCCTGCTGCTCGCGATGGGGTGGGGGATGGGTCTTGCAATCTGCGCCTTGATCCTGAGGAAGGGGATGGGCGCGGAGAGCCTCGCCTGGCTCGGCGCCTTCGTGTTGGCGCCGGTGAGTTGCGTCTATTATCCGGTCTCGATCCTGCCCGCCTGGTTGCAGCACGTCTCTTGGGCGCTGCCTTCGACTTACGTTTTCGAAGGCATGCGCGCGGTCCTCTTCAAGCGAGGCTTCGAGATCGGCTACCTTTTGCGCGCGGCGGGGCTCGACCTCGTCTTTCTCGTCGCAGGCGCCGCCCTTTTCCTTCTCGCCTTCGAGGATGCGCGGCGGCGCGGCGCCCTCGTTCAGATGGGAGAGTGAGCGCTGGCTAGAGCGGCGGCCTGAGGCGGGTCTGGTCGATGCCGAAGCGGTCGGCGAGCCAGTCGCACATCAGCTCCTGGCCGAGCGTCGGGTTGTCGTGCTGGCAATGGTCCGCGCCCGTCTCCTCCGCGCTCGTGAGACGCAGCGTCACATTCACCCCTTTCGCCTTCGCATAGTCGTAGACTTTCGTCACCGCCTCGACGCCGAGCACGTCATGCCCGCCGTGGATGATGAGGTAGGGGCAGCGCATGTCGTCGAGGACTCCTTCGAGCCTGAAGGGGCGGGCGATCTCCGCCGCCTCGCGCATCGAGCGGGCGCCGAACACCCATTGGATCTGCTCCGCCATCGGATGGTCCTCGCCGCGGCTCGCCCAGAGTTCGCCGATGTCCCAGATTGCGCCGTGCGAAATGCAGGCGGCGAGACGGTGCTCGCGACTGCCCGCCCGCGCGGCGTAGTAGCCGCCGAGCGAGGAACCGCACACGGCGATGCGGCTTGCGTCGATATCCGCACGCGTTTCGAGCCAGTCGATGCAGCGGCTGATCGGCACCTCATAATCGTAGCGCGTCGTCACGCCATGACGCCGCAACGTGCCTCCTTGGCCCGGCCCGTCGATCATCAGAACCGAGATGCCGCGCTGCAATGCGCCGTGCGCCTGCATAAACCACATCTCGTCCTTGATGCTGTCGAGGCCGCCCATGGAAATGAGGACCGGCTGGCGGGCACCGGCAAAAGGCGCGCGCACGAAATAAGCGCAGAGCGGGACTCCCTTTTCGTAGGGGATGTCCACCGCCTCTCCGGGCGGGTGGAGATGGCGCAGAAAGTTCTTCGAGCACGTCTCCATCAATTCGAAGGTCTTGAGACGCCGCGGATCGTGGCTCGGCAGCCAGAACTCCGCTTGGCGGTAATATTCGGCCGCGCGCAACCAGCAGTTCTGCGCCGTCTTGATGTGCCCCGCCCTTTCCTCGGCATCGCCGCGGCGATGGTTGTATTCGCCCACGCGAAGCCATTCGGCGTGCCAACTTTCCTTGTCTCCCGGCACCATCCGGGATGCCGCGAGGAACGACTCGCTGACCGCGCCGCCGCCTTCCTGCGTCTCGCCCAAACCGCGCCGGAACTGATACGACATCCACGGATGCAGGGGCCAATGGAGCCAACCATACGGTTCGTAATGCGGGATGGTGCCGGCGGCCTTGGCGTCGATCAGAGTCTGTTCCATCGGCGAAATAGCTCCTCCTTCATGGGGGTCCTTAGGTGGGCCGTTTTCTCGCCGCGGCGGCGAGGTCGCGCGCAGTCGGGGTTTCGGACACGCGCTCGAGGTTCATGCCGCGGGTTTCGATCGCGAGCCATGCCGACAGAAGCGCGGCAATCATCATGCATCCCCCCATCGCCCACCAGACGAGGGAGATCTTTCCGGTTCCGACGAGCAGCCCCACGACGAAGGGCGAAATGACGCCGGCAATGCGCCCCATCGCCATCGCCCAAGCCGTTCCGATACCGCGGATTTTGAGCGGATAGACCTCGGGCGTGTAAACGGTCATGGCGAGCGCGCCCTGGTCGCCGCAGAATGCGTATATGACGGCGATGACGACCAGCATCCACTGCGTGTCGGCGGCGTTGAAAAGCCAGGCCGCGATCCCGCCGAGAAGGAAGCCGCCGACCATCACCGGCTTCCTGCCGGCGCGGTCCATCAACAGGAACGCCATATAGCGGCCGAGGACCGAAGCGCCGGCCACGATGAAGGTGTAAACGAGCGTCCGCGCCAGCTGGATGTGGTAAATCCTCGCGTAGATGCTCGGCAGCCAGACTAGGAATGCCCACCCAGAAAGGCTCGAAAAGAACCACATCGACCAGGTGTGGATGACCCGGCGCGCGTATTCGGGGGTGAAGAGGTCGGTAAAGCGCGCCTCTTCGACGATTGGCGGGATCGGCCTCTTTTCCATCTCGCCTCTCGCGCGCTCCAGGCTCGCGTCATCGATCCCGATGTAGCGCAGCGACTGTCGCGCTTCTTCGAGGCGCCCCTGCGAAGCGAGCCAGCGCGGCGATTCAGGCACCCCGCGCCGAATGACATAGGCGAGGATCGCGGGCAAGGCGCCGACCGCGAAAAGCCAGCGCCAGCCGAGCGTCGGCACCACCGCGAGGCCGACGCCGGCGGCGGCGAAGATGCCGATCGGCCAGGAGAGGGGCAAAAGGCCGGCGATCCGGCCGCGCAGCCGCGCCGGCGAATATTCGGTGACGAGGGCTTGGCTGACGGGGATCGTCCCGCCCAATCCGAGCCCCGTCAGGAAACGCGCCGCGATGAGAAAACCTACCGAAAACGAAAACGCCGCCACTCCCGTAAAGATCGAGAACATGAGGACCGTGCTCGCGAACACGGCCGCGCGGCCCCAGCGATCGGCGATCCAACCCCAGACCCACGAGCCGACCGCCATGCCGCCAAGGCCGGCCGAGCCGACGAGCCCCAGCTCCGCCGGATGGAGATGGAAGGCGATCATGATGCTCGGCAGCGCATACGCGATGACGATGATGTCGAAGGAGTCGCAGAAATAGCCCATCGCCCCGGCCGAGATGACGAAGCCGAGGCGCTTCGTCAGCGACAAGAGGTCGATCGCTTCCGCGATCAACTGCGGCCTCAAGCTTTCCGCTGCGGCTTTCCTTGCCATGGCGTTTTCCCCCGTTGTCTATTGTTGCGACGCGACCGGCTTCGCGGCGAAAACGTCGCTGAGCCAATCGAAGACGAGATCCTCGCCGAGGGTCGATCCGCTCACCGCGAGCCGGCGCGGGTCGGAAGGCGCGAGCCCGTATTCGCTGGCGCGGCAGTAATTCATCGCGCGAAGACAAGCGTTCCGGGCCCTGACGACGTGCGCCGCGGCTTCGGCCGCCGCCGCTTGGCCGGCACTTCGGGCCGCGAGACGCCGCCACTCCCCGAACCAGCTTTCGCCGTCTCCCGGGCGCATCGCGTCGTCCGCCATGAAGCACTCGCTGATGGCCCCGCCGCCTTCCTGCGTCTCGCCGAGAACGCGGCGGAACTGGTACGAGCACCACGGAAAGTCGGGCCACTCTTCCCAGCCATAGGGCCGGTAACCGGGCTCCGTCATCTCTTTTTCCCCCCACCGACGGCCGGCATCAGATCCATTTCATTCTACCTCTGGTCAAACCGTAGATCCAGAGACCCCTCTTCGTTCGCCCAAGTCAATCGAAGGCTTTTTTGGGCCGCGCTCTGAGCAATAAGAAGGTTCTCGAATACGGTGCTAGGAAGGCCCGCTGACCCCGGCTTCGGCAAAAGTCGCCATGCCGGCGTGGCAAGCCGCCGCCGCTTTGAGGATCGCAAAGGCGAGCGTCGCGCCGGTCCCTTCGCCGAGCCTCATGCCGAGATCGAAAAGCGGCCGCTTGCCGATTCTCTCGACGAGCCGGCGATGCGCGGGCTCCGCCGAAAGATGGGCGACGATCGCATGGTCGAGAGCCTGCGGATCGGCAGCGTAAAGGACCGCGGCCGCCGCGGTCGAGGCAAAGCCGTCGAGCACCACCGGAACCCGCCCCAAACGCGCCGCCAAGACTGCGCCCGCGATCGCCGCCAGTTCGAGGCCGCCCAATCGCCGCAAGAGGTCGAAGGGATCTTGGGCCTCTGGAAGATGGCGGGCGACGGCCGCGGCGACGACGCGGCGCTTTCCTTCGAGGGCGTCTCCCGTGACGCCGGTTCCCGGCCCCACCCAGAGCGCCGCCTCGCCGCCGAAGAGTGCGAGACATAGTGCCGAGGCGGCGGTCGTGTTGCCGATCCCCATTTCCCCCAAGGCGAGGGCGTCGATCCCGGGCTCGACCGCCATCATCCCGTAGGCCATGGCTCTGGCGCATTCCTCCTCGCTCATCGCCGGCTCTTCGACGATGTCGCCGGTCGGGGTCTCGAGGTTCATCTCGAAGACCCGGAGGTCGGCGTCGACGACGCGGCAGATCTGGTTGATGGCGGCGCCCCCGGCGAGAAAATTCTTCACCATCTCGGCGGTGACCGCGGCCGGATAGGCCGAGACGCCGCGCGCGGCGACACCGTGATTGCCGGCGAAGACGAGCGTGCGCGGGCGCTCCATCCGCGGCGGATGCCGCGCCTGCCACGTCGCGAGCCAGTGGCTCAGCTCTTCGAGCCGCCCGAGCGCGCCCGGCGGCTTCGTGAGCCGGGATTCGCGCAAAGCCGTCGCCGTTCCCGCTTCGAGATCCGGGCCGGGAAGGTGCTTCAACAGGGTGCGGATCTCGTCGAGGTTGGTTGCGGGCTCTTTCATGGCGCTCTCTCCGGGTTCGATCGCCGCGATCCTGGGGCAAGAAAAGCGCCGGCAAAAGGAGAAAAAGCCGGCGTTGCCGCGCTCTCTTCCTGTATCGTCGCGGTCCTTCGACAGGCTCAGGACAGCGCCCTTCGACAGACTCAGGACATCGCGATGGCTTCCTTCGACGAGCACCCGCGCCGCCAGCGCCTTCTCGCCGAGCTTTCAGCCGCGGCCGTCTTCTTGACGCGGGTGCCCCTTCCCGCGGCTGCCGTCGTGGCGGAGGGATCTCTCGCCGAAACGGTATGGGCGTTCCCTCTCATCGGCGCCGGGATCGGGGCCTGCTGCGGTCTTCTCTTTGCGCTCGCGCGCTTTCTCGGCCTGGGGTCCGCGGCGGCGGCGCTTCTCGCACTTCTGTTGGGTGTTCTTCTGACCGGAGCGATGCATGAAGACGGGCTTGCGGACACCGCCGACGGGTTTGGCGGCGGCCGCAGCCGCGAAGAAAAGCTCGCGATCATGCGCGACAGCCGCCACGGCACCTTTGCCGTCGCCGCGACCCTTTTCTCTCTGGGGCTGCGTGCCGCCGCCCTTGCGGCCATCGGCCGGCCGCTCAATGCGGCTCTCGCGCTCATCGCCGCCCATGCGGTCTCGCGCGCGCTCTTACCCTTGGCGGCCCTCGCCCTTGAGCCCGCGCGCACAGAAGGTCTGGGCGCCGCTTTCGGCGAGCCGCCTCTTCCCGCAACGCTCGTCGCGCTGGCGCTCGCGCTCGTTTTCGTCCTTCTAACGCTGGGACCCCTTGCGGGCCTCCTTGGTCTCGCGCTCGCCGCACTCGGCGATCTTGCCGTCGTTTCGCTTGCGCGGCGGCAGATCGGCGGTTACACGGGCGACGTCTTGGGCGCCATAGAACAGGTGGGAGAGATCGCAGTGCTGCTTGTCGCGTCGGCGCAATGACGCCGCTTGAGACGCGTTTCTGGTGGATCCGCCACGCGCCCGTCGACCATGGCGGGCGCATCTACGGCCAGACCAACGTCTCCTGCGACTGCTCCGAGATCGAACTTTTCAAGGCTCTGGCGAGGGAGCTTCCGCGCGAAGCGGTGTGGGTGACGAGCCATTTGCGCCGCACGCACGAGACGGCGTCTGCAATCGTGCGCGCCGGGCTCCCCGGTCCCGAGCCGATCCCCGGCCCCGGCACCTTAGAGATCCCCGAGCTTGCCGAGCAGAACTTCGGCGAGTGGCAAGGCCTCAGCTATGAGGAGTTGCGGGAACTGCGCGGCGGGGAATTCCACCGCTTCTGGCACGCGCCCGCGCATGTGGCTCCGCCCGGAGGGGAAAGCTTCGTTGCCGTCGTGGCGCGCGCCTCGCGCGCGATCCTGCGCCTCGCCGAGGCGCACCCCGAGCGCGACATCATCGCGGTCGCGCATGGCGGCACCATCCGCTCGGCGCTCGCCCTGGCTCTCGGTCTCGACGCCGAGGCGGCGCTCGCCTTTGCGATCGAGAACTGTTCCTTGACCCGCATCGATCGCGTCGATGGCCCCGGCCTCGGCCATGGCTGGAGGGTGGTGACGGTCAACCGGACGGTGCGGTAGGCATTTTGCGATGCCTGGCCAGACTGATTTCTGCTTCCTATATAGCAAAATTGGGATAGGATAGATGCCGTCTCCGCCGCCGTGGCGGTTTCGCTGTTACCTTTCCGAGGACGGAGTCGACGAGGTCAAGGCGTGGTACGAGGGCCGGCCCAGAGATGTTCGAGCCAAATTCCTGACGAGCCTTCTGGCGCTCCGAGGCCTGCCATTCGCAGAGTGGCGACGGCCGCGCTTTGCTTGGCTCGCTGGCGATGCTCACGGCCTCGGCGAGATCCGGTTCAAGGCCGGCGGAGCGCAACAGCGCCCGCTCGGGTTTCACGGGCCCGGCGCGGATGTCTTCACCTTGGTGCTCTGCGCCACCGAAAGGGACGATCATTTCTTACCGCGAAATGCGGCGGAAGAAGCTCAGAAACGAAAAGCAGAGGTTGAACGAGATGCCACAGCCCGATCTCGGCCTTGCTGGCTCTTCGACGATCCCGAGCCCGGCGTTCCTGCAAGAGCTCGAAGATGACAAGCTGAGGAGCCTGTTCGTTGTATCCCATATGCGGACCCGGCTTGCCCTTCAGATCCGGGCTCTCCGCGAGCAACGCGGATGGTCTCAGGCCGAGCTCGGCCGCCGCGTCGCGAAGCCCCAAAGCGTTGTTTCGCGGCTCGAAGACCCCGACTACGGCAGGCTATCCCTAAAGACTTTGTACGAGGTAGCCGCGGCGTTTCGCCTTCCGCTCTTTATCGACATGCCGGAATGGGGAGATTGGTTCCGGCTGACATCCGATATGTCGAGCTCACGTCTGGAGAGAAGGCAATTCGACCTTCAGTGTCTCCTCGTCGCCAGTCGTACCGCGGACGGCGCGACGTCCGGAGAGGCCGGCTCGGCTCGATCGCTCAGCAGTAATGTTGTGCATCTTGAGCCGGCCCGACAGAAGCATCGTAACCATCAGCGAGCCTCTGGTGAAGCTGATACGGAAGACCGCCCGACCGCCAACGGGAGCGGCGTCGCTAGCTTCCGAATCCCGCCATGCCTCCGTCGCGAGGAGCGAGGTGCAGATGTTCGGACGGTGCGGGCTTGAATCAGGTCGGCGTGGACGGCAGCGAGCGCGTTTCAAATCCTCCACCGAGAGATTAAGAAGATGGAAAGGCAAGATCTGGCAGAGCGACTCTCTGAGCTAGGCCGTCTTATCTGGCAGGCGATCCAAAGCGATGACAAAATAACCGAGCTAGTCTTCGAATTGGCCGACGCAAAACTGTCTCTCGACAAAGTGAACGTTGAGGACACACGGGTGGAACCAGACGCCGCCGACGTGATCATGGGCATCGACCGCGATGAGGAAACACTTGCGCGCGAAAGACTGTCTATTAAACCGAGCGAGTGGTTGAAATACTCAGTATACAATCTCGCTCTGGACTGGGTCATGGATCAAGCGCTCATGCGGATGAAAATGCAACAAAAATGGCCATTTCAAGAAAACGACGGTTTTCCCAAGCTCGATTGGGCGCACTGCAAAAGCTCCAGCACATTCTGAGGGTCGCTGGAAAGTGGGTGGACGCTCCGCGCTTTCTCTGGCGCTCGGTCTCGACGCCGAAGCGGCGCTCGCCTTTGCGATCGAGAACTGTTCCTTGACCCGCATCGATCGCGTCGATGGCCCCGGCCTCGGCCACGGCTGGAGGGTGGTGACCGTCAACCACACCGTGCGGTAGGCGCCCTTTCGCCAGGGCCTCTCTTGCAGGAGCTTTGCGCGCGGAGGGAAGCGCTGGTAGGATCGCCCTCGCGATGCGACAGGGAAGTCCGGTCAAAAGCCGGCGCTGCCCCCGCAACTGTAAGCGGCGAGCTTGCGGCAGGGTTCCCCGCGAAGTACCACTTCGCGGGGGCCCCGAAAGAGCCACTGGTTGGGCCTCGGTCCGGCCGGGAAGGCGCCGCGGGCGATGACCCCGAGCCAGGAGACCTCCGCATCGCCGCTGTTCGGACGATTCCTCGGGCGGAGGAGGAGCCTTGTCATCATTGACCGCCAATCGCGCACTTCCGAGGGTCACCCTGGTTTTGGGCGGCGCCCGTTCCGGCAAAAGCCGCCATGCCGAGTCGCTGATCGAGAAGGCGGCGATGGGCGGCGTCTATTGCGCGACCGCCGAAGGGAGGGACGAAGAGATGGCCCGGCGGATCGCCCTCCATCGCGCGCGGCGCGCCCTTCGACAAAGAGAGGACGGCGGCGCGTTCTGGCGAACGGTCGAAGCGCCGCTCGAACTCGCCTCCGCAATCGCCGCGCATAGCGGGCGCGAAACGCCGATTCTCGTCGATTGTTTGACGCTTTGGCTTTCAAATCTTCTCTTGGCGGAAAGAGCGGTCGGGGACGAGACGGAAAGGCTCTTTATCGAACTTTCGCGCGCGCCGGGGCCGATCGTGCTGGTCGCAAACGAGGTGGGCATGGGTCTTGTGCCGGAAACCGCGCTCGGACGCCGCTTTCGCGATGCCCAAGGGACGCTCAACCAAAAGCTTGCCGCGCTCGCCGGCCGCGTCGTCTTCCTTGCCGCCGGCTTGCCGCTGGTGCTGAAGGAACCAGGATGATCGACGGTGCCTTCTCGTCCGCGCGTTGCCCCTCACCCTCCGCCCCGGACTCGATCCGGGGATCAGCGGGGCCCTCCCTCTCCCCGCAATGCGGGGAGAGGGTTGGGGTGAGGGGCGGGTGCGGAGCTTCCTCGGCGCGCGGAGCGGAGTGACATGCGGCGCGTTCCGGCAACCATCGTCACCGGCTTCTTGGGCGCCGGCAAGACGAGCCTCATCCGCCACCTTCTCGCGCACGCGGAAGGGAGGAGGCTTGCCATCGTCGTCAACGAGTTCGGCGAACTCGGAATCGATCGCGAGCTCCTTCTCGGCTGCGGTGAGGCGGAGTGCGCCGAGGACCCCCGGCGTACGCCGGGGCTGTCGAAGGAAGATATCG
>JAKAOO010000244.1 GCA_021812165.1 Pseudomonadota bacterium | reverse complement strand
CGATGACCGCCGCATCGCTGCCGGCGTCGTTCGCGATTTCGAGCCCGCCTGCGACGACCTCGACGCTGCCGGTACCGTGCGGCAACGCCGCGAGCACGGCGGCCTTGTCGACGAGGTCGGGGCGCGGCACCCCAATCCTCACCTCGACCCGCATCGCCTCCGCCGAGAGGCCGCAGGCGCGCGCGACGTCGAGCCCGTTGTGAGAGAGCGCGTCCTTGAGCGCCCGCACCGCGGCTTTCGTGTAGTCGCGGCCGTGGATGTCGGTTCCCATGCCGAACTGAAGCACCATCGGTTTCAGTGCCATTCTCCTTCACCTCGCTCTCGCGCGCGCGGATGCGCGGCGTTGTAAATGCTGATGAGACGCTCGCTGTCGACCCCGGTATAGCGCTCTGTCGTCGTCAGGCTCGCGTGGCCCAAAAGCTCCTGGATGGCGCGCAGATCGCCGCCCGCGCCCAGAAGATGGGTGGCGAAGCTGTGGCGGAGCGCATGCGGCGTCGCGCTTTGCGGGAGGCCCAGATAGCCCCGCAAGAGCGCCATCTGGCGCTGCACGAGGCGGGGATGGAGCGGGCCGCCGCGCGCGCCGACGAAGAGGGGACCCTTTTTTTCGAGGGCGAAGGGGCATGCGGCGAGATACTCCTCGACGGCCTTCCTCACAGCCGGGAGCACCGGAACGCGACGCATCTTGCGCCCTTTCCCCATGACAACGAGAATATCGCCCAAAGGCGCCTCGGCCCGAGAAAGCCCGAGCGCTTCGGAAAGCCTGAGGCCGCAGCCATAGAGAAGCGCAAGGATCGCGGCGTCGCGCTTGCCCGCCCATTTTCGCGCGGCCACTTCGGAAGCGGCGGCAACGGTGTTCTTCGCCGCTTCGACGCCGAGCGGTCTCGGCAGGCTCCTTTTCCTTTTGGGGGAAGAGAGAAGAGCGAGCGCCGGCGCCTTGGCGAACCCGCGCCGCTCCAAGAACCGCGCAAAGCCGCGCAAGACCGAAAGCCCCCGCGAAAGCGAGGAGGGGGTGAGCCCGCGGGCGGCGCGCGCGGCGAGAAAGGCGCGAAAATCGGCGGGGGAAAGACGAGAAAAGGCGTCGAGACCGGGCGCTTCGCCCAGATGCTCGGTCAGGAAATCGAGGAAAAAGGCGAGGTCGCGGCCGTAGGCGGCAACCGTGTGCGCCGAAGCGCGGCGCTCTCCCGCGAGCCAAGCCGCCCACAACGCGATCGCCGCGCGCAAATCCGCGGCCGCCCGGAAGCGGGCGAGAGAGAGCGGCGCCGGCCGCGGCGGGAAGTCCTGCCGCGGGCTCGGGTCCTCGCCGCCTTTTAAGGCCCGAGCGCGAGCCACTGCGCCATCGTGATTTCGAGGGCGCGGGCGAGAAAGCTCAAAAGCTCCGTTCCGAGCCCAGGGTGAAAGGCTCCCGGCCGACGGGTCCCGATACAAAGGAGGCCCGGGGGCGCCTCGCTCGCAAACGAGAGCCGCAACAGCGCTTGCGCGCGCACAAGACCCGCGGCGCCGCCGTAAAGCGCCGGATCGCCCTCGATCCCGGGCGAGAGCAGCACGTTGCGATTGCGGCCGAGGAGGGCGTCGACGGCGCCCGCTTTCAAGAGGCGAATGCCGGAAAGCGAGAGACGCCGCGCCGGCACCGCCTCGTTTTCGACGCCGAGCGTGACGACGTCGACATCGAGGATCACGGCGAGATCGGTGGTGACGACCTGCAGGAGCTGCTCGAAGCTCTTGCCGCGGATGATCGCGAGAACCGCCTTGTGCACGCGGCATTGGCTTGCGAGGTTGCTGCGGCCTGTCGAAATGAGGCTCTTTTGCTGATTTTCGAGACGCAGGAGATGGCGGCGCAGGCGCTCGAGCATGAAATGCTGGAAATCGAGCACGTTGTCGCCGGGCTCGCGGCCCGAAGGCCGCAACAGTTTCAAGGCTTCGGGATGCGAATCGAGAAAATCGGGATTTTGGCGCAGATAAAGAAGGACATCGCGTGCGCCGACTTCCACCGGCGGCGAGGCCGCGGCGGCCGGCTTTGGCTGATCCTGGGGGCGATCGGCCACGAACGCTAGCTCTGGCCCGCGCGGCGGACGAAACGGAACGCACTGCACGCACATACGATCATAGTGAACGACCCGAACCGAGTTGCGCCGACGAGCGTCTTTCTCCGCTCTATCTTCGAGAGCAAGTGTAACCCATGTCTCTAAGTCAAACCAGTTCGGCGCAGATCGCGGGCGATGGCGCGGGCGAGAGCGCGGCTTCGGTCAGCGTTCTCTTGCCGCTGCCTTTCGTCGAGCCGCTTTGCTACCGGGTGCCGGAAGGGCTGCGCGCGCCGCAGCCCGGGACTTTTGTGCGAGTGCCGCTCGGGGGGCGCCGCCTTTCGGGCGTGGTGTGGGAAGAGCGGGGAGGGGGGTGGCCGCTCGAGCGCCAAAAGCCTTTGGTCGAAATTCTCGACGCGCCGCCGCTCCCCCCGGAGCTGCGGCGCTTTATCGAGCGCGCCGCGCTTTACACGCTCTCGCCTCTCGGAATGGTGTTGCGCATGGCGATGAGCGTGCCGGAGGCGCTGTTGCCGCCGCGCGCGCGCCGCCTCGTCCAAGTCTCCGAAGCGGGCCGCGCGGCCCTTCGACAGGCTCAGGACAGCGCCCTTCGACAGGCTGAGGACAGCGCCCTTCGACAGGCTCAGGACAGCGCTCTTCGACGGGCTCAGGACAGCGCTCTTTCGGGTGCGGCGCACCTCTCGCCGGCGCAGATTCGGGTGCTTGCACGGGCGGCAGAGTCGGAGCCGCTGGCGGCGGCGGAATTGTCGCGCAGGTCGGGCGCCGGCGCCGGCGTCCTCCTCCGCCTCGTTGCGGGCGGGTTTCTCGAAGAGCGGCGCGCCGCCGCCGAATCGGAGGATTTTCCGCTCCCCGATTGGCGCCTTTCCGGGCCGCCGCTCTCGGCTGACCAGGAGGCCGCCGCGCGGCGCCTCGTGGCGCGGGTCGAAGAAGCCTCGTTCCGGGTGACGCTTCTCGATGGGGTGACCGGCTCCGGCAAGACGGAAACGTATTTCGCCGCGGTCGCCGCCGCGCTCGCCGCGGGGAAGCAGGCGCTCGTTCTTCTGCCCGAAATCGCGCTCGGCGCGCAATGGCTCGAGCGGTTTCGCCACCGCTTCGGCGTCGCTCCGGCCGAGTGGCATTCCGATATCGGCCGGACCCGCCGGCGCGGCATCTGGCGAGCGGTCGCCTCGGGGCGCGCATCGGTCGTGGTCGGAGCGCGCTCGGCGCTCTTTCTGCCGTTTCCGCGATTGGGGCTCATCGTCGTCGATGAGGAGCACGATTCCTCCTACAAGCAGGAGGAAGGCGTTTCTTACCACGCGCGCGACATGGCCGTGTTGCGCGCCTTTCTTGCGAAGATCCCGATCGTCCTCGTTTCGGCGACGCCCTCCCTCGAAACCGCCGTCAACGTCGCGCGCGGCCGCTATGAGCGCGTCGGTTTGCCGCGCCGCTTGAAGGCGGCTTCCCTTCCCGAGGTGCGGCTTGTCGATCTGAAGCGCGAGCGCTGCGAGCCCGGCCTCTTTCTCTCGCCTCCTCTCGTCGCCGCGATGACGGCGACGCTCGCGGCCGGTGAACAGACGCTTCTCTTCCTCAATCGCCGCGGCTACGCGCCGCTCACCCTTTGCCGCGCCTGCGGCCATCGCTTCGCGTGCCCCAATTGCACCGCCTGGCTCGTCGCGCACCGCTTTCGCGCGCAACTCCTATGCCATCACTGCGGCTACAGCGAGCCTATGCCGCTCTTTTGTCCCGAATGTCTCGCCGCCGATCAGCTTTCGGCCTGCGGTCCCGGTGTCGAGCGATTGCGGGAGGAAGTTGCCGCACGCTTTCCGGAGGCGCGCACGGCGCTCATGGTGAGCGATCTGCTTTCGGGTCCGCGCGCGGCGGCCGAGCTTGCAACGGCGATGACCGAGCGGCGCTACGACGTTCTCATCGGCACGCAGGTCGTCGCGAAAGGCCACCATTTCCCTTGGTTGA
This sequence comes from Pseudomonadota bacterium, assembly GCA_021812165.1. Lineage (GTDB taxonomy): Bacteria > Pseudomonadota > Alphaproteobacteria > ATCC43930 > CGMCC-115725 > AP-15. The sequence continues at coordinate 1,037 of JAKAOO010000244.1, read as the reverse complement.
CCCTGGTGGGCGTGGTCGACGCCGATCTCGGGCTTCAAGGCGGCGACTTGCGCGCGGCCGAGCGCACCTATCAGCTCCTGCACCAGGTCGGAGGCCGCGCCGGCCGCGCCGAGAGGCCGGGTCGCGTGTTGATCCAGACCGCGATGCCTGAGCAGCCGGTCATGAAAGCGCTCGCAGCGGCCGACCGTGACCGCTTCATCGCCGCCGAGGCGGCAATGCGGCGCGCCGAAGGCCTTCCCCCTTTCGGGCGCCTTGCGGCGTTGATCCTCGCGGCCGCCGATGCCGAAGCGGTCGATTTTGCGGCACGCGCTCTCGCCCGCGCGGCGCCGCAGCTTCCCGGACTTACAATCCTCGGGCCGGCGCCGGCGCCTCTCGCCATCCTGCGCGGGCGCCACCGCCGGCGCTTTCTCGCCAAGGCCTCGCGCGAAGTTGCTTTGCAGGCGGTGCTCGGCGAGTGGCTCGCGCGCGTGCGTCTCGAATCGTCCGTGCGCCTTCAGGTCGATATCGATCCCTACAGCTTTCTCTAGGCCTGCGGCTGGCGCATTCTGCCGCAACGACGGAGGATTGCGCGGCGCGAGCCGTTCGTGTTAGGGATGAATGGGGTGTCGGCCCCCGGCGATAAGGGTGTTGTCGCGCCGCAGAGAACGAGAAATGGCCGCCGCCGCCCCGGCGCAACGGGGCGGTCGCCGGCGCGATGAGCGAGGGTTGTTCTTAGAGTGGCATCCGCCGCGACAGGGGTTACCGGGCTTGCCGAGCGTTACGCATCGGCGCTTTTCGATCTCGCCGAGGAGGCGAAGGCGCTCGACGAGGTCGCGCGCGCGCTCCAGGAACTTCGCGCCATGCTCGCGGCAAGCGCCGATCTCGTGCGCCTCGTCCGAAGCCCCATCCTGTCGCGGACCGAACAGGCGAAAGCCCTCGCCGCGCTGGCCGAGGGCGCGGGGCTGCCGCTGCTCGTCCGCGATTTTCTGACCGTCGTCGCGAAGAACCGGCGGACCTTTGCGCTCCCCGCGATGATCGCGGCCTTTCTCGCAAAGCTG
>JAKAOO010000041.1 GCA_021812165.1 Pseudomonadota bacterium | reverse complement strand
AGGCCGCAGAGCGCTCAATCCCGGCACTGTGGACGCGAATCGGCGAGCTGCTCGACTGCTTCTCACCCGAGGAATGCCGGCATTATCTCGCGCATGCCGGGTACGTCAGATAGGAAAATGCTCTAACGCCGGCCGGAGACGAGCGCCAGCGCGCCAACGCCGGCGAGCACGACGACGATCGCGAGGGTGATGGGATTGGGGCTCATCGGAGGATCCTGCAAAAATTCCTACGCCCCGACGGGCGGCGTCCGGGCTTGCGCCCGAGCTCCGGTCGCCCTCGGGCTTCCCCCCGATCCGAGCTTGCATGAAGAGACGTAGAAACGCGAGAATGACGGCAAGCTTTCGCAACCGAGCTCCCACAACGCCCCGCGCGTGGCGCCGAGGAGCCGCTACCGACAATAATGGAGCGAATGATGATCAGGGATGCCCAGGGACATGACCTTTCCGGCGCGACTGCGGCCGCTCTCACGGCTTACGAGGAGGCCGTGCGCGCATTCAACATCGTCCATGGCGACGCCATGGCGCTCTTCGATGCGGCGCGCGAGGCCGCACCCGCCTTCGCGATGGCCCATCTGGGGAAGGCTTGGGCGTTTGCGATCGCAAACGATCCTCAGCTGATGCGGAAGGCCCGTCTCCTCGTCGAGGCGGTTCGGCCTTTGTGGCGGAACGAGCGTGAAGACGCCCATCTCGCCGCCCTCTCGCACCTCATCGAGGGCGCTCGCGCCGCGGCCGTCGCGATCCTCGATCGCCACCTGATGCGCTATCCCTTGGACCTCGTAGCCCACCAGGGGGCCGCGCTCACCGACGGATTTCTCGGGCGCTTCCACCGGCTGCGCGATCGCTCGGCGCGCGCTCTGCCATTCTGGTCGAAGGAGCAAACGGGCTACGCGACCCTTCTCGCCTTTCACGGCTTCGGGCTCGAGGAAGCCGGCGATTACGCCCGCGCCGAAGAGGAGTCGCGCGCCGCCGCCGAACTCGAACCGCTTTCCTTCTGGCCGCATCACACCGTCGCCCATGTGATGGAAATGACGGGGCGCGCGGAAGACGGATTGGGCTGGATGACGGCGCGACAGCCCTCATGGTCGACCCCCGGGCATATGAACCAGGTTCACATCTGGTGGCACAAGGCGCTCTTCCATTTGGAACTCGGCCAATACGAGGCTGCGCTCGCGCTCTACGACGGTCCGATCCGCGCCACGCAACGCCCCTTTTGCCTGAGCCTCACCAATGCGACGGCGCTCTTTTGGCGCCTCGACCTGCTCGGCTGCGAGGTCGGCGATCGCCGGCGGGAGTTGGCGGAGTTCTGGGAAGGCCACGCCGACGGCCGGTGCCTCGTCTTCGGCGACATCCATGCCGCAATGGCCGAACTGTGCTCGGGTGAGGAAACGCGCGTCGAGCGGCGGCTTTCGGCAATGCACGAGAGTGCGGCGAGCGGCGTCGAAGCGGCGCGGCTCTATCGCACGGTCGGCATTCCCCTCGTCGAGGGCTTGGCGGCGTTTCACCGCGGCGCCTATGACCGGGCGGTCGAGCGGTTGCTGCCCGTTCGCGCCGACCTCTCTCGGATCGGCGGCAGCCATGCGCAACGCGACATCGCCGACTGGACCCTGACCGAGGCGGCCGTGCGCGCCGGTCGCCGGGATGTCGCGCTGTCGCTTGCGCATGAACGCGTGGCTCTGCGCCCGCGCAGCGCTCCCAACCGGCACTTTCTTCGCCGGGCTCAGGAGATCGCCGGCTAAGCACCAGAGGCGACAGCGGCGCCAGCCATTCAGCGGAAGAGTTCCGAGAGCCGGTTTTTTTGCAGCTTGCCCGTTACCGTCAGAGGAAGTTCGCTCTCGCTGACGAGGCGCCAGTGGCGCGGGATCTTGTAGGCGGCAAGCGCTTTCCGGCAATGCGCGGCGAGCGCGGCTTCGGATGGGGCCGAGCCCGAGCGCGGCACGATGACGGCGGCCAGCACCTCGTCGCGCACGGGATCGGGAAGGCCGATCACATAAGCCTGGGAGACTTCGGGATGGGCCTGCAAAACCTCCTCGACCTCGGCGGGAGAAATGTTGATCCCGCCGCTTTTGACGATCTCCTTGATGCGGCCTCGGAATCGGAGCCTGCCGTCGGCATCGAAGAGGCCGAGGTCGCCGGTCTTGAGCCAGCCTTCGCCGTCGAAGGCTTCTGCGGTTCGTGCCGGATCGCGATGATAGCCGATCATCGTCTGGCCTTTGATCCGGATCTCGCCGGCTTCGCCCGCCGGCAACTCGCGCCCGCTTTCGGGATCGACGATGCGGATCTTCTGGCTCGCAAGAGGGAAGCCGACGGTCGTCGCGCGCAGCTCCGGCGGGTCGCCGGCGTCGGTGACGGCGCTGTTGCCGTAGCCCTCGGTCAAGCCGTAGATCTGGCAGGTCATCGGCGCGACTTCGGCAATCGCCCGGCGCATCTGCTCCGGGCTGCCGATGGTCGCGCATTTATTGACCGCGGAGAGATCGTAACGGCTCCGCTCGGGGTGGTCCATGAGGCCCGCCAGCATGTTGGGCGTGCCGTAAAGCGCGGTGCAGCGCTCGCGGGCGATGAGGCGAAGCGCGGCGCCCGCCTCATAGAACTCCTGCAACACCACCGCCGCGGCGTGGGTGTAGGCGGCAAAAAGCGCATTGACGGAACCGAGGCCCCAGAAGAGAGAAACCGCGACCCAGACCCGGTCGTCGGGTAAGAGATGAAGGTGGGAGCCGATCTCCCACATGTTCTCGATGAGCCCCTTATGGGCGAGAAGCACGCCTTTCGGCAGGCTGGTCGAGCCGGAAGTGTAAAGGAGGATCGCCGGATCTTCGGGCCCAACGGCGCGAGCGCGGGCGTCGAGCGCGGCTTCGTTGACGCCCCTCCCCGACCCGGCGAAGCGCGCGAAGGGGGTCATCCCCTCCCCCGCTTCGCCGTCGATGACGACGATGCCGCGCAACGCCGGAAAGCGCTCCCGCCACGGGCGCAAACCTTCGAGCATTTCTACATAGTCCGCTTTGAGGAAGCGCCGGGCGACGAAAAGGAGGGACGCCTCGGAATGGGCGAGCACATATTCGAGTTCGCGGGGGCTCGACCACGTATTGATGCCGACCGGAACCGCGCCCAAGAGCTGGGCGGCGAAAGCGAGAAAGAGCCACTCGGCGCGGTTTCCCATGAGGATCGCGAGCTTCTCGCCCGGAGCGAGACCGTCCGCCAGAAGATCCTGCGCGAGCGCGCGGACCTCGGAGCGCAGGCTCGCGAAATCGAGCGAGAGTTGGCCGGCCTTGAGCGCGAGGCGGGAGGGGTGGCGCAGGGCAAGCTCATCGAGGAGAGCGCCGACCGTCCGCGCCTCAGGGCGGGATCCCCGCGAAGTATCACTTCGCGGGGTGCCCCGGCGCTCGATCACGTTCCCTCCGGATAGAGGAGAAGCCGTCCCGTCGGCGCCGCGCTTTCGACCATGCGGTGCGCTTCGGCGGCTTTCGCCAAAGGAAAGCGTCCGGCGATCAGAGGCTTGAGCGCCCCGCGCGCGACGAGGGCGAGCGCATCCTCGAGCTGCGCGCGGCTGGTGCTGAGAGCGGAGAGGATCGAGATGCCGCGCAGAAAGAGCTGCGCCGGATTGAGGCGCACGAACTCGCCCGAAAGCTGGCCCACGAACACCCAGCGCGCCAACATCCCGAGGCTCTTGCGCATCGGCTCGAAGGTGGGGCTGCCGACATTGTCGATTGCGACATCCACCCCCTCGCCTGCCGTCAGCGAGCGCACCTCGGCGGAGAAATCGCTGCCGTGCTCGGCAATGACGACGTGATGCGCACCGGCCGCGAGGATCGCATCGCGCTTCCTCGCCGAACCCGTGACCGCGATGACCTCGGCGCCCGAAAGCCGCGCGATCTGCACCGCATGAATCCCAAGCCCGCCTCCGGCGCCGTTGACCAGCGCGCGTTCGCCCGCGCAGAGCTTCGCGACATTGCGGATCGCATTGAGTTCGGTGCCGATGGCGCAGGCGACGATCGCCGCTTCCTCCAAAGGGGCGCCTTCCGGAACATGCGCGAGATTGTCTTCTTCGACGCAGACGAACTCGGCGTAGCCGCCATTCAATCCAACGTCGCCCAGGAATTCGTGCTCGCGGCAGGCGGTCTCGTGCCCGGAGCGGCAAAGGCGGCAGTGGCCGCAAATATGGCGCCTCTGCACCGAGGCGACGCGTTCACCGGGGCGGAAAAGGGTGACCTCGGGGCCGACCTTTTCGACGGTTCCGGCGATCTCGTGGCCGGGGATGAGAGGCATCGAGACGCCGCGCTTCAACGTGCCGTTGCGCACCACCACGTCGTGGAAACAGACGCCGCAGGCGGCGACGCGGATCAGCACGTCGTTTCGCCGCAGCGAAGGCGCCGGCAGGTCTTCCAGACGGAGCGCCTCCGGTCCGCCCGGAGCGCGCACCACCATTGCCTTCATAAGTCCCCCGCTGCTATCGTCGCGCCGTCTCTGGAGCGCCCTATTTCTGAGATCCCGCTGATCGGCAACATTCGCGTGCAGCAAACCACCAAACTTGGGCGCCGGCAAGCCGTTGCCCTGAGCCGGGGTCCCCGCGAAGTACGACTTCGCGGGGGGCCCCTGTCGAAGGGCGATGGCCGCTGATCCCGCCAAGGAGGCGGCGATTGCCGGCATCGGTTTGAGCCGCTTCGGGCGCGGCCTTCCGGAAAGCCAGCTCGCTCTCGCCGCGGTCGCCTTCAAGGGGGCGCTCGCAGACGCCGGGACCCGCCGCGAGGAAGTGGACGGGCTTTCGATCCATCTCGGCTCCCCATTGGGCGTCGATTACGACCGGTTCGCGGAGGCCTTCGATCTCGACATCGTCTATGTCAACCAGAGCTGGCTGCACGGGCGCTTCGTCTCGCACGCTTTGCAGAGCGCGGCGCTCGCCGTAACGAACGGGCTTGCGCGCTGCGTCGCCTGCGTCACCGCGATCTCGTTCACGCGCGAGCGGCAGATCCTCGGCGGGCCGGGCGACATCGAAGGCGGCCGCGAGGAAGGCGGCACGCACGGCGAGTCGCCGCCCTACGGCCTCACCTCGCCCGCCGCCGGCGCGGCTTTGGCGATGCAGCGCTATATGGCGCTCTACGGGGCGACTTCGGCCGATCTCGCCGCCGTTCCCGTGGCGATGCGCAAGCATGCCTCGCTCAACCCCGGCGCCGTGATGCGCACCCCGATCACGCTCGAAGACCACCAAAGCGCGCGCATGATCGTCGATCCTTTGCGCCTTCTCGATTGCTGCCTCATCACCGACGGCGCCGTCGTCGCCCTCGTCACCACGCTCGAACGCGCGCGCGACCTCAAAGAGAAGCCGGTTCGGATCGCGGGAATGCAAGGGATGCGCGCCGGACGCGAGGAATTCATCTTCGCCCCCCGCGGCCTCGGCATCAACCAGCAGAAAGAGGGCCGGGGCCCGGCGCGCGAAAAGGACCTTGCGATCTACCGCCGCTCCGGGATCGGACGCGAAGCGGTGCGCGGTTTTTATACTTACGATGCGTTCTCGCCACTCGTTCTCTTTGCGCTCGAGCGTTTCGGCTTTTGCGGCGCGGGCGAGGCGGCGACGTTTGTTCAGGGCGGAAGGATCGAGTTGGGCGGCGCTTTACCCGTCAACACCTCCGGCGGGCTTCTTTCCGAGGCTCATGTCGGAGGGTGGAACTCGATCGCCGAGATCGTCCGCCAGCTTCGGGGCAGCGCCGGAATTCGGCAAATTCCCGGCGCGGACTGCCTGCAATGGGGAACCGTATGGGGGGATTCGATCCTCTTTCGGAATTGAAGCGATGACCGCCAAAGCGCGCCCTTTGCCGCGGATCGGCCCCGACAGCGCGCCCTTCTGGGAAGCGGCGAAGGAGGGCCGCCTTTCTCTCCCCTGGTGTCTCCTATGCAACCGGCCGCATCTGCCGCCGGGGCCGCTCTGTCCGTTTTGCCTTGGCGAGCGGCTGGAATGGCGCCCTGCCTCGGGCCGCGGCGTCGTCTCCAGTTGGACGCGCGTTCACAAGGCGTGGTTTCCCGCTTTTGAAGGCGACATCCCTTATGTGGTCGCGCAGATCGAGCTTGCCGAAGGACCGAGGCTCACGGCCGGCCTTTTCGATCTGGGCGCGCTCGGGCCGCGCGTCGGCCAAAGCGTGGCGGTCGATTTCGAGCGGGTGACGGCGGAGATTGCGCTCCCCCGCTTCCGGCCGGCGCCCGAGGTTTTGGCCGCGAGCCCGCGCGCCGGGATCGGCGAATGCCCGGTCTGGGATGCGCAAAAAGAGCGCCTCTACTGGATCGACATCGCCGGGCGGCGGATGCACCGGAACGATGCCGCAGGCCGGTTCGATGGAAACTGGGCCTTGCCGCATGGGCTCGGGTCTTTCGCTCTGCGCACGGGCGGCGGGATGATCGCGGCGTGGGCGGCGGGGCTCGGCCTCATCGACCCGGAAGCCGGCGAATTTACCGACATCCCATCGGGCGCCCCTGGGATCGGACCCGATTTCGCGCTCGAGCGCTTCAACGACGGCGCCTCAGACCGGCGCGGCCGCTTCTGGGCCGGCACCTTGGCGCGCAATTTGAAGGACCCCGTCGGCCGTCTTTACCGCATCGACCCCGATCTTTCGGTCCACCCTATGGCGGACGGCCTCGTCCTCTCGAACGGGATCGCCTGGAGCCTCGACGACCGCACGATGTACCATTGCGATTCCGGGCTCTCCGCGGTCTTCCAATACCCTTTCGACCTTGCCTCCGGAGCGATCGGGGAGCGGCGGGTGTTTGCCGATTTCGCCTCCCGGCGCGGCCGTCCGGACGGCTGCACGGTCGATGCGGAAGGGCATCTCTGGGTGGCCGCGGTCGAAGCCGGCGAACTCTTGCGTTTCGCCCCTTCGGGCGCGCTCGCGGGAAGCCTCAATTTTCCAGTCTCGACGCCGACGAGCCTCGCCTTTGGCGACAGCGACCTGCGCACGCTCTATGTCACCTCGCTCAGACGCGATGGGACAACGGAAGAGGACGCCGGCCGCCTTTTCGCGCTGCGTCCGGGCGTCGCCGGCGTGCCGGAACCGCGTTTTCGGGGATAGACCACAGAGCACAAGGGGAGAGAGCGATGCGGCTTGGGTATATCGGACTGGGCAATATGGGCGGGGCTTTGGCGCGGCGGCTCGTGCGCGAGCATCCGCTTCGGGTCTTCGATCTTCGGCCTGAGGCCACGGCTCGCCTCACGCAAGCGGGCGCGGTTCCGGCGCAAAGCGCCGAAGCGCTCGCGCGCGAAAGCGATCTCGTCATGACCTGTCTGCCGACCTCGAAAGAGGTGCGCGAGGTGCTTTTCGGCGAAGGCCGGGTCGCCGAGGCTTTGGAGGCGGGGAAAATCGTTGCCGACATGACGACCGGAGACCCGGGAGAAACCCGCGAGATGGCGGCGCGCCTTCGCGAGCGCGGCGTCACGATGGTGGATGCACCCGTCAGCGGCGGCCCGCACGGCGCCAATGCCGGAACGATCGCCATCATGGTCGGCGCGCCAAGCGAGATTTATGCGCGCCTTGAGCCCATCTTCCGCACGATCAGCCCCAATGTCTTTCATACGGGCGATGTCGGAACGGGGCACGTCATGAAGCTCGTCAACAACGTCATCAGCGCCGGCGTCCGGGCGGTCACCTTCGAGGCGCTCGCGATGGGGATCAAGAACGGATTGAGCCTCGAGGCGTGCACGCGGGTTCTGCAAAAAGGGAGCGCGAGGAGCGCCACCACCGAGCTCGCTCTGCCAAGGCTCATGACGGGCGATTTCGGCGTCACCTTCACCTTGGCTCTGATGCTCAAAGACGTGCGGCTTGCGACAAAGCTTGGAAACGACAGCGCGGCGCCGATGCCGCTCGCCGGCCTCGTGCGCGAGCTTTTCCAGACCGCGATCAACAAGCGCGGCCCTGACAAGGACGTCCTCGAATTCGTCAAGCTCTTCGAAGAAAACGCCGGGGTCAGGGTCGCCGCCGGATAACGCCTTCATGCTGATCGCCCAGCTTTCCGACCTCCATATCACCCTTCCGGGCGAACGGCCTTACGGGCGCGTCGACACGGCAGGGGCGCTCAAGAGCGCCGTCGCGGCGGTCGCCGCGTTCTCCCCGCGACCCGATCTCGTGGTTCTGACGGGCGACCTCGTCCAGCGCGGTCTCCCCGAGGAATACGCGCATCTGAAGGCGCTCCTTGCGCCGCTTTCGCTGCCGATGGTGGCGATCCCCGGCAATCACGACGGGCGCGAGAGCATGCGCGCAGCCTTTCTCCACGACGGCTATCTGCCGCGCTCGGGCGTTCTCGATTTCTCCATCCCGTTTGGCGGCCTCACCATTATCGGCCTCGACACGCTCATCCCCGGGGAAGACGGCGGCAGGCTTTGCGCCGCGCAGCTTTCCCGGCTCGATTCGACGCTTGCCCTGGCGCCCGACCGGCCAACGCTCATCCTCATGCACCATCCGCCCTTCCTCACCGGCATGGCGGGGATGGACGCGATCGGGCTCGAAGGCCGGGAGGCCTTTGCCGAGGTCGTCCGCCGCCACAAGCAGATCCTGCGCATCCTCTGCGGGCACGTCCATCGCGCGATCGACCGCCCATTTGCCGGCACGATCGCCGGAACGGCGCCTTCGACCGCGCATCAGCTCTTTCTCGACCTCGAGCCTGACGCGCGGGCGAACCGCTTTATCCTCGAACCCGGCGGCTATCAGCTCCACCTCTGGGACGAGAAGGCGGGGCTCGTCAGTCATACCGCCCTCGTCGGCGACTTTCCCGGTCCCTACCCTTTCAAGGCAGCCTTCTGAACGGCACCTTGCGGCTGCCGCGAGAGGCCGCGCGCCGCAGGCGTGTAAACGAGATGGCGTCGCGGTCTCAGCACCTCCGCCGTGGGCTTCGCGTAGATCTGCTTTCCCGCCTCGACGAGAATGACGCCGGAAAAGCTCGGGAAAAACCTCTTGCCGATGCGCTCCCAGAAGGGCGCCGCGCGCAGGATGGTCCGGCTTCGCGCCGGAGGGATAAAGAGCGCCCCCTGCGAACCGACCGGAATAAAGCGCTCGTCGCGCAAAAGATGGGAAAGCTGCGAGATGGTGTATGGGCGCCCCAAGCCGAAAGGCGTCCTTTCGAGACGCGCCCAGATGCCGCGCCGGTTCGGAACGATGATGAGAAGCCGGCCGCCTCCCGCGAGAACCCGCCAGATTTCCTTGAGCATCGCCCGCGCCTCTTCGCTCACTTCGAGAGCGTGCACGACGAGAACGCGATCGATCGAGCAATCGGCGAACGGAAGCTCGCCCTCGTCGGCGAGAGTGACGAGGTTGCGGCCTTCCGGCGGCCAGACGAGAACGCCTTGCGAGGCCGGCATCACCGCCACCGTGCGTTCGCTCTCGTGCAGGAGCGAGGTGAGGAACGGCGTCGGATACCCGATGCCGAGAAGCCGCATGCCTTTGAGATCGGGCCAGATGCGGCGCACCGCGCGGCGGATCATGCCTCTCGCGACTTGGCCGAGATCGCCTTTGTAGAAATCCCTGAGATCAATGACATCCGACATGACGGGAACCGCGAGATCTCTTTTGCGCTGGGGCGCGCTCTCTCGCCGTTTTTATAGATATGCCTCCCGCCGCCGTGCGAAAGCGCCTCGCCGGCGGGATATCCCGTTTGCGGCGCAAAAAGCGGGGGTCAGAGGATGCAGTCGGGCGGGAAGCGCGGCGCGCGCTTCTCCTTGAGCGCCGCCATGCCTTCCGGCAGGTCGGGACCGCTCATGCCGAGCATCTCGAGCGCGAGCGAGGTGTCGAAGGCGGGACCGGCGACGCGCAACCAGTTGTTGAGAGCGTATTTGGTCCAGCGCAGCGCGCTCTGCGCGCCTTCGGCGAGACGTACCGCGATCTTGAGCGCGCGCTCTTGCAGCTCCGCGTCGGGAACCGCGAGCGAGACGAGGCCGATCCGTTCCGCCTCCTCGCCATCGAGCGGCTCGCAGAGAAGCAGATGGTATTTGGCCTTGGCCATACCGCAGAGAAGCGGCCAGATGATGGCGGCGTGGTCGCCCGCGGCAACGCCCAATTTGGTGTGGCCGTCGATGATCCGCGCGGAGCGCCCGGCGATCGAGATGTCGGCAAGAAGCCCCAGGACGAGCCCGGCGCCGACCGCCGGACCGTTGATCGCCGCGACGATGGGCCGCGAGCAGTTGATGACGTTGTAGACCATGTCGCGCGCCTCGCGCCAAACCCTGGCGCGCGCCGAAAAATCGACCCGCATCGTCTCGAGGACATCGAGATCGCCGCCCGCCGAAAAGGCCCTCCCGGCGCCGGTCAAAAGCACGGCGTTGACGGTGGGATCGGCGTCGATGTCGCGCCAGACCTCGCCCATCTCGGCATGCATCAAGGCATCGGCGGCGTTCAGTTTCTCCGGCCGGTTCAATGTCACCCGCAGCACCTTCGCATGCGGGCGATCGAACGCGAGCCGCTTGTAGCGCGCATAACGGTCTTCCATCGCTCATTTCCTCCTTATCGAGGAGGCGCGGCGCATTCCCGCAGCCGCGCCAACAATCCCTTACCGTCGAACTCCTTGCCGAGGAGCACCGCCCGGCAGCATCGCCGATCCCTCCCCCAGGGCGCCCCCTGGTCGAGCACGTTGCGGCCCCCTACCCTATGGAAGATGACCCGGCGGCTCAATCCGCGGATCGCAACCGTGCCTTTCGCGCGGTAGACGCCATCGGGCAGACTCTCGATAAAGCGGTCGAACTTGTCGTAATCGAGCTCCATCTCCTCGGCAAAGGAAAGGGAGAGCATTTCCGCGTGCTGCGGGTCGTGGGAGTGATGCTCGCCGCCCCCCGCGCGATGCGCGTCGATGTCGAGCAAGAGGCCGATATCGACCCGCCCGTAGGTCGCGCGCAACGCCCGCGCGCGAGCGTTGATTTCGGCAAGGCGCCGCGCGATCCGCGCCTCCTCTTCCGGCGTCACCAGATCGAGCTTGTTGACGACGAAAAGGTCGGCCGCGCGGATCTGCTCGCGCGCCGTCTCGCTCTCGTCGAGCGAGGCTTCGATATTGGCGCCGTCGACGACCGTCAGGACGGCATCGAGGCGGAAGCTCTCTTCGAGCATCGGCACCAGAAAGGTCTGCGCGACAATGCCGGGATGGGCGAGGCCGGAGGTTTCGACGATCAGGCAATCGAAGGCTCGACCGCTCTGCACCAGATCTCGGGCGGAAGCGAGAAGATCCTCGCGGACCGCGCAGCAGAGGCAACCGCCGCTCAGTTCCACGACGTCCCCGCTCTCGCCGACGACGAGATCCTTGTCGATGTTGATCTCGCCGAAGTCGTTGATCATGACGGCGACCCGCAACTGGCCGACCGATTTCAGAATGTGATTGAGGAGCGTCGTCTTGCCGCTGCCGAGAAAGCCGGAAAGGATCGTGACCGGGCGTTTCATGCTCATTCGCGATCTCTAGCGGGCGCCGATGCCAGCCCCTGCGCCCCCCTCACCCTACCCTCTCCCCCCGTTTGCGGAGGGAGAGGGAAAGATACAATAGCGCGCTGCCCGCAAAGCGACTCCCTCGCCCTCCCCGGACTTGATCCGGGGATCACGGGGAGAGGGCTGGGGTGAGGGGCGGTCCGCCTCGCGGCATCAGCCCTTCCGGTGCGTTTTGCGATCCTTGGCAACTCCTACGCCGAAGGCGCCGCGATTTGCCAGATCGTCGAGATCGGCTTCGCTCTTGCCGAGCACCTCTTTCAAGACCGCGCGCGTGTGCCCGCCGAGGAGCGGAGGCGGCAGATAAGGCTCGGTATCGTCGTCCGAGAAGTGAAAGGGCGCGCCGACGACGCGAAGCGATCCGCCGGTCGGATGCGCCATCGTCTTCAAGAGATCGAGGGCCGCGACCTGCGGATGGGCGAGGATGCGGTCGATCGTATAAACGGGGCCGCAGGGCACGGCGGCGCTCGCCAAGAGTTTCATCCACTCCGCGCTCGTCTTCTGCGCGAGCCAACCGCTCACCAGTTCGTCGACTTCCTCCCGCCCGGCGACGCGGGCCTGGTTTTTGGCATAGCGGGGATCGTTCGCCAGCTCCGGATGGCCGGCGGCGCCGCAGAGTTGCCGCCATTGGCCGTCATTGCCGATCGCCAGGGTCAGATGGCCGTCCTTGGTCGCAAAGGTCTTGTAGGGCACGGCATTGGGGTGTCCGTTGCCGAGCCGCGCCGGCTTCGCCCCGGCCATCAGATAGCCGGCCGTCAGGTTCGGCATCACCGAGAGGCAGCTTTCGAGGAGCGAGAGATCGACCCTCTGCCCATGCCCATGAAGGGCGCGCGACTGCAGCGCCCCCAAGATGCCGATCGCGGAATAGAGGCCCGTCACGAGATCGACGATGGCGACGCCGACGCGCATCGGCAGCCCCTGCGGCTCGCCGGTGACGCTCATCAGCCCGCCCATGCTCTGGATGACGATGTCGTAACCGGGGCGATCCTTGAGCGGGCCGGCCCGCCCGTATCCGGTGATGGAGCAATAGACGAGTCGCGGATTGATCTCTTTCAGCTCCTCGTATCCAAGCCCGAACGACTCCATGACGCCCGGCTGGAAATTCTCGAGGACGACGTCGCTCTTCGCGGCGAGGCGCTCAGCCACACGGCGTCCGGCCTCGCTTTTCAAATCGAGCGTGACGCTGCGCTTGTTGCGGTTGACCGAAAGGAAATAGGTGCTCTCGCCGTCGGGCGTGAACGGCGGTCCCCACCCCCGCAGATCGTCGCCCGGCCCGGGGCGCTCGACCTTGACGACCTCGGCGCCGAGGTCGGCAAGGATCATCGCGCAGTAAGGACCCGCGAGCACGCGGGAGAAATCGAGGACGCGCACGCCTTCGAGCGCTCGGCTCACGGATCAGCGCTCCAGGATCTTGAACTCCGTCCGGCGGGCGAGCTCGGGCTTCAATTGTTCGAGGTTGAGGGCGCGGATCGCGTTGCCGCGGAAGAATTTCTCGAGGTTCTCTTCGCGGAAGCTGCGGCGTTTGCCGCCCCATTCGAGGCCGCGCTCGGCAAACTCGGAGAAGTCTTCGATCCACGCTTTGGGACTGATCGCCGGGAAGTCGGAACCGAAGACGAATTTCTCCGGGACGACCGAGTTCATGTACTGGAAGACGGTCGGCTGGTGGGCAAAGATATAAGTCGGCATCCAGCCCGAGAGGTCGAGATAGACGTGCTCGTGGCGCCAGATCGTGGCCAAGGCCTCCTCGGTCCAGGGCCAGCCGTAATGCGTCATGATGATCCGCAGATCCGGGAAATCGGTCGCCACTTCGTCCAAAAACTCGGGGCGGCAGGTGCGGATGGTGCAACGCGTCATCCGCGTCGATCCCGTGTGGAAGAGAACGGGCAGCCCGTATTCAACGCATTTCTCGTAGAGCGGGTAGGCGCGCTCGTGATCATTGGGAAAGAAGTTCTGGTAGGCTGGATGAAATTTGAGCCCGACGATTCCGTATTCCTTGACGCAGCGATCGAGCTCCCTCTCAGCCCCTTTTCTGTCCATATACGGATCGATCCCGGCATAACCGAGATAGAAATCGGAATGGTCTTTGCAGTATTTGCCGATGAATTCGTTCGGCAAGCATGAGCCCCAGGTGACGCAAGCGTTCATGTTGACGACGACGGCGAGGTCCATGCCGTCGGCTTTGAGCCGTGCCACGCTTTCTTCGATCGGCGTCGTCCTGCGGTCCTTGTACCAATGATGGGAAGGAGAAGCCGGACTTCTGCCGAAATATGCGTGAGCCTCGGCGTAGGAAAGCCCCTGCCCTTTGACGGTTTCCTCAGTGAACGGGTGCGTATGGATGTCGATGACACCCTGCATTTTCAGCATCTCCGAACTCCCCCTTCGGTCTTCCTTTGCGGGGTTGAGGCTTACGCGTTGGCGCCCGGCGGCGCAAGGCGCTCTCGCACTTGGCGCACGAGAACGTGGCGCTGGATCTTGCCCGTCGGCGTAAAGGGCAATCCGTCGAAAAGCTCGAGCCGCTCGGGCCTTTTGTAAGTGGCGACGCTGTCGCCCAAAAAGGCAAGAAGCTCTTCGAGCGTCGGCGGCGCGCCCGGCTTCGGCACGAGGCAGAGGCAGCTCTTCTCGCCGAGGCGCGGATCGGGGATGCCGACGATCGCGGCGTAAAGCACCTTCGGGTGGGTATAAAGGATCTCCTCGATCTCGCGCGGATGAAACTTCATCCCGCCGCGATTGATCATCTCCTTGACCCGCCCTGAAATGCGCAAATTCCCGGCATCGTCGATGACCCCGAGGTCGCCGGTCTTGAACCAGCCCCCGGAGAGGAAGCCTTCGGCGTTGGCGGCGGGATTATTGTGGTAGCCGAGATGTACCGAAGGGCCGTCGCAGCAGATCTCGCCCTCTTCGCCGGGCGGCAGCGCGCGCCCCTCGGCATCGACGATCTTCAATTCCATATGGCTCGCTGCGCGCCCGACCGTCCCCGCCACCCGCTCGGGATCGTCGCCGGGGCGGGTATAGGTGTGGTAACCCGTCTCCAACATCCCGTAGAGTTCGAGGAAGGCGCCGGGCGCGGCGCGGCGCCACGCGCGGATCACCTCGAGAGGCGCCGAAGCGCCGCCGCTCACGACATACCGCAGGCTCTTGAGGTCGCGGCGCGAAAGTTCTGGCTCCTGCAGGATGGCGGTCAAGGAAGCGGGCGCCGTCGAGATATAGCTGACGCGCTCGCGCTCGATGAGATCGAGCGCCGGCGCCGCGCGGAAGCGTTCGAGAAGGACGGCCTTCGCCCCCGCGAGGATCGATTGCACCAGCGTCAGATAGCCCCAGTTGAGGCCGAGAGGGAGCCAGACCATCATCACGTCCCCGGCATCGAGGCCGAGATCGCGATTGAGGACGCGGGGGGCGGCGAGGGTCGTGTTGTGGCTGTGCATCACCCCTTTGGGGTTGCCGGTCGTCCCGGAGGTGAAGACGAGCCGCATCACGGTGTCGGCGCTTTGCTGCGCCGGTAGAAAGCCGATGGGAGCGCCGCGGGCCTCGACCACATCGTCAAGAGAGACCATGCCGGCCCGCGGCTCGCCGCGCACGACGCCGATCGAAGCGAGGTCGGGGAGCTGGCCTTGGAGCTCCTCGGCCATGGCGAGGTGGTCGAAGTCGCGGAAACGGGCGCAGCAGACGAACATGCGGCTTCCCGAATGGCGCATGATGTATTGGAGTTCGCGGGCTCTGAAATCGACGCTGACGGGCACCGCGACCGCCCCCAGGCGCTCGAGCGCGAAAAAGACGAGAGGAAACTCGATCCAGTTCGGGAGCTGGATCGTCACGGTATCGCCTTCGCCAATGCCGAGAGCGCGAAGCCGCGCCGCCATCCGGTCGATGCCGTCCGCAAGCTCGCGATAACTGAGGCGCCGCTCCCCGTCGGTCACGGCCTCGCGCTCGGGGCTCTGCGCGACGCGGCGGGCGAGCGCCGTAGAGAATGTGTCGTCGCTCCAGAGCCCGAGGCCGCGCCACCGCGCCGCCATTGCTGCGTCGAGCCGCGTGTCGAACGCCATCTTCCGCTCTCCCTACCTCGCGATGATCTGGCCGCCGTCGACCTGGAGCACCTTGCCGGTGATATACGCGCCTTCGGGCCCGGCGAGGAAGCATACGGCGCGCGCCACTTCCGCGGGAGTCGCGATCCGCTCCAGTCGCGATCCGCCCCGGGGGGATGGCGCGCAAAGCCCGCGCCGCTTTCTCTTCGTCCCCTTCCGTGCTTTTCCCCTAGAGCGTCAGATAGCGGCTGCGGATCGCCTCTTCTTCGGCTTGGAAACGGTCGGGGCTCGCGGCGTAGACGATCCGTCCTTTGACCATGATGCGGATCTCGTCGGCCACCGCCTCCGCAAAGCGGAGGTTCTGCTCGACGAGGAGGATCGTCACGCCTTCCTCCTTGAGGCGCCTTATGACGCCTCCGAGCTCCCGCACGACGATCGGCGCCAAGCCCTGGCTCGGCTCGTCGAGAAGGAGAAGGCTCGGGTCGCCGACGAGAGCGCGTGCGATCGCGAGCATCTGCTGCTCGCCGCCCGAAAGATGGGCGCCGAGGTGCTTTTCGCGTTCTTTGAGCAACGGGAAAAGCTCGAAGAGACGCGCCGGCGGCCAACGACGCGCGGGCCGGCGCTCGGCGACGCGGATGTTCTCGCGCACAGAGAGGTCGGGGAAGATCATCCGCCCTTCCGGCACATAGCCGACCCCCGCTCGCGCCACGAGATGCGGCGGCCAGCCCGTGACATCGCGGCCATCGAGCCTCACTTCGCCGCCGCTCGGCGCGACGAGCCCCATGACCGTGCGCAAGGTCGTCGTCTTGCCGACGCCGTTTCTTCCGAGGACGGCGCAGATGCGGCCTTTCGGCAGATCGAGATCGACCCCTTGCAGAACGTGGCTCCTGCCGAGATGCGCATTGAGGCCCGCAATGCGGAGCATCAGGAGAAGCCCCCGAGATAGGCGCGCTGCACTTCGGCATGGGCCTGCACGGCCGCCGGCGTGCCATCGGCGATCACGGCGCCGCGATGCAGCACGGTGACGCGCTCCGCGAGGCGGAACACCACTTCCATATCGTGCTCGACGAGGAGGACGGTCACGCCCCCGGCGGCGAAGAGCCCGGCCAAGGTTTCGACCGCCTGCGCGGTCTCTTCGACCGAAAGGCCCTGGGTCGGCTCGTCGAGAAGCAACAGGCGCGGATCTTGAGCGAGCGCCATCGCCACTTCGAGAAGCCTCTGGTCGCCATGCGACAACAGCCCTGCCGGGCGCCCGGCGAGCGCGCCGAGCCCCAGACGCGCGAGCGCCGACTCGCCCCGCTCCGCCGCCTCCCGCAATGTCGCACCGCCTCCCAAAGGACGCCACCGGCCCTTCTCCCGAGCCTGGGCGGCGAGGCGCGCGTTTTCGAGCGCCGTCATTTCCGGATAAAGGGCGGTCACCTGGAAGGTGCGGGCGATGCCGAGCTGAGAGATGCGATGCGCGGGGAGCCCGGTGATCCGCTTGCCGTCGAAAGAGACCTCGCCGGCGCTCGGCGCCAGGACCCCGGTGATGAGATTGAAGAGCGTCGATTTGCCGGCGCCGTTCGGGCCGATGACGGCCCTCACTTCGCCTTCTGCGACGCGCATCGACACGCGGTCGACGGCGAGAACGCCGCCGAAGCGCCGCGACAGGCCGTCGAGCTCAAGCAGCGGCATCGGGGGTCGCGGCACGGGCTTTCGGGCGAACGAGGCGGGAGGTGAGAAGGCCCCAAATGCCCTCGGGCGCGAACAAGACAAAGGCGATAAAGAGGAGACCGAAAAAGAGCGCCCAGGAATCGGTGTAGGCGGAGAGGATCTGCGAGGCGAGCAGGAAGAAGGCGGCGCCGAGGATGGGGCCGACGAGCGTCCCCGCGCCACCCACGATCACCATGATCAGCACCTGCCCCGAGAGGAGCCAGAAGAGGAGCTCGGTATTGGCGAAGCCGGCAAAGGGGGCGTAAAGCGCTCCGGCCAAACCGCCCAAGGCGTAGGCGATAGCGACGACGGCGATCTTGTAGCGGCGGGTGTCGTAACCGAGCGCCTTTGTCTTCGCCTCGTTTTCGCGAATGCCGCGCAGCACGGCCCCGAAGGGCGAGGAGACGAGAGCGCGGCAGAAGAGAAAGCCTGCGGCAAGACAGAACAGCACGAGATAATAAAACCCCGTCCGGCTGTCGAAGAGAGCGAGGCCAAAAGGCCCGGGCCGGCGCGGGATCCCCGCGAGCCCGTCGGAAGCGCCGGTCACCGACGTCCAGCGAAACGCGACCGCGTAAAGGAGCTGGGCGAAAGCGAGCGTCAGCATTGAAAACGAGACGCCGGTCGCAATCGTGCAGACCCAGGCGATACCGATGGCGAGGACGCCGGCAAACAGCGTCGCCGCCGCGATCGCCCCCAGCATCGGCAAAGCCGTATGCAGCAGCACATAGCCGCAGGCATAGGCGCCGAGCCCGTAGGCGGCCGCGTGGCCGAAGGAAATGAGCCGCGCATAGCCGACCATCAGATCGAGGCTCATCGCAAAAAGGCCGAGGATGAGGGCCTCGGTCGCGAGGGTCGTCGCGTAGACCGGGAGCACGAAGGGCGCCAAAGCGAGCAGCGCGGCCGCGCCGAGAAGGGCACAATTCGACGGGCTCAGGGCAGCGCGCCAACGGGTCAAAGGGCTCACGCCTCCTTGCCGAGAAGCCCGCCGGGGCGCAGAACCAGAACCAGAAGCATCACGAGATACATGAGCGCCATAGCGAAGTCGGGGAAATAGTATTCGCCGAAGATCTGAACGAAGGCGACGAGAAGCGCTCCCAAAATCGAGCCGGCAAAGCTCCCCATGCCGCCGATGATGACGATGACGAAGGCATCGATGATGACGTTGACGGCCATGCCGAGCGAGGCGGTGACGAGAGGCGCCGCCAGCACGCCGCCGAGGCCGGCGAGAGCGCAGCCGATACCGAAGACGAAAGAGCGCACAAGGCGCACGTCGGTGCCGAGCGCGTGCATCATCTCCGCGTTCTGCGAGGTAGCGCGGATGAGAAGGCCAAGACGGGTGCGCTCGAGGAATTGCCAGAGAAGGATCGCGACCGCGGCGCCGGCGCCGGTGAGGAAAAGGCGGTAGAGAGGGAACGGGAGACCGAAAAGGAAAATGACCCCGGAGAGCGCCTTCGGCGTCGTCACCTCCAACGGCTGCGAACCCCAAACGAGACGCGCCACCTCGCCGATAGCGAGCGCGAGGCCAAAGGTCACCATCAGGAAGGCGGTTGCGTCGCGGCGATAGAGAAAGCGCAGGACGCCGAGTTCGAAAAGAGCGCCGAGGATGCCGACCGAAAGGGGCGCAAGGACGAGAGCGAGCCAAAAGCTCCCCGCAAGCCTTGCGAGGCTGTAGCCGACAAAGGCGCCGAGCATATAAAACGAGCCATGCGCAAAATTGACGATGCGCATGATCCCGAAGATGAGCGTCAGGCCGACGCCGAGGAAAAACAGAAGCGCGCTCTGCGAGAGCGCATTCAAGCACTCGACGGTCAAGAAGCCGAGCAAGGCTCAGTCGGGAAAGCTTGTTTCCATTGGTCCGCTACGGCCCCATTTTGCGTCCGACGTCATGCCCGAACCCGGCCATGACGACGACTGGCGAAGCCGACAGCGAGCAACGGGACAAGCCTTCAATCGGGATAGAGCCTTCAATCGGGATAGGTTTCTTTGCGGCAGGGCGGAGTGACCTCAGCCGCGGGATAGACCGCGATCACATCGAGCGCCGGCTCCGAGGCGCCCGGCTTTTCGACGACCCTGACCATGAAGCCCTGCTGCACGGCCTGATGGTCGCAGGCGCGCATGGCGACGTGGCCTTTGATGCTGTTGATCGCGACCGTTTCGAGAGCCGGGCGCAGCTTTGCAGGCTCGATGCTTCCCGCCTTGGCGATCCCGGCGGCGAGGATCTCGCAGGCTTGCCACTCTTCGCCTTCGAACACGTCGGGAAGCGCGCCGCCATGAGCCTTTTGCCACATGGCGACGAATTTCTTATTCGCCGGGATGTCGTAGGAGTAGCAATAGCGCGTGGAACCGGCGAGCCCTTGCGCCGCCGCGCCGACGGCACGGGTCGAGGCGAGATCGACGATCGAGGTCAACATCTGCACTTTCGGCGACAGCCGGTATTCGTGGGCCTGGGTGAGGAAGGCAACGTAATCGTCGCCCTGCATGACGATGAAGACGGCGTCCGGCTTGGCCTCGCGGATTTTGAGGATGTAGCTCGAGAAGTCCTTGGTGCCGATCGGCGAGAAGACCGAGCCGACAAAGTCGCGCTTCTCGCTCTTTACCAGCTTTTCGAACGAGTTGACGCTGTCGTGGCCCCAGGCGTAATCCATGCCGATGCCGTAAAATCGCTTGAGCGGCGAAGCGCGCATCCACAAGGCGACGGTGCGCGTATCCATCGGCCCGGAGGTATTGGCGCGGAAGAAATTGGGAACGAAGTCGGAGGCGGTGAGGCGTCCATCGCCGTCGTCCGAGGACATGAAGATGGCGTTCCACGCCGCAAGCTTCGGCACGATCGCGAGCGCTTCGGAGGAGAGGGTCATCCCGCCCAAGAAAATGCGCACCTTGTCGCGCTCGACCATCTCTCGCGCCTTGCGCACGCAGGTTGCCGGGTCGCCGGCGGTGTCTTCGATCAGCAACTCGATCGGCCGGCCGATAAGGCCGCCTTTCGCATTCTGGAGCTTGGCGAAATATTGGGCGCCGCGCTTTTGCTGTTGCCCGACGGAGGCGAGCGCTCCCGTCAGAGCCGTCGGCATGCCGATCTTGATCGGCTCCGCGGCAAAGGCGCGCCGCCACAGCCAAGGCGTTGCGACTGCCGTCGCGGTGGCGCCGAGCACGGTGCGGCGCGTAAGGCGTCCTTCGGTTGCCATCGCATTCCTCCCCCAAAATAACCCACGCCCTACGCCCGGCGCTTTAGCGTCGCGCGGGAATGGCGACCGCTCGATTATCGCCGCCTTTGCCGGTCCAACGCAAGACGTTGCGCGCCGGCGTTGCGCGCCGCCATTGCGCGCCGATGGGGGCCGACCGTTCCTCAATCCATGTACTGGCCGCCGTTGATCGTGAGGGTCGAGCCGGTGACGAAGCCCGCCTCGTCGGCGACGAGAAAGGCGACTCCTCGCGCGATCTCCTCGGCGTGGCCGAGGCGGCCGACAGGGATCCGGGCGATGATCTTTTCGAGCACGGCCGCGGGCACCGCCCGCACCATTTCGGTGTCGATGTAACCCGGCGCGATCGTGTTGACCGTGATCCCCCGCGACGCCCCTTCGAGCGCAAGCGCCTTGGTAAAGCCCTGGATGCCGGCCTTCGCCGCGGCGTAGTTGGTCTGTCCCGCTTGGCCGGCCTGGCCGTTGATCGAGCCGACATTGACGATGCGCCCGAAATTCTTTTCGCGCATCCCGGCGATGACGAGCCTCGACATGTTGAAGCAGGAGCCGAGATTCGTCTCGATCACCGCCTTCCAGTCTTCTTCGCTCATCCGGTGCAATGTCGTGTCGCGGGTGATGCCCGCGTTGTTGACGAGGATCTCGATCGGACCGAGCGCCGCCTCGATCGCCTTGACGCCTTCGGCGCACTCCGCAAAATCGCCCACGTCGAACCGGAAGACCGCGATCCCCGTCTCGCTTCGGAAGGCATGGGCGGCCTCATCGTTGCGCGCGTAAACGCTGGCGACCCGATGGCCCCTCTCTTTGAGAGCGATCGCGATCGCGCGGCCGATGCCGCGCGTACCGCCCGTTACGACTGCAACCCGACCCATGGAACACCTCCCTTTCCAGTCGCCCTCGACGTTCAGTCCCGCTCCACGCACATCGCGATCCCCATGCCGCCGCCGATGCACAAGGTGGCAAGGCCGCGCTTCACGTTGCGCCGCTTCATTTCGTAGAGAAGCGTGACGAGGATGCGCGCTCCCGAGGCGCCGATCGGATGGCCGAGCGCGATGGCGCCGCCATTGACGTTCAATTTCTCGGGATCGAAGCCGAGATCCTTCCGGACGGCGCAGGATTGCGCGGCGAAGGCCTCGTTCGCCTCGACGAGGTCGAGATCGCCGACCGACCAGCCCGCCTTTTTGAGAGCCTTGCGCGAGGCCGGGATCGGCCCCGTCCCCATGATCGCGGGATCGACGCCGGCGGTCGCCCAAGAGACGATGCGGGCGAGCGGCGAAAGCCCGCGCTTTCTCGCCTCATCCGCGGTCATCAGAACGACCGCGGCCGCGCCGTCGTTGATCCCCGAAGCGTTCCCGGCCGTCACCGTGCCGTTCTTGTCGAAGGCGGGGCGCAGCTTCGCGATCGCCTCGATCGTCGTGCCGTGCCGCGGATGCTCGTCCGCCTCGACGAGACTGTCGCCGCGCCGCCCGTGGATCGTCACGGCGACGATCTCGTCCTTGAAGCGCCCCTCTTTCTGCGCCGCCTCGGCCCGCGCTTGCGAGCGCACGGCAAAAGCGTCCTGCTCTTCGCGCGTGATCTGCCAGCGCTGGGCGACGTTCTCGGCCGTGTTGCCCATGTGGTAACCGTTGAACGCGTCCCACAGACCGTCGCGGATCATCGTATCGACAAGCTCCGCGTTGCCCATCTTGACGCCGTTTCTGAGATACACGCAGTGCGGCGCCTGGCTCATGCTCTCCTGCCCTCCGGCGACGACGATCTTGCTGTCGCCGAGGAGGATCGCCTGATAGCCGAGAGCCACGGTTCTGAGACCCGAGCCGCAGAGCTGATTCACCCCATAAGCCGTCGCCTCGTACGGAATGCCGGCGGCAACCGCCGCCTGGCGCGCCGGGTTTTGGCCCTCGCCTGCCGCGAGGATCTGGCCGAGGATCACCTCGGACACCTCTTTCGGCTCGACATGGGCGCGGCTCAAGGCTTCGGCGATGGCCACTTCGCCGAGCTTGTGCGCCGGCAGGCTCGAAAGTCCGCCGTTGAAGGTTCCGACCGGGGTTCGCGCTGCGCTCGCTATGACGATATCGCTCATTAGAGACTTCTCCTTCGGGCTTCGATCCTGTTGCACCGCACAAATCGAATCTAAGGGCGGCACCCACCCGATGTCCAGAGCGGGAGTTTTCATCCGCCTTCGCGCGCCCGTTCGAGAACCCACTCGGCAAGGGGCGCCCAGAGCGCGGAGGGCGCGCGGCTCGCCGCCATCATCCCGACATGTCCGAGCGCCGGTCGCAGCACGCTTGCGCCGCGGCAGAGAGAGGCGAGAGGCGCCGCCGAGCCGGGAGGGACGATGCGGTCCGCCGCGGGGAGAACGACGAGAGAGGGGCGGCGCAAAAGCTCCGGGCGGACCCGTTCTCCCGCGACGCACCACAAACCGCGAAAGGGTTCGTTGTCGCCGTACCATGAGCGCGCGCATTCGCGGGCGACCTTCGGCGCCAGCGCAACCCCGTCATTCACCCAGTCTTCGAGCGCGACAAATCGGCGCGCCTCCTCGCTTGCCGCAGGAAGTGCCGCAAAGCGGACAAATTTTTTGCGCGCGAGAAAAGGATCGAG
>JAKAOO010000243.1 GCA_021812165.1 Pseudomonadota bacterium | reverse complement strand
CCGATCTCGGCCGATTGCCTCGATTTCCTGGAACTGGCCCATCGCTACGGGCGGGTCGGCGGCTTCGCGCAGCTGGCAACGCTCGTCAAACGCTACCGCGGCGAGCGAGCGGGTAAAGTGCTGCTGCTCGATGGCGGCGACAGCTGGCACGGCTCGGCGACGGCGCTTTGGACCAAGGGCGCCGACATGGTGGGAGCGCAAAACCTGCTCGGGGTCGACGCCACGGTCGGGCATTGGGAATTCACCTACGGCGAAAAGCGCGTTGAAGAAATCGTCAAGCACGAGCTCACGTTTCCCTTCATCTCGCAGAATGTCTTCACCCAGCCTTGGGGTGACCCGGTGTTCCCGCCTTACATCATCCGCGAGGTTGGCGGCTACGCGATCGCCGTCATCGGCCAGTCCTTTCCCTATACCCCGATCGCCAATCCCCGATACCTGATCCCGAATTGGAGCTTCGGCATCCACGCGCGCCGCCTGCAAAAAGTCGTCGAGGAGTGCCGGGAACGCCACCGCGCCGACTGCGTCGTGCTGCTCTCGCACAATGGCGCGGACGTCGACATCAAGCTTGCGGGCGAGGTCAAGGGGATCGACATCATCCTCGGCGGCCACACTCACGACTTTATGGGGCCGCGCCCAACGCTCGTCGGGCGCACCGTCATCATCAACGCTTCGACAAACGGCAAGGTGCTCGCCCGCTTCGACCTCGACCTTGGCCGGGGTCGGCTCAACGGCTATCGGTTTCACTATCTTCCGGTGCTTGCCGATCTGCTGGCCGAGGATCAGGCGATGGCCGCATACATCCGGCGCGTGCGCGCTCCCCATGAAGCGCGGCTTGCCGAGCCTCTCTGCGTCACGGAAAGCCTCTTGTACCGCCGCGGCAATTTCAATGGACCGCTCGATCAGCTCCTGGTAACCGCGCTGATGGAGGAGATGGATTGCGAAGCGGCCTTTTCTCCGGGCTTTCGGTGGGGACCGTGCAAGCTGCCGGGCGAGACGATCACCTTCGAAGACGTAATGGCGCAGACCGCCATCACCTACCCGCAAGTGACCGTCAGCTATTACAGCGGCGAAGAAGTCAAGAGCATCATGGAGCAGATCGCCGACAACCTTTTCAACAAGGATCCCTATTACGTGCAGGGCGGCGACATGGTGCGCGTGGGCAATGTGCAATACGTCATCGATCCGGCGGCCGGCTACCCCCACTACATCCGCGATCTCTCCATCGGAGGCAAACCGGTCGAGGCGCAGAAGAAATACAAGTTTGCCGGCTGGGCCTCCGTAACCGCGCCGGTCGAAGGCGAGCCGGTGTGGGAAGTCTATGCGCGCTGGCTCAAGCGCCGGAAGCGTGTCAAGGTGGAACGGCTCGATCTGCCGCGCCTCACCGGCGACATGAAGGGCAACCCAGGGATCGCTTATCCGCGGGTTTACGGCATCTGAAAGGCCGCCTTTCGGAGCCGTTCCTCGTCGATCGAGAAAAAGGGAGGAAATGATGTCGAACCAAGCACGGATCCTAACCGCCGCGCTTGCGCTTGCCGCCAGCCTGCTCGCCGCTTTACCGGCGAGGGCCGCCGATTGGGCCCTGTACAAGCACTGGAACTTTGCCAAACCTGCCTTCATCCACAGCCTTCCTTTCGCGCAGAAAAGGATCGTGCTTCAGGTTTCGAAAGACAGTCCGGCGCTCTGGAATCTGGCGCTCAACAACGTCGGCAACCTTCTCGACTACTGGGGCCAAGGCAAGATCAGAGTCGTTCTGGTCGCTTACGGGCCGGGGTTGAAGATGCTCTTTGCGGACACTCCGGTCGCGGCCCGGATCCAGAGTTTGAATGTCGAGGGGGTGGAGTTCGACGCTTGCCACCAGACGATGCTCAAATTCAAGAGGAAGAGCGGGCATCTGCCGGCGCTGGTGCCGCAAGCCGCGGTCGTGCCGGCAGGAATCGTGAGGATCATGCAGCTCGAAGAACACGGCTTCGATTATGTGAAACCTTGAAGCGAGCGGGGCGCGAGAGGGAGATGAACGCTCGATTGTTGGCGGCAGCAGCGCTGGGCTTCGTTTTCGCCGCCTTCGGAGCGCGGGCCGGCGGTTTGCCTCACTTCCCGGGATTACTTGCCATTCCAATACCCAAGCACTACGGTTACGGCGGCTTCTATTCCCGCCATCACCTCGTCAAGATCGTCTTCGGAGTGAGCGGACCCGGCGAACAGCTGAGGGAAACGCTGACCAATGCCGCCTATGTCATCCGCGACCTCAAATCGCGCGACGCGCCGTACCGCCTTGAGATCGTGCTTTATGGAGATGCCGTCCGCGCCGCCGACCCGTTCAGCCAACGCTATGCGGGCGAGGGGCCGCTTCTCAAAGCGCTCGCAAAAGCGGGGGTGGAATTCCGCGTGTGCTACAATTCACTCGTCAGCCTGCACCTCGATCCCAAAAGGGTCTATCGCACCATGAAAATAGTGCCGTCAGGAGTTCTGCAGATCGTAAAAAAGGAGATGCAGGGCTATGCCTATGTTTCGAACCGCTGAGCGAGATTTGGGCTTGGAAAAGAAGGTGCCAGCCAAGCCCGGTCCATGGCTTCGACGCCGCCTCTTTTTCGGAGCGCTGCTGCTGCTTGTCCTTCCTTTCCGCCCGGCATTGCCCGGCCAGCCGAATGCGCCCGTCGCAGGCATCGCGAAAACAGTGATCGAGGTGCGGCTCAAGAAAGGCGTGACCATCGACGATGCGATTTCCTCGATGAAGCTGCGCGCGAGCCTCCTCAATTTGAAGCTGGTGGCGCATCAGCCACTCTCCAAGCAATTGATCGCGTCCGGCATCAAGAACGTGCGCCGCCTCGAAATCTATCAGTTCTGCAATCCCCTTACCGCCTATGATATGGTCAGGTTCAACATGGCTTATGCCGCGTACTTGCCCTGCCGGATTGCCGTGGTCGAAGACGCGCACGGCAGGGGTTGGCTCGTCATGCTGGATCCCGAGCGCCTGTTGTCGCCGAAAATGCCGCCAAATCTCAGGAAAAAAGCCGAACGCGTCATCGCGGACCTGAAGGAGATCGTAAAGGCCGGCGCCGAGGGTGCGCTTTAGGAGGATGCGGAAACCCCCCTGTCATTCCGGGACGGCCCGTGAGGGCCGGGCCCGGAAACCATGAACACAGGCCAAGCCATTGATTTCGCGGGCCTGCGTTTATGGATTCCGGGCTCGCGTCCGCGGGCGACGTGCCGGGCACGGCCGTCGGAGGTTCGCCGCGAAGGCCGCGCAAAGCTGATAGCCCGCGGATCGACCGCGCCCCGGAATGACGACGTTCCAGCATTTTTCCACAGCCCGTTGGGAGAAGAGCCGATCTCGGTGAAAGCCGGCAGTGACGTCTCTCGCGCGAGAAGCGGGGAATAGCCGGCGGGGCTCGCGCGTCATGGTTCGATAAAGAAGGGAGAGAAAGCCGATGCCTGCAAGCTCGAACAGGATTTCCCGCGCGTTTGCGGCGGCGCTTGCTGTTCTCGCGGCAGGCGCGGCCGCCCACGCGGCCTCCCCAGCCGCTATCGCGAGCGGCAAAAAGATCGCGTTCTCCCGCAAAAAGGGCAACTGCATCGCCTGCCACAGCCTTCCGGGAGCGGCGATGCCCGGCAATGTCGGGCCGCGCCTTGGGCCTTGGATCAAGTCGGTCTTTCGGACGAAGCAGGACCTCGTCCAGTATCTCTACGACCCGCAGGCCAAAGTCCCGCACGTCGTCATGCCGAAGTTTGGCAAGAACGACGTGCTGACCGAAACGGAGCTGCGGCAGGTGGCCGATTACCTGTGGTCGCTAAAACGCTAGGAAGGAGGCGTCCATGAAGCGAACCTTATTCTTTGCCGCCTCTTTCTTCGCGCTCTCGGCCGCCGCGAGCCTCATCGCCGGCGCCGCGCCGAGCACGCCCGCCAAGTGGTGGAAGCTCGGGGAACGAAGCGGCAGTCCGGCGAAGACGCGCGCGCGGATCACGCGATATTACCAGCGGATGTTTCCACGATTGACGCTGCAGGACTACGCTCTCGGCAGCGGCGCTCTGAGCAAAGACATGCGGCGACAGGATGAAGAGCTTGGCGCCTTCAGCCCGGCGGGGTTCGTGCTCGATAAAGGCGCCAAGCTTTGGCGCCGGCCCTTCCCCGACGGAAAGAGCTATGCGAGCTGCTATCCCGACGGCGGCAAAGGCGCGGCGGCGCACTATCCTTTTTACAGCGATCGGCAGCAGGGCGTCGTCACGATCCCGGTGAGCCTCAACGCCTGCCGCGAGAAGCATGGGCTCAAGCCGTTACCCTATGGCAAACCCGAAATCGTGGCGCTCGAGACCTATCTCACCTCGCTCTCGAACGGCGCGCCGATCGCGGTCGAAGCCCGCTCACAGGGCGCCGTGCGGGCGTTTCGGGCGGGGCAGGAATTCTTCTTTCGCGACGAAGGCCAGCTCGGCCTCGCCTGCGCCAGCTGTCATTTCGGCGCCGTCGGCCATTACCTTCGCGCGCAATTGCTTTCGCCGGCGCTCGGCATGACCGCGACGTTTCCCAAATACCGCATGAAGTGGGGCAAGGTCGGGACGATCGACCAGCGTTTCCGCGGCTGCCAGAAAAAAATCCGCGCCAAACCCGAGCCGTTCGAGAGCGTCAACTATCGCAACCTGCAGTTCTTTCTCGCTTATCTCGGCGACGGGATCACGATCAAGGTGCCAGGCAACGGCCCCTGAGCGGAGCGGGCACGCTTCAAAAGGGGTGCCTGGCGTCAGCCGTGACGGAGGTAGCGGGCGAACGGCATCGAGAAGCTGTTGGGTGGGAGCGAGCCGCGGCCCCTCGCCGTCGTCGTGCCGCTCGGCACCAGGGAGGCGAGGTCGAAACGCTCGGCTTGAGAGCCGCTCATCGCCGCGGTTTGCGCTTTAAAAGAAACGCCTGGATGCCTTCCTGCACCACCTCGCCGCGCTGGTTTTCAACGAAGAGCCGGCGCTTCATCACACCCCGTTCGGGGTTCGAGGTCTCGCGCTTCTCCAGCACCGTGACGCGGGCGTGGATGGTGTCGCCGGCCTTGACCGGCCG
>JAKAOO010000040.1 GCA_021812165.1 Pseudomonadota bacterium | reverse complement strand
CGATTCGCGATATTTCGCGACCGTGCGCCGAGCGATGTCGATTCCCTCGCGCGCGAGGATTTCGACGATCCGTTCATCCGAAAGCGGTTCCTCGGCCGGCTCGGCGTCGATCAGGCTCTTGATCCGGAAACGCACGGCCTCGGCCGAATGCGCTTCGCCGCCTTCCGCGGCCGCGATCGAGGAGCTGAAAAAATATTTGAGTTCGTAAAGCCCGCGTGGGGTCGCGATGTACTTGTTCGTCGTCACCCGACTGACCGTGCTCTCGTGCAGCCCGATCGCATCGGCGATATCGCGCAGGATGAGAGGACGCAGCGCCTTGACGCCGTGACGGAAAAACGCGTCCTGCTGGCGAACGATCTCGGCGGCAACCTTGAGAATGGTGAGGATGCGCTGATGCAGCGCTTTGACCAGCCAGTTCGCGGCATGGAGTTGCTCGGCGAGGTATTCCCGCTCGGTATCGCTGCGCGCGACTTGGCTCACCTGCGCGTAATAGCGCCGGTTGATCAAAACCCGAGGCAGCGTTTCCGCATTGACCTCGACGACCCACACGCCCCTCGGCGCGGCCCGCATCAATAAATCGGGCACGACCGGTTGCGCGAGCGGCGGATCGAACGCATGACCGGGCCGAGGATCGAGAGATCGGATCTCCGCCACCATCAGCGAGAGATCCTCGGCATCGACGTCGCAGGCGCGCAAAAGCCCCGCGATATTGCGCAAGGCGAGGAGCGGCAGGTTGTCGAGCAGAGACTGCATGGCGGGATCAAGCCGATTGCGATCGCGCAGCTGGAGCGCAAGGCATTCTGCAAGGCTGCGCGCAAACACCCCGGGCGGGTCGAGTTGCTGGAGCCGCTCCAACACCGCCGCGATCCGCCCGTCGTCACAGCCGAGAAGGGTTGCCACCTCTTCGATCGCTCCGCGCAAATAGCCGGCTTCGTCGACGAGGTCGAGCAGGTGAAGGGCGATCAGCCGGTCGCCCGGGTCGGCGAAATCGGCGCCGATCTGCTCGATGAGATGCTCGCGCAACGTGCGCGGGCGCGTGGCGTTCTGTTCAAGCGCGGGAAGATCGTCGGCATCGAAGCCGCGGCTGCCCCGCCCGCGCGGAAACAGGCCGCCGCCCCAATCGATCGAACCGTCTCCCTCCTCGGCCGATCCCGCGCGCCAGTATTCGGTCGCATCGACAGGCGCGCCCATCTCTTCCGAACCGGCAGGGGAAGGCGCCGTCCCATCGCCTTCTTGCGGCCGCTCCAAGGGGCCGCTTTCGTTGCAATCCAAGAGCGGGTTGCGCTCGATCTCGGCGGTGACGAAATCGGCAAGCTCCAGGTTCGAGAGCTGCAGCATCTTGATCGCCTGCTGCAGCTGCGGCGTCATGACGAGCGTCTGCGACTGGCGCAGCGCCAGCCCCTGCGAGAAGCCCATTCTAGGCATTCGGGCGACGCTCGCGTCTCATAAGCTGAACCTCTCGCCGAGAAATACGCGCCTCACATCGGCATCGGCGACGATCTCTCCCGGCACGCCCTCCATCAGAACACGACCTTCGTGCAGAATATAAGCCCGATCGACGATCTCCAGAGTGTCGCGGACGTTGTGATCGGTGATGAGAACCCCGATCCCGCGATCCTTGAGGTGGACAACAAGATCGCGGATGTCGCTCACCGCGATCGGATCGATGCCCGCGAGCGGCTCGTCGAGCAAGATGAAATTCGGCTGGGTGGCGAGCGCCCGCGCGATCTCGCAACGCCGACGCTCGCCCCCCGAGAGCGCCATCGCCGGCGTGCGGCGCAGATGGGTGATCGAGAACTCGGCCAGAAGCGCGTCGAGCATCGCCTCGCGCGCCTCGACATCGGGCTCGGCGACTTCGAGGATGGCGCGGATGTTCTGCTCGACGGTGAGGCCGCGGAAGATCGAGGCTTCTTGCGGCAGGTAGCCGATCCCAAGTCGCGCGCGGCGATACATCGGCAGGTCGGTGATGTCCTTTCCGTCGAGGCTGACCACTCCCGCATCCGCCGCGATGAGCCCGATGATGATATAAAAGCAGGTCGTCTTTCCGGCCCCGTTCGGCCCGAGCAATCCAACCACCTCGCCCCGCTCCAGGGTGAGGCTGACATCGCGAACGACCGGCCGCCGCTTGAAGCTTTTGCCGAGACCGCGCCCGGCGAGGCCGGGATTATCGGCGACGAGGCGCGGCTTCCTCTGGCGCTCGGCGGTGCCCGCAAGAGCAAGGCGGGGCTCTCTGATCTTCCTCACGGGCGCGGCCGGCTTTTGGCGCCGGGGCCCGATTCCCGGCGCGGAACAAAGATCGCCTCCACCCGCGGCCTTGCCCCTCTGCGACGCTTCTTCAAGGTCATGATGCGGCTGATGTTCCGGTTGAGGTCAATGACCGCCGCATCGCCTCGAAGCGTATCCTTGCCGCGGGTGATCGTGACGTGGTCGAGGAGGGTGACGATTCCTTTGTCGGCGTCGTAGACGGCGTAGTCGCCGCGCCCGATATCAACGGGCGTCGTCACGACGACATGGCCGCTGGCGTCGATGCGCGCGATCTTTTCTGCGCCCGCGCCGCCCGCACCAAAGCTGACCTCGACCTTCTTGTCGTTTCGGGGCTTCTGCGCTCGGGGCTTGCCCGCATTCTTTCCCGTCTTGACGAAGTATGCGGTCAGGACATCGGCGCGGATCCGGCGATTGCCGCGCACCGCGATGGCGTCGCCGCGAGCGACCGCAATCCGTTTGTCGGCGTACCATTCTAAGCTGTCGCGGGCGGTCACCACCTCTTCCGGAGTGGTGAAACGCAACCTCTTGCCGGTGATGACGGCGACCCCCCGGTCGAGATCGTAGACGGCATGATCGCCGACCACCGTTCCCGCCGGCCCTTTGATGAGGACGTGACCATCGGCGTCGATCCGATAGATCTGGGTCTCGCTTCCCGGGATCAGTCCTTGCCCGCCTTCGTTTTCTGAAGCCCCGGAAGAGGCCGACGCGTTTCCCGCGCCTTTGACCCGGCGGTAATACGCTTTGAGGGTGTCGGCCTTGAGCTCGCTGTTGCCGCGCTTTGCCACGGCGTTGCCGCGAGCGATGTAGACCTGCGCGTCTTGATCCCACTCGATCCCGGAGCTCGCCTCGATCTTGACCGGCAGGCCGTTCTGGCTGCCGCCGACGGCAAGCGCTGCGCCGCGGGCGAGCGGGGCGCCGCAAAGGAGAGCGATGGCGAGCGCCAAAAAGAGCGCCCGCACGCCGCCGCCTTTGCTCTCAGCCGCCATCGCCTCGCCCCTTCCGAAGCCGGCGAAGAGCCGGTCGGCGGCCGGAAATATGCCGCCTGCGAGCGTGGCTGTTCGCCGCTCTTCCCGCCTTTTTCGGGCGCAGCTTCGCCAGGGCGGCCGTTTCGAGAAGCGCCGCCTTCTTGAGGATTAGAGGCGGCAACGAGCGAGGAGCGGCAGCCGCGCCTTCTTTTCGGGCGTAAAGCAAAGCCTTTGCTTTCCCGGTAAAAAGGATCGTCTTGCCCTTGTCGCGAATCCGGAAGCCTCTGGCCGAGATCGTACCCATCGGCCCTCGCCCTGCGATCGGATCCTCACCGCGGGCGGTATCGGCCGAAAGGTTGATGTGCGCGCGCAGCGTCTCGAAGCGCGCCCCGTCCTCGCGGAGCAAAGCGACGCGGCCGAAAAGATCGAGGAGTTCCGCTCCCGATTGATAAATTCCGCTTCCGGCCGTCATCACGACCCGGCTCCCCGGCTGCCTATCGAGTTCCGCCCGGGGTTTGTCGAGCGCAAGCAGACCCCTCTCTTTCGGCAATTGGCGGGCGAGCGCGGCGGTGACCACATAGGGGCGGTTCTGGCGGTCTACGCCCGCAAAGCGCGCATCGACCATCGTCAACTGGCGCGCCTGCCGCAAATCGATCGGCGGCAGCGCCCGCGAGCTGCTCTTCCAAAGCGCAAGAAGGCGCGGCCACGCCGCGACCAGCAGCAAAAGCGCCACCCCAACCGCCGGCAGCAAGCGTTTCAACAGCGCCACGCGCCGGCGATAGCGGTTGACGGCGAGGGTTCCGGCTGTGGTGTCGGCAATGCGGTAGAGGAAAAGGACCCGCCCGCCGCCTCTCGGCGGCCTCTGCGAGGAACGGTCCATTCCCTCCAGAGCCATCACGCCACGCCCGCACGCAAACAGTCGTGCAAGTGAAGAAAGCCGATCGGGCGGCGCTCCGCGTCGATGACAAAAAGAGCGGTGATCGCCGAGCGGTTCATCAGGCCGAGCGCTTCGGCGGCGAGTGCTGCGGGGGGGGTTGTTATCGGCCTGCGATGCATGATCTCCTCGGCTTTGCGCCCAAGGAGCGAATCACCCATGTGACGGCGCAGGTCGCCGTCGGTGATGATCCCGATCAAACGCTTCTCGCCGTCGATGACCCCGACGCAACCAAAGCTCTTCGCCGTCATCACCAGGATCGCGTCCGACATCGGGGACGAAGGCGCAACGAGGGGAATCTCGGCCGGGCCGTGCATGATGTCGCCGACCCGAAGCAGCTTCTTCCCGAGCCTGCCGCCGGGATGAAGAACATGGAAATCGGAGGGCGTGAAGCCTTTACGCTCCAAAAGCGCGATCGCGAGAGCGTCGCCGAGCGCCATCATCATCGTCGTCGAGGTCGTCGGCGCCAGCCCCATCGGACAGGCTTCGGGAACCGAGGGAAGGAGGAGAAGAACATCGGCCGCCTGCGCGAGCGCCGAATTCCTGCCTGCGGTGATCGCCAGGAGCGGGATCTTGAAACGCCGGGAGTAGGCGAGGATGTCCGCGAACTCGACCGTCTCGCCGGAATTGGAAAGGGCGAGAATCGCGTCTTCGCAGCCGATCATGCCGAGATCGCCGTGGCTCGCTTCGGCCGGGTGGACGAACTGGGCCGGCGTGCCCGTGGAAGCGAGGGTAGCTGCGATCTTCCTTGCAACATGGCCGCTCTTGCCGATCCCGGTGACGATGATGTGGCCGCTCGCCGCGGCGCAGAGATCGACCGCCTCGGCAAAGGCGCCGTCGAGGGTGGACGCCAAGCTCAGGAGCCCGTCGATCTCGGCGCGGATGACGCGCCGCGCGACGCCGAGATCCGGGTCGATTCGCGGCATCTCGCCCGCTATTGGCAGGTGCCGGGCCGCTTCAACCCCACTCTCGCTCATCGCGGATGAAAACTCTTAAAAACTGCAAGAGAGGTGCGAATGACAACCTTCCCCGCCCCTCTTTATGGACCAGGCGGCTTCGCCGCACAACGCCGCAGAAGCACGCAAGAGGCTCAGTGAGCGAAAATATCCTCTTCCGCCCAGCCTCCGAGATCGAGAAGGACGCGCCAGCGCAGGAATTCGAAGCACGCGCGGGCGAGATCCTCGCGCCCCTCGCGCGCGAGCATTTGGTCGAGGCGAGCGCGCAACGCATGCAGGTGGAGAACATCCGCAGCAGCATAGCGAAGCTGCTCCTCGCTCAGATTGAGCGCCCCCCAATCCGAGCTCTGCTGCTGCTTCGACAACTCGACGCCGAGAAGATCTTTGCATAGATCCCTGAGCCCATGGCGATCGCTGAAGGTGCGCACGAGACGTGAGGCGATCTTGGTGCAATAGATGGGGTGCGTCATGACGCCCAAATAGCGGTAGAGCATCGCGAGGTCATAGCGCGCAAAATGAAAGAGCTTCACGACCGCGGGGTCGCTCAAGAGGCGCTTCAGGCGGGGCGCCTCGTAAAGGCCCGCCGCGAACTGGACGAGATGCGCCTCGCCATTGCCGGAGGAAAGCTGGACGAGGCACAATCGGTCGCGATGCGGGTTGAGCCCCATCGCCTCGGTATCGACGGCGACGGCGGGCCCGAAATCGAGTCCTTCCGGGATATCGCCGCGGTAAAGCTGATGCCTCGCCAAGGCTTAGGGTTCCCGAGGTGGTGCCCAGGAGAAGACTCGAACTTCCACGAGCTATCGCCCACTAGAACCTGAATCTAGCGCGTCTACCAATTCCGCCACCTGGGCAACCCGACCTGCAGCACATAAATCGGCGCGCCCCACATGTCAACGCTGCGGCGCAACGCCGCCCTCTACGGGCGCCGGCCTTGCAGAACAAGGCCGCTCGGCTATAAGAACCTGGCGCAGGGACGAGGGGGAACCACATGCGCAATCCCCGCACAGCAGTGCTTGGCGGATCGGGTTTTATCGGCCGCTATGTCGTGAAGCGCCTTGCCGCGCGCGGCGCCGTCATCGCCGTCGGCTGCCGCAACGCCGAGCGCGCGAAGTTTTTGAAGCCGATGGGAAATGTCGGCCAGATCGCGACCCTCGAGGTCGGAATCGGCGACGAGAAAGCGTTGTCGTCGTTTCTCGCCGGCAACATCTGGCTCGTCAACGCGGTCGGCATCCTCGCGGAGAGAGGCAGGCAGCGTTTCGACCTCGTGCATCGCGCGGGGCCCGCCCTCCTCGCTCGATTGGCTCGCGCCGCAGGCATCGAGCGCTTTGTCCACCTTTCGGCGATCGGCGCCGACGCCCGCTCGCCCTCCGCTTACGCCCGCAGCAAGGCAGAGGGAGAAGCGGCGGTGCTCGAGCATTTTCCGACGGCGACGATTCTGCGCCCCTCGGTGGTATTCGGACCGGAAGACCAGTTGTTCAACCGTCTGGCCGAGATGGCGCTCTATTCGCCGGCCCTGCCCTTGATCGGCGGCGGCGAGACGCGCTTTCAGCCGGTTCATGTCGGCGATGTCGCGGAGGCGGTCGTCAGGTGCCTCGAAGATCCCGTAACCGAAGGCCGCACTTACGAGCTCGGCGGGCCCACCATCTATACGTTTCGCGAGATCGTCGAGCTCGTCCTCGCCGAGATCCACCGCAAGCGGTTCCTCGTTGCGGTCCCTTTCGGCCTCGCGGCGTTTCAGGCAAAGCTGCTCTCGCCTCTCCCGAGCCCGCCCTTGACGGAAGACCAGGTTCTCCTTCTTCAACGCGACAACGTCGTTTCCGCCGGCGCCCTCGGCCTTGCCGATCTCGGCATCGCCCCGACCGCGGTCGAAGGGGTTCTGCCCACCTATCTCGACCGCTTTCGCCGCGGCGGCTGGTATGAACGACAACGCTGAGCGGCTTTCGCGGCGCCGTCCTTTGGGTTAGGGTCGCGACCGGCACCCGGGAGGCTCAAATGGCCGATCTCGAAAACACGCTTTATCTCGATCTCGCGAGCGGCCGCGTCGTCATCGCCATGCGGCCTGATTTTGCTCCCATCACCTGCGCCCGGATCAAGGAGTTGGTGCGCGGCGGCTTTTACGACGGTCTTTCCTTTCACCGCGTGATCACCGGCTTCATGGCGCAAACGGGCGATCCCAAAGGCGACGGCACCGGGGGTTCGGGTCAGCGTTTGCGGGCGGAGTTTTCGCAAGAGAGACACGTTCGCGGCACGGTCTCGATGGCGCGAGCCTCTGATCCACACAGCGCCGACAGCCAGTTTTTCATCATGTTCGCTCCGGCGCCTTCGCTCGACGGCAAATACACGGTCTGGGGCAGCGTCATTTCGGGTATGGAGCATGTCGACCGCATCCGGAAGGGCGACGCAGCGCGCAATGGCGTCGTGGTCAACCCCGACCGCATCGAGCGGATGCAGGTAGCGGCCGACGTCGAGGGCGACGCGGCTCGGGCGTGACCGATCTCGCACCGAGGGAGCCGCGATCCGCCAGCGCCGCCCTGCGGTCAGGAGCCGCGCGGATAGGGGCAGCGTGGGTTTCCTCGGTTTCGATCTATCGCGACAGAAGGCTTGTCGCGATCCTGCTGATGGGCTTTTCGAGCGGGCTGCCGCTCGTGCTGACCGCCGGGACGTTGTCGTTCCGGCTCGCCGAAGCGGGGGTCTCGCTGACTGCGATCGGGCTTTTTGCGCTCGTCGGCCTTTCCTACAGCCTCAAATTCCTGTGGTCGCCTCTGATCGACCGGCTGCCGGTTCCGCTCTTGACGGCGCGGTTTGGCCGCCGCCGCGGCTGGGCGCTTTTGATCCAGCCGCTTCTCGCCTTCGCGATCCTCGCCCTCGGTCTCGTCAGTCCCGTCGGCGCGCCGGGCTGGACGGCGCTCGCCGCGGTTTCTGTCGCCTTTCTCTCGGCGAGCCAGGATATCGTCATCGACGCCTACCGGATCGAGCTGCTGCGGCCCGAGGAACAGGGAGCGGGAGCCGCCGCGACCCAATGGGGCTATCGCTTCGGCATGCTCGCCGCTTCGGCGGGAGCGCTCTATGCCGCGCATTTCGGCGGCTGGCGCTTTGCCTATGGGGTGATGGCAGCGCTGATGCTCGTCGGGTTTCTCGCCGTTCTCTTCACCCGCGAGCCCTTCGGCATCAAGAAGCTCGAGCCGCTTCAAGGGGATACCGCCTTCGCCCGCCTCGGCAACTGGCTGGAGCGCGCCGTCCTCGCGCCGTTCGGCGATTTCCTGACGCGTAGAGGCGCGATCGCGATCCTCGCCTTTGTCGTTCTCTACAAATACGGCGACGCGCTCGCCGGCACGATGTCGAACCCGCTTTACGTGGCAATTGGCTTCAGCAAGGTCGAGGTCGCGAGCATCGGCAAGATCTACGGCTTTCTCGCGAGCCTCTTGGGCCTTGCCTTGGGCGGCGTCCTCGTGTTGCGCCAGGGCGTCATGCGCGCCCTTCTCCTCTGCGGCGTCCTGCAGATGTTCTCGAACCTCATGTACGTGCTGCAGTTTCGAATGGGCCACAGCCTGCCGGTTCTGGCGCTGACGATCGGCATCGAGAACCTCGCCGGGGCGATGGGATCGGCGGCCTTCGTCGCCTATCTTTCGGGGCTGTGCCGGCTCGCCTTTACGGCGACGCAATATGCGCTTCTCTCTTCCCTCGCCGCCGTCGGCCGCACGGTCCTCTCTTCGGCGGGAGGCGCGATCGCCAACGCGCTCGGCTGGATCCCGTTCTTCCTTCTCAGCACTGCCCTTTGCATCCCCGGGCTCATCCTTCTTCTCATGCTGATGAGGCGGGGCGAGTCTTCTACTCCGGCGTCCCTGCGACCCTGAGGAAGTCGCGGCTCATCGAAACGCTTTCGGCAGCGCCGCCTGTTTGAGGGTGTAGTTTGCCCAATGGCGCGATTTTATGAAGTTGTCCACCATGAACCGACGGTGATTGATCGGGCTTTGCCAGATCTCGTGATCGCCCTTCCCCTGACGGACGAAGGTACAACCGTTTTCGATCAGAATCGCCTTGACCCGCGGCGTGTAGTTATCCGCCATCAGGCGGCGCGGCGCGCGTGCTCCACGCGCTCGGCGACGACAGCGAAAGAAATGTCCTCCGCGCCCGCCGCCAAGAGCCCGTTTTCTTCCAGCAGTTCGGGGATCGCGAGCCTGAGCTTCGCAATGAGCTCCTCCAAGGTGTCGGCGCCGGTCGCGAGCCCCGGCACGTCATCGCTCGACGCCACCCACACGCCGGCCTCATGATCCCATTCGGCCTTGATGTTATAGACGTGCATGATCGCGCTCCACCCGTCGTCGTCCCTCAATTTAGGTCTAACAGCCCGGACTTGCCACTCGCCTCTGCTGATCGCCGCGAGGCTGGCGCGGCGCCCCTCCGACCTTGACGAAATCGTAAGCGCCGACGCCCTGGACCAGAAGAAAGCGGGCATCGCTCTCCGACCGGTTGGCGATTTGATGCGCGGTCTTCGCCGGGATCCGGTAGGAGCCGCCGACGGTCACGAGCCGCGCGTCGCGGGGCGCCCTCGTTTCGACAGACAGCACCCCTTCGAGCACCAGATACCAGTCGCTCACCGCATTGTGGAAGTGCCAGGGGATCGTCTCGCCGGGCGCGAGAGTGAAAATCCGCGCCTGGACATCGCTGCCGACGGCCACCGGCTCGATCGCTTTGACCGCGTAATCCCTTGCCGCCTCCGCCATTTTTTCCTCCCTCTCTGACGCCTTTCAACCATAGCACAAAAGCTCGCTTCGATGCCGCGCGAGCCAAGCCCGCGGCTCGGCGCTCTGCGGCGCAAGGCTCTCGACGAGACGCCGGAAACGGGGCCCGTGGTTCATCTCGGCGAGATGCGCCACTTCATGCGCGACGACGTATTGGATGACGCGCTCGGGCGCCAAGATGAGGCGCCAGCAAAAGGAGAGAGCGCCTTTTGCCGAGCAACTGCCCCAGCGGCTTTTGGTGTCGCGCACGCCCACCCTTAAAGGACGCCGCCCGATCGCGCGCGCGAGATCACGGGCGCGGGCGCCGAATTCTTCGCGGGCAAGGGCGACGAGATGATCCTTGACGCGGCGCGGGAGATGGCGGGGATCCGCGCGTACGCGAATTTCTCCGCCGGCGATCGCGATCAGAGGCGCGGCGGGATCCGTTTCGCGGACGATCCGGTGCGGAACGCCGCGAAGCGGAATCACGGCTCCCTCGGCAAAGGGCCGCCGCGGCGGCAGCGCCGCAAGCCGGGCCGCGACCCAAGCCTCGTTCTGCGCGAGAAAGTGAAGAGCCTTTGCCGCCGGCACGCCCGGCGGCAGGACCAGCACGATCTCCCTTTCGGGCGCATTGATCCTGAGCGTCATGCGGCGCGCGTTTCGTCGCGTTCGAACCGTGACCGGCGCTCCGAATGCGAGTGCGGCCGCTTGCGCCTCGATCTGCATGCGCGTCCCCCCCATTCGCCTCCGACCTAAAGAGCCCTGTCGATCAGATGCACGAACGAGCCGCAGACGCTGCCGCGCTTGAGCCCGCGCGAGCCGAGAGAATGCCCCTCGGAGTCGCTCGCGCCAAAGAGCGGCTCCCCTTCCTCGGCCAGCGTCCTCGCGTAATGAAACTCGTGGCCGCGAAAGCGCGCGCCCTTTGCGCCAAGCGGCCCTCGTTGGATGAGACGGGCGCCGCGATACCCGAGCGAGCGCCGAGGGTGTTCGAAGCTCGTCACGAGCGGCAAGAGGCCCGCCATCCTATGGCGGCGCCCCTCGCCGTCGATGAGGCTTTCGCCCAAGACCATGTAGCCGCCGCATTCGCCATAGATCGGCTTCCCCAACAGGGCCGCCTGGCGCAACCCCGAAAGAAAGCCGTCGCCGGCGGCGATCCTTTCCGGCCAAAGCTCGGGGTAGCCGCCCGGCAGATAGACCGAATCGGCGTCGCGGCTCGGGCCCTCGCCCGCAAGCGGCGAGAAAAACGCGAGCGCGGCGCCTTGCCGCCGCCAATCCTCGAGAAGCGCCGGATAGAGAAAGGAAAACGCCTCGTCGCGCGCCACTGCGATGCGCTCTCCGAGCGGCGGCAAGAGCGCGCCCTCCGGTGCGCCCGAGAGGCGGGAAGAACGCGCCGCCGCAAGAAGCCGCTCGACATCGATCGAACGGGCGACCGCCTCGGCCGCGCACTCGATGAGCGCCGGGAGTTCGGCGATCTCGCCTGCGCCCACAAGGCCCAGATGGCGGGAAGGGATCGCGAGTTTGAGGTCCTCGGGCAGCGCCCCGAAAACGGCAAGCTCTGGCAGGTGACGCCGGGCGGCCGCGGATAGGAGTTGCGCGTGGCGCAGGCTTCTCACTCGCGTGAAAATCGCGCCGATCAGAGGCAACAGCGGGTCATGCGCGACAAAGCCGCGCAAGAGCGCCGCGACCGACGCGCCGGCGCCCCGCGCATCGACGACGAGCACCGCGGGCCAGCCGGTGAAGCGGGAAAGCGCGGCGGTCGAAGCGGCCTCTCCATCGCGCCCGGTGCCGTCGTAAAGCCCCATCGCCCCTTCGCAGAGCACGAACTCGGCCGCCCTTTCGAGGCCGCCCACGAGAGCGGCGAGCGTCGTCTCGCGCATCGCCCACAGATCGAGGTTGATCGAAGGCGCCCCGAGCGCGGCGGCGTGGAACGCGGGGTCGATATAGTCGGGTCCGACTTTCGCCGCCGCCACAGCGATCCCGCGCCGGCGGAGATGCCGCAGGAGCCCCAGAGTGAGAAGAGTCTTGCCGCTGCCCGAGGCGGGGGCGGCAAGGATGAGACCCCGACCCTTCGACAGGCTCAGAGCCACGCCGCTCACGGCGCGAGCGTCTCGTCGAGCGCTCCCACCCAGTCGAGCGCCTCGCGGAAGCGGACGACTTCGCCGATCACGGTGACGGCGGGAGGCTCGACGAGGGCGGCGTCCTGCGCGAGCGCGCCGAGCGTCGAGATGAGAACCCTTTGCTGCGGGCTCGTCGCCTTGCTGATGACCGCAACCGGCTCCTCCGCGCTGCGGCCGCCGGCGATCAGATGCGCCACGATGTTCGGGAGCTGCTTCAGCGCCATGTAGAGCACGAGAACGGGCGCGCCGCGCGCGATCGCCGGCCAATCGAGCCCCTCCGGCAGGCTGCCGCCGCTGTGGCATCCGGTGAGGAACGTGACCGCGGAGTTGGTGTCGCGGTGCGTCAAAGGGATGCCGGCGTAAGCGAGCCCGCCAATGCCGGCCGTGATCCCCGGAACGATGCGGAACGGCACTCCGGCCGCGGCGAGCGCCAGAGCCTCTTCGCCGCCGCGACCGAAAACGCAGGGGTCGCCCCCCTTGAGACGCAGGACGCGGCGGCCTTCTTTTGCAAGGCGAATGAGGCGAGCCGAGATGTCGGGCTGGCTCGGCGACGGCCGGCCGCCGCGCTTTCCCGCGTAGTCGAGCGCCGCCCCCGGCCGCGCGAGCGCGAGGGTACGCGGGTCGACGAGCGCGTCGAAAACGACGCTGTCGGCTCGGCCGAGCGCATGTAAGGCGAGCGCAGAGAGAAGACCCGGATCCCCGGGCCCCGCTCCGACCAGCCACACGCTTCCCGGAGCGAACTCCGGAAGCCCGAGACGGGCGC
Organism: Pseudomonadota bacterium; assembly: GCA_021812165.1. Lineage (GTDB taxonomy): Bacteria > Pseudomonadota > Alphaproteobacteria > ATCC43930 > CGMCC-115725 > AP-15. The sequence continues at coordinate 10,331 of JAKAOO010000040.1, read as the reverse complement.
TGTCGATCATGCGCACTCTCCCGAGCGGGGGCTTTCTCAAAAGGCTGCGCCTCGGCCGGGAGAGTTACACGAAACTCCCGCGCCGCCTCAAATCAAACCTGATCGCAAACGGGCGGGTTCGCCTTCACCTGACAAGCCGGCCCGCCCGCGGCGACGCAGGCTCGGTTCCACCGGGCCTCGCGCCGCGTTTTCACGCCGCCGCGCGAATCGCCGCCTCTTTCACCTCGCTGCCGACATGCGGTTCGAAGGCGCTGAAATTCGCTTCGAAGCGGCGGGCGAGTTCGCGGGCGGTTCTGTCATAGGCCGCCTTGTCCGACCAGGTGGCGCGCGGGTCGAGCACCTCGCTTGGAACATCAGGGCAGCTCTCCGGCAGGAAGAGGCCGAAATGGCGATCCTGGCACAAAGGCGCGCCGTCAAGCCGCCCGTCGAGGGCGGCGCGCAACAGAGCCCTCGTGTAGGCGATCGACATCCGCTTGCCGACGCCGTAGGAGCCGCCCGACCAGCCGGTGTTGACGAGCCAGCACTGTGACCCGTGACGGGTGATGCGCTCGCCGAGCATCTTCGCATAGACCGCCGGGTGTCGCGGCATGAAGGGAGCGCCGAAGCAGGTCGAAAAGGTTGCCTTGGGTTCGTTGCCGAGGCCCTTTTCGGTACCGGCGACGAGTGCGGTATAGCCGGAAAGGAAATGGTACATCGCCTGCTCGGCCGTGAGCTTGGCGATCGGCGGCATGACCCCGAAAGCGTCGGCCGTCAGCATGATCACGTGTTTCGGGTGCGCAGCGAGGCCGCAAGGATCGGCGGTCGGGATGAATTCGATCGGGTAGGAAGCCCGCGTGTTTTCCGTGAGGCTTGCGTCGTCGACATCGGGCGCGCGCGTTACGGGATGAAGAACGACATTTTCGAGCACGGTGCCGAAACGATGGCTCGCGGCATGGATCTCGGGCTCGGCTTCTTTCGACAGGTTGATCACCTTGGCGTAGCAGCCGCCTTCGAAATTGAAGACGCCCTTGTCGCTCCACCCGTGCTCGTCATCGCCGATGAGGGTGCGCGAGCCGTCTGCGGAGAGAGTGGTCTTGCCGGTTCCGGACAGGCCGAAAAAGATCGCGCTGTCGCCTTTGGGGCCGACATTGGCCGAGGCGTGCATCGGCAAGACGCCGTGTTCCGGCAAGACGAAGTTGAGATAGCCGAAAACCGCTTTCTTGATCTCTCCCGCATAGGACGTGCCGCCGATCAGAACCAGGCGCTGGGCGAAACTCACCAGGATGAAGACCTCCGAGCGCAGCCCGTCGGCCTCGGGCAGAGCGCGAAAATTGGGCGCGTGGAGGATCGTGAAGGCCGGCCGGAACGCGTCGAGCTCGGCTTCCTGCGGGCGGATGAACATGTTGCGCGCGAAAAGGCTGTGCCAGGCGCTGTCGGTGATGACCCGCACCGGCAGGCGATAGGCGGGGTCGGCGCCCGCATAGAGATCCTGGACGAAGAGTTCGCGGCCCTGCAAATAGGCGAGCATGCGTTCTGTGAGGCTTGCAAAGCGGCGCGGATCGATCGGCTGATTGATTTCGCCCCACCACACGGCGTCCTGCGTCCCCATCTCCAGGGCGATGTATTTGTCTTTGGGCGAGCGTCCGGTATGGACCCCGGTGCGCGCGACGAAGCTCCTGCCAAGGCCGATCTCTCCTTCGCGGCGGCGCACTGCGTGCTCGTAAAGGACGGGCGCGTTCTCGTTCCAGTGAACGGCCCCCAGATGGTGCATGCCCTGTTCTTCAAGCCCAAATCGGGGCTTTTTTGCCGTCATGTCCCGTTCTCCAGACGCTTGCTCCCGTACCACCGGGTCCGCCTCGCGCGTTGCTGCGCCGAAGAGGTGGACCGCCGGTCGGCGATGTCATCATCGGCGGCTTCCCTGTGGCAAGCAAGGGATAAACCGCCTCGGCGAGCGCTCTTCGCGAAACGAGGGCGCAACCGCTCTCTTCGCCGGCCAATCCTTGGCCGCCGTTCTTGCGATCATGATACGATGCGTATATAGCACTATTATGATGTGGTCAAGGGCGGCGTGGGGAACAGCGCCGCGCGCAGGGTGTCGGGTCAGCCGCGCGCAGGAGGACGACTTCCGCGTTGGCGGCGCGCCGTCGGGATGTGGCCGCGCTCCCTTCGGCGCGGCCTAGCCGGCGCGCCGAGCCGTGTCGGCCTCGCCCGGAAGCGGCTCGCCTGTCAGGTGATGACGCAAGACATCGGGGCAGAGATCGGCGCCGTTCGGCCAGACCACCGTTCCCGCGTCCGGATCGACCCGCACCAGAGCGAAATACTCGAGGTCGCGCAGCGGTTCGAAGACGCCGGTAAACCGCAAAATCGGCGCGAGGTCGATCTCCCCGGCCGCGCCGTCGCCAAAGCGCAGGAACAGCCGATGATCTCCGAGATGGCGTGCCTCTACAATGTCGCTCAGCATCGCCTCACTCCAACGGCGCGATCGTTTTTCCGCGGTTGCCGTCTCGCCCAGATTTCCTCCGCGGTCTCCTTCTTTAGGGCCTCGCGGATCCTGTCCAGCGCCGTCGCTGAGTAGCGTTTATGGACGGACCGCCCGATCTTAAATTCTTTGTAGCAATCCTCGTCCTTCCGAAGGCCCAAATCGTCGACGACAGCGACGGCCTTCGGCATCGACAACCTCAGCTTCCCGGCCAGCTCCTTCGCCCCGAGGCTGTAAAAGCTGAGCTCGTTGACGCGCTTGACGGCGACGACCGATGCTTCCGGCGTGCCCTCGGGAACGATCTGGATGGGGATGCCCCTCTTCTTTTCGAGCCGCAGGCAAAGCGTGGGGCCTGAGCCGCTGGCGGTAATCTCCACCGCGGCCACCCCGTTGAACAATTCTGCCCAATTCTTCCCGCGCGCCAATTCGTCTCCCACGCGGCGCAGATCGCTCGGCTCCGGCTGACCTTTCTCCCCTTTGAGGGTTGAGTCCAGGATGAAAAGCGGCCGCAGACGCGCTTCCGCTTGGATTCGACGCCTCCGGCCGGGGCCGAGCGATCTGCGTCGCGCCGGTCTTGAAGGGCATATCCACGACGGTTGCCTGGAGCGGGCCGCCGCACCCAGGGCATTTCATGCCTTTCTCCTCGTGGGTAGCAATCCTAGACGCCCGGTGGCCGGGCTGGACCCGGCTACCCAAATCTTCCTCCAGAACGAACTCGCCACCCGCCAAAGACGTGGATGCGCGGGTCGAGCCCGCGCAAGGGGACCTTTTTGTTGCCGCGCCGTTGCGAGCTCATCGAAACGGCACCGTCCGAGTTCGCCCGGAGAGCCCTGCGCTTTCGCGGGAATGGCCCGTGGGCGTTCGAGGCGGATGGCCGCTCACCCGCCATACCCGATCTCCTTGAGGCTGGCGGTGATGGCGGCGCCGGGTTTCGCGGCCTCGGCCTGCCGCTGGCCGAGCCGCGCCGCCTGAAATTTCGTCATGCCGCCAATCCCTCTCACGCGGCGTAGCGCAGAATCTCGACTTCCGCGTGCCGGTCGGCCGCCTCCTGCGCCGTGGCGTAGACCTTCGCCGCCACTCTTTCGTCCAGATAGTATTCGCCGCAGTTCCGGCAGATTTCCGCCGGTGTGCCTTTGAGCAATACCGTCGTTTCTCCGCGGGCCAGCGTCACTGTGACAACCCCGGGCCTGGTCTCGCCCGTCTTGCAGATTACGCACTTCATCAGCCTCTCCGCGTTTTGAAATCCTCACTCCAAAGAGCCAAGTCGGGACGATAGACCGTAACCACGAAACAGACGCCGCTTGTTCGATCGCGCGCCGCGACCAAGTGAACCGGCTCACCCCGCTCGAAGCCGAGGATAAGCACGCTCGGGAACGGCTGATCGTCCGGATACGACCCGATTATCTCACCCTCCTTTATCATCCGGACAACGGCTTCGGGCGGCACCGACCGTTCGAACATACGCTCGAAGGCATGGCGCGTGAAACGGACGGCGCTGCAGTCCATACCCTAACTCCCGCAAATTGGCGGCGATGGCGGCGTTCCTCTTTCCCCCTCGCGGCATCGCCCCTTCCCCTTTAAGTGGAGGGGCTATCATAGCATTCGATACCTGAGCTTGCTTGCGCGCCTGCGGGGCATGGGCTTGTCGAGGCAATTTGTGACAGGCTTCACGTTCTTGCTTTATGATGGCCACCAAGAGGCCATATTTAGCGAGAGCATCCTCGGCGCGGCCGCCCGGCCGTATGCGAATTGGGGGCCCCAGCGTGGCGAATACGATTGCCTTGGTCGACGACGACCGCAACATCTTGACTTCCGTTTCGATGGCGCTTGAAGCGGAAGGTTTTTCCGTGCGCTGCTACAGCGACGGCGCGGAAGCGCTCCGAGGGCTCAGCTCGCAGCCCGTCGATGTCGCGGTTCTCGACATCAAAATGCCCCGGATGGACGGCATGGAGCTGTTGAGCCAGCTGCGCCGCCAGAGCCAGATGCCGGTCATTTTCTTGACCTCGAAGGACGATGAGGTCGACGAGCTTCTGGGCCTCAGGATGGGCGCCGACGACTACATCACCAAGCCTTTTTCCCAGAGGCTCTTGATCGAGCGCATCCGGGCGCTCATTCGCCGCGACGAGCTGGCGCGCGAACGCGGAGAACCGCAGGGCGAGCCCGTCATCGTGCGCGGCCAGCTGGTTCTCGACCCCGCGCGCCACATGTGCACCTGGAAAAACGAGGCGGTCGAGTTGACCGTGACCGAGTTCCTGATTTTGAAATCGCTTGCGCATCGTCCGGGTCACGTCAAGAACCGCGACCAGTTGATGGACGCGGCCTATGGCGAGCACATCTATGTCGACGACCGCACGATCGACAGCCACATCAAGCGGTTGCGAAAGAAGTTCAAGGTCGTCGATTCGGAATTCGGGCAGATCGAAACCCTGTATGGCGTCGGCTATCGATACCGCGACCGCTAAACCCGCTGCCGCGCCGGCGAAGCCATCGGAGGCGGGCAGCCGGTTTTTGCGCCTCTTTCGGAAAGGACGTTTGCGCGCCGTCGGCCGCAGCATGCGGCGCACCAGCCGGCGGCGCTCTCTGATCTCGCCGTTGACGCGCCGGATCCTTGCCGTCAACGTGCTGGCGCTTGCTCTCTTGGCCGGGGGCTCTCTTTATCTCGGGCGATATCGCGCGAGCCTCATCAGCCAAGAGATCGAATCATTAAAGACGCAAGGAAAGATCTTCAGCGCGGCGCTCGGCGAAGGAGCGGTGCTCGATTCGGTCGATCAAGGCGAGGTTCTGCTTCCCGATCTCGCCCGTCAGATGATGCGCCGTCTCGTCGCGCCGACCCGCATCCGCGCGCGGCTCTTCGATGCCGAAGGCAATCTCATCGCGGACAGCCGCGTGCTCGCCGCCGGCGGGTTGCCGATTCGCGTGCAGCCGCTGCCGCCGCCCGAGCCCACCGACCCCGTCCTTGCCTTTGCCGACCGCATCTATGACTGGATGGGCAGACAGCTCCCGTTCCATACCCGCTATCCCGCCTATGCCGAGACGAGAGGGAAGCGAGCCGAAGATTTTGGCGAGGTGATGAAAGCCTTGCGCGGCAAGGCCGGTTCCGCCGTTCGCCGCGATCTCAAGACAGGCGGCCTCGTGATCAGCGTCGCCGTCCCGGTCGCGCGCTACGGCCAGGTTCTGGGCGGGGTCTTGCTGTCGACCGGAAGCGGCGAGATCGAGGCGGAACTCAAAAAAGTGCGTCTTGAAATGTTGCGCATTTTCGCGGTGGCGCTGTTTGTCACCGTTCTTTTGTCCTTTTATCTCGCGGGCACGATCGTCCGGCCGATCCGCCGTTTGGCGGCGGCCGCGGAACGCGCGCGCGGGCGCGGCGCCCGCGTCGAGATCCCCGACTTCACCGGACGCGGCGACGAGATCGGGGATCTCTCGCACTCTCTGCGCGAGATGACCGATGCCTTGTGGGAGCGGATGAACGCGATCGAAAGCTTTGCCGCGGACGTTTCGCATGAGATCAAGAACCCGCTCTCCTCGCTCAAAAGCGCGGTCGAGACCGCCTCCCGCCTCGACGACGCGGAAAAGCAGCGGCGACTTCTCGCCGTCGTGCTCGACGATGTCGAGCGGCTTCACCGCCTCATCACCGACATCTCCGACGCTTCGAGATTGGACGCCGAACTCTCCCGCATCGAGCTTTCCCCGATCGACATCGGCGCGATGCTCGCAGCGCTCGTCGAGGTCCACCAGGCGACCGAGAGCGATCTTTCCCCACATCTCGTGCTGGAGTTGCCGGAACGCGGGCGCGACCTCATCGTCATGGGGATCGAGAGCCGGTTGTCCCAGGTTTTTCGCAACGTGATCGCCAACGCGCTTTCCTTCAGTCCGCCCGAGGGCGAGATCCGTCTCCTCGCGCGGCCGGACGGGCATGCGGTGCTCGTCACGGTCGAGGATCAGGGGCCCGGGATCCCCGAGGACAAGCTGACGGCGATCTTCGACCGCTTTTACAGCGAACGGCCCGCGGGCGAAAAATTCGGCACGCATTCCGGTCTCGGCTTGTCGATTTCGAAGCAGATCGTCGCAGCCCATCGCGGCATGATCTGGGCGGAGAATAGGAGGGCGCCGACCGGGGAGGTCATCGGCGCCCGCTTTGCCATCCGCCTGCCGGCCGGCTAGGGCAATCCCCATGGTCGAGCCTCTTCTCGTCCACGGCACCGCCGTCGCGATCGATGGCGGCGCGGTCCTCATCCGCGGGCCTTCGGGAGCGGGAAAATCGGACCTTGCCGTGCGCCTCATCGATAGGGGCGCTCGTCTCGTCGCCGACGACCAGGCTCTCGTCCGGCGCGAAGGCGACGAGCTCCTGGTGCGCGCGCCGGAGACGATCCGCGGGCTCATCGAGATCCGCGGCCTCGGCATCTTGCGCCTCGAAGCGCTCGAAGAGGCGCCGTTGGTGCTTGTCGTCGATCTGGTGGCGCCCGACGCCGTCGAACGGCTGCCGGAAAGAAGAAGCGAGAGCCTCTTCGGCCTTTCCCTGCCGCTTATCGCCCTCGCCCCGTTCGAGGCGTCGGCCGCGGCAAAAGTCCGCCTCGCGCGCCGCGCCTTTGCGGCGCTTCCGGCGCCCGGTATAATGGCAGCATGAAAACGCGAGCCGGCCGCGGCAGCGAGAGCGACGCTCTCTTCGCGAGCGGCTCTCGGCAGGCCGAGAGTGCGCCCGCCCGCGTGCTTTTGGTGACCGGAATGTCCGGAGCGGGGCGCTCGACCGCATTGAAGGCGCTCGAAGACATCGGGTACGAAGCGATGGACAACCTGCCTTTGGCGCTCGTTCCGGCCTTGATCGAGACGGCGGCGGCCGATGCGCCGGCGATCGCCGTGGGCGCCAATGCCCGCACCCGAGGCTTTGGCATCCAGGGCATGATCGAAGCGCTCGACGCTCTGGCAGAGCGAACCTCGCGCGAGCTCAAAGTGCTCTTCCTCGACTGCGACGACGAGCGTCTCGAGCGCCGCTACACCGAAACCCGCCGCCCGCATCCCCTTGCCGGGGACCGGCCGGCGATCGACGGGATCCGCCTCGAGCGCCGCATCCTTTCGGCGCTCAGAGAGCGCGCCGATCTCGTCATCGACACCTCGCTCTTGACGCCTTCGGATTTCAAGCGGCTGTTGTCGGGACACTTCGCCCGTCCCGGCACGAGGCTGCACGCCTTTGTGATCTCGTTCGCGTATCGCCGCGGCATCCCGCGCGAAGCCGATCTCGTTTTCGATGTGCGTTTTCTCGACAATCCGCATTATCTGCCCGAGTTGCGGGGCCTCGATGGCCATCATCCCGCGGTCGCGGGGCACATCGAACGGGACCGCGATCTCGAACCGTTCCTCAGCGGCTTGTGGGGATGGCTCTCGCCGCTCCTTTGGCGCTACGAAAACGAGGGGAAGACCTATTTGACGCTCGCGGTCGGTTGCACCGGCGGAAGGCATCGCTCCGTCTATGTCGCCGAGCGGCTGGCGGCGCGGATCGCGGCGGAGGGTTGGCACGTCGAGGTTGGGCATCGCGATCTCGCGCCGAACGGTTCGCCCACGGCAGGCTGAGCGGCGGCCGAACGGCAGCTCCGCTCCCACCAGAGGAAATTCGATGATCGGAATGGTGTTGGTGACGCACGGACGGCTCGCCGAAGAATTTGTTGCGGCGCTCGAGCACGTCGTCGGAGCGCAAAAGCAAATCGCTACGGTATGCATCGGTCCGGACGACGACATGGAGGCGCGGCGGCAGGACATCCTGCGCCGAATCGCCGAGGTCGATAGCGGCGAGGGGGCGGTCCTTTTGACCGACATGTTCGGCGGCACTCCTTCGAACCTCGCGATCTCGGTGATGGATCGGGCGAACATCGAGGTGATCGCCGGCATGAACCTGCCGATGCTGATCAAGCTCGCGAGCCTGCGGCAAACCGAGAGCCTCGCACGGGCTGTCCTCGGCGCGCAGGAGGCCGGCCGCAAATACATCAATGTCGCATCGCAGCTTCTGGATGACGCCCGGCGATGATCGGCGGCGCAGAGAAGATCGGTAGAGCGGCGCCAAGAAGCGCGCGTCGGATTGCGGTCATCTGCAACGAGCGCGGTCTCCACGCCCGCGCCGCGGCGCTCTTTGTCAAGACCGCCGCGCGTTTCGAGGCCGACGTTCGCGTGCGCAAGAACGGCACTGAGGTATCCGGGCGCTCGATTATGGGGCTGATGATGCTGGCGGCGGCAGCGGGAACGGCGATCGAGCTCTTGGCCACCGGGCCCGACGCCGAGGCGGCGCTTGCCGCGCTCGCCGCCTTGATCGAATGCCGTTTCGACGAGTCCTGAACCGCCGAGCGGGGGGCGAGGGCGTGGAGCGCATCTTGTCGGGCCTCGCGGTCTCGTCAGGGATCGCGATCGGTCGCGCCTATATCGGTGACGACGGCATCCCGCCGGTGTGCGAGATCCGCATCGGCGAGGCCGCGGTCGAGGCCGAACGCACCCGCTTCGCCGAGGCGGTCGCGGTCTCGATCAAGCAGCTGAAAAAGCTCAAAGCGAGAGCGGGAGGCCTTCCGAATTCCGCATCGGCGGAGATCGGTCATCTCCTCGACGCCCATCTCGCCATGCTCGCGAATTCCCGGCTCGTCCGCGGCGTCGACTCGCGGATCGCGGGCGAACGGCTCAACGCCGAACGCGCCGTCGAGATCGAGATCGACGCGATCGGCAAAAGCTTTGCCGCGATGGCCGATCCTTATCTCGCCGCGCGGATCGAGGACATTCGCCTCGTCGGCGCAAGGCTCGTGCGCAACCTGATCAACAAGCCCTATAGCCGCTATTCGGCGGTCGCCGAAGGCTCGATCATCCTCGCCGAAGAGCTGACGCCGGCCGATGCGGCGCTTCTCGACCCGCAGCGAATCGCCGGCTTCGCAACCGAGTCGGGCGGCGCCGAAAGCCATACCGCGATCGTCGCCCGCGCCCTCGGCCTACCCTCGGTCCTCGCCGTTCCGGCCCTGCGCAAACGCGCGCGCGATGGCGAGATGGTCATCATCGACGGCGGTTCGGGAACCGTCATCCTCGATCCGGCGCCGCAAACGCTTTGCGACTACGAGGCCCGGCGCGACAACCTTTTTCGCGAACGGCGCCATCTCGCGCGCCTCAGAAAGCTCCCGGCGCTCACCCGCGACGGCGCGGAGATTTCTCTCGAAGCCAATCTCGAACTGCCGATCGAGCTCGACTCCGCGCTCGCCAACGGCGCCATGGGCCTCGGCCTCGTGCGTTCGGAGTTTCTTTATATGAACCGCGACGATCTGCCGGGCGAGGAGGAGCAGTATCAGGCCTATTCGGCGCTGGTGCGCGGCATGGGCGGCAAGAGCGTGACCGTGCGCACGCTCGATTTCGGCGGCGACAAGACGAGCCCGCCTCTCGCCGATTATGCCGGAGGCGAGAAAAGCAACCCGGCTCTCGGGCTGCGGGCGATCCGTCTGTCGCTCAAACACCGCCGGCTTCTCGACGCCCAGCTCGCGGCGATGTTGCGCGCCGCCGCGGAAGGGCCGCTGCGCATCCTCCTGCCGCTCATCTCGACCCCCGGGGAAATCAGGAGCGTGCGCGAGGCGATGGGCGAGATCACCCGGCGGCTCAAAAGGCGCGGGATGCCGTTACCCGAGTCGCCGCCGCCTTTAGGGGCGATGATCGAGGTGCCGGGGGCGGCGCTCGCCGCCGATGCGCTCGCCGCCGAGGCCGATTTCTTTGCCATCGGCACCAACGACCTCATCCAATATACGCTGGCGATCGACCGCGGCGACGAGGCGGTCGCCCATCTCTACGACCCTCTGCATCCGGCGGTGTTGCGTCTCATCCAGTTTGCGGTCGAAGCCGCATTGCGCCGCCGCATGCCCGTCAG
>JAKAOO010000242.1 GCA_021812165.1 Pseudomonadota bacterium | reverse complement strand
CGATCTGTCGAGATCATCGAGAGGGAAGGGCTCGTGGAGCGCGCGGCGGAGATGGGTCGCCGCCTTCTCTCCGGGCTTCAGGTCCGCCTCGGCGATCTGGCGGTCGTCGGCGAGGTTCGCGGCCTCGGGATGATGTGCGGCGTCGAACTCGTCACCGACCGCGACAAGAAAACGCCGGCTTTGGGGCTCGGCTCCCGCATCGCCCGCGCGGCGCTCGCGCGAGGGCTCCTTGCCCGGGTTCGGCCGGGAAGCGCCGATCCCGAGACCGGCGACACGATCTGCCTCGCCCCGCCCCTGATGACGCCCGCCGACGTCATCGACCGCATTCCTGAGATCCTCTCCGTGGCGATCAAAGAAGGGACGGCGTGACGGCGATCCGCCGGATCGGCATCGCCCTCGACGGCGCGACCGGGCGGCTCGGCCGCACCCAGCATTTGCGGGCGCTGCTCGCGATCCGCAGCGAAGGCGGCCTGCCGCTCAGAAGCGGCGAGCGGCTTTTGCCCGAACCTTTGCTTCTCGGCCGCGACAGCGAAAAGCTCGCCGCGCTCGCCGCCTCCGAAGGCGGGCTCTCGTGGAGCAGCGATCGCGACGCCGTCCTCGCCGATCCGGCGATCGCGATCTATTTCGATGCGAACGCGACCGCCGGGCGCTTCGCGCGCGCGAGCGCTGCCCTTGCCGCGGGGAAGCACGTCTTTCTCGAAAAGCCCGTTGCTGAGACGCTGGCGGAAGCGCTCGCTCTGGCGCGCGCCGCCGCGCGCACGGGGAGGAAAGGCGGCGTTGTTCAGGATAAGCTCGCTCTGCCCGGGCTCAAAAAGCTCAAAACCCTCTTCGATCGCGGATATTTCGGGCGGGTTCTCACGATCCGGCTCGATTTCGGCTGGTGGGTTTTCGACGGCGAATTCGCCCCTTCGCAGCGCCCGAGCTGGAATTATCGGAAAGAGGAGGGGGGCGGAATCCTCCTCGATATGTTCCCGCATTGGCGCTACGTGTTCGATCGGCTTCTCGGGGAGATCAAAAGCGTCTCTTGCATGAAGGCGACGGTGACGCCAACGCGCCGGGACGAGAATGGCCGGCGCTACGAGGTCGATGTCGAAGACGCGGCCTTTGCCCTGTTCGCGCTTCAAAGCGGGGTTGTGGCGCGGGTAGCCTCATCCTGGGCCACTCGCGTCAAACGCGGCGACTTGCTCGAGATCCAGGTCGACGGCACCTCGGGTTCGGCAGTCGCCGGTCTTCATCGATGCTTTATTCAGCCGCTCTCCGCTACGCCGAAACCGTTTTTCGATCCCGAGAGGCCGCAGCCGATCAATTTCGACGAAGGGTGGCAGGAACTGCCGGAGCAGGGTCCGGTCGAAAACGGCTACCGCACGGCATGGGAGAAATTCTTGCGCCACGTTGCCGAGGACGCCCCGTTTGCCGCCTCGCTTCTCGAAGGCGCCAAGGGCGTGCAGCTCGCCGAGGCCTGCCACGAAAGCCATGAGAGGCGGCGCTGGGTCGATCTCTCGCCTTTGACCCTCTGAAGGCGCCCCGCAGGCTCACTCGGCGGCTTTTGCCGGCTCGCCCGGGAGAGGAACGGCCTCTTCTCGCCTTCGCTTGAAATAAAGATGCACGGCCGTCCCGACGCCTTCGGCGCTTTCGACGCGGGCGAAGCCGCCCAGGCGCCGTGCCATCTCCGCCGCGGCGGCCGCCGAGGGCCGCGTCGTCGCCTCCCAGTTGAGGACGGCTTCGAGACGCTCCGGCGACAGGCCGGGACCGTTGTCGCGAACCGTCAAGCGGACATACGCGCCGGGGGCGCTTCCCGGCCACTCCTTCGATTTCGCCCGATCGATCTCGAACTGCCGCGTTCCGAGGGTCAACTCGCCGCCCTCGCGCATTTCCGCCACGGCTGCGGCGGCAAGATCGAGAACGCTCGCCGCAACGGCATCGGCGTCGGCCTCGCAAAGCCGCGCTTCGGGCAACAGCGAGAGGCGAAAGCTCACTCCCGCTGGCAGCCTTCGCCGGATCGTCACGGCGAGAGCCGAAAGCGTCGCGTTGAGATCGGTCGGACGCGTGACCGCCCGCGCCGGTTCGAGATAGGCCGCAAGCCGGCGTGTGACGGCGCGCAGGCGGCCGATCGCCTCGGTCACGGTATCGCGCAGACGCGCCAGCCTCGGGTCGAGCCCGGCCCCCTGCGGCTGCGCGCCGGCAGCGGCCTCGCGAAAGAGCCGATCGAGCGGCGCGGCAAGGCGCTCGCCAATCTCGGAAAGCTCAGAGACGATCGCGCCGGCATTGCGGGCAAGGCCTCGCTCGCGCCGCCTCTCTTCCGCACGGCGGGTGAGGAGCGACGGGATCAGCCGGGGCGGCCCGCGCCAGGCCCAAAGGAGGGAAAGAGCGAAGAGCGCGGCGAGCGTCCACCCGAGAATGGCGAGGCCGCTCGGGCCGGCGCGTTGCGGCGCCGACGATTCGCTTTCATAAAGAAATGAGCGCAGATCGACCGGACGCAGCATCGCCCCGAGACGCGTCAGGTTTTTCTCGATGCGGCGCCAGCGTTCGGGGTTCGAGTGACCGAGCGGCGTTCCGGGGTAACCCGATAGCTTCACCGCGAGCGCAGCCTCATAGAGGGCAAAGCCCAGAGGGTCGGACTTCTCGGCGGCGGGAGCGGAAAAAGCATGGCCGATACGGATTGCGACCGGCTGCGGGTGGCGCAACGCATAGGCCCAGCCTTTGAGCGAAGCGGCGCGGAACCGGCGCGTGATCCCCGGATGATCGGCGGCATAGCGGGCGACGGTAAAAAGGCTGTCGCCGTAATAGGCGACGCGATAATCGGCGGGATCGAAGGATTTGAGCGCAACCCCGCTCTCTCTTGCCTGCCAGGGCAGTTTCCAGGCCGAAGCGATCACGGCGTCTATCTGTTTGCTTTGCAGCGCCTTCAGCGTCTCGCCGCGGTGAAGCGCGCGGGCGCGAAGCTTGTCCGCGTCGATTCCTTCGGCCTTGAGCGCGCTTCTGAATTCGATGTCGCGGAAATCGCTTGCCGGGAGCCGGCCGATTCGGGCGCTCCACAAGGCGACGGGCGAAGAAAAATCGGTGCCGGCGCGAAAATAGACGCGCGCCGCGCTCTCCTGGAAGATCGGCGCGAGAAGGAGGATGGGAAGGCCCTGCGAGGCGCGAAGGAGCAGGTCCGTCCCGCCGATACCGAACTGGGCGCGGCCTTCGACGACCTCGCGCACCGGATCGATCGGCGCTTTCGCGGCTCCGGAATTTCCCGGCACGATCGCGACATCGAGCCCGGCCTCTCGGTAAAAACCCTGCCAAAGCGCGGCATAGTAGCCGGCATATCGGAATTGCGGCGCGCCCGAAAGCTGCAAGACGACCTTCTGCGCCGCCGCGGCCGAACCGGCAAATGGAACGAGCGAAAGGGCGAAAAGAAGGCCGCAACAGGCGGCTCGTCGAAGCGCTGTCGCGGAGAGCCGAGCCCGGCCTCTCATTTCCCCCTCCCATAAAAGTGGCTGGCGCCCTCCGGAGAACCCCACTCTAGGGAGGGTGCGAGGAAGTCTGACACGGAAAAATAAAGGGCTCGCGGCTTCTACTCAAGGCGAGCGTGAGGGCATGCGGAGGCGCCGCGATGCGCCCCAGCCGATCATCGGCGAACCCCCTGACGCCGCGGCCGATCGGCGGATCGCCCTGAAAGCGATGCAAAACCCCCATCGCCCTCATAGAGCGCCGATGGCGCGGCAGCGGGCGCGCGAGGATCTCTTGCGCCATCGCTTGCTCCTCAAAGGCTCGCCCTTCGTTGCCGATTGCGGTATAGGGCGAAGAAGTGAGGCGCAATCCCAAGGGGAAAGAAGTCCCGGATGAAGGTGTTGGTGACCGGAGGGGCCGGCTTTATCGGCTCGGCCGTGTGCCGGCTTTTTGTCGGCGAGCTCGGCTTTGAGGTGCTCAATGTCGACAAGCTTACCTACGCCGCCGATCCGCGGTCTTTGCGGGCCGTCGCAGAGGATCCGCGCTATTCCTTTCGCCGGGCCGATATCTGCGACGGCAACGCGATCGGCGCTCTCCTCAAGGATTTCGCGCCCGACGCCATCCTTCATCTCGCGGCGGAAACCCATGTCGACCGCTCGATCGACGCGCCGGCGCCTTTCCTCAAGACGAATGTCGAAGGCACCTATGTTCTCCTCGAGGCGGCGCTCACCTACTGGCGGCGCCTGCCGGCGGAGCGCGCCCGCCGCTTCCGCTTTCACCACGTCTCGACCGACGAGGTTTTCGGTTCGCTCGGGGAAGCGGGAAAATTTACCGAAACCTCGCCCTATCGGCCGAACTCGCCCTATTCCGCTTCGAAGGCGGCCGCCGATCACCTCGTGCGCGCCTGGCGCGAAACCTACGGCTTGCCGACGCTCATGAGCAATTGCTCCAATAATTACGGGCCCTTTCATTTTCCCGAAAAGCTCATTCCTCTTGCGATCTTGAAAGCGCTTTCGGGCGAGCCGATCCCGGTTTACGGCAGAGGCGAGCACATCCGCGACTGGCTTTATGTCGAAGATCACGCGCGCGGCCTCGCCACGATCCTGTTCGAAGCGCCGGCCGGAGAAAGCTACAACCTCGGCGGCGGCGCCGAGCGAACCAATCTCGAAGTGGTGACGAGCATCTGCCGGCTGATCGACGAGCTTCTCCCGGATTCGCTTCATCGCCCGCATGAGAGGCTTATCAGCTTCGTCGCCGACCGCCCCGGGCATGACCGGCGCTATGCGATGGATATCGCCAAAGCCGCCGGCGGCCTCGGCTGGCGGCCGCGCGAAACTTTTGAATCCGGCTTGAGGAAAACGGTTTCCTGGTATCTCGAAAATCGCTGGTGGTGGGAAGAGATCTGGTCTCGTCGCTATCGGGGCGAACGGCTGGGGAGAGCGCGAGAGGGAGTGGAGGGCGAGGACACGAATCCGCGTGCGCCTTAGGAGGCTGCGGAAAAATACTGGAATGTCGTCATTCCGGGGCGCGGTCGTAGACCGTGATCCCGGAAACCATCAACACAGGCCTGTGAAATCGATGGCTTGGCTGATGTTCATGGGTTCCAGGCCCGGCCCTGACGGGCCGTCCCGGAACGACAACAGAGTTTT
>JAKAOO010000039.1 GCA_021812165.1 Pseudomonadota bacterium | reverse complement strand
CCCGCCGGGTACGGGCAAAGTTCCGCGCATCTCTCGGATCTCTTCGGCCGAAGAGTCGTCGACATACGCAAGGCCCTTTCTGATGAGATCCTCGGCCCATTCGTAAAGCTGCTCGAAATAGTCCGAAGCGTAATAAAGGTGAGGACCCCAATCGAAGCCGAGCCAGCGCACGTCACGCTTGATCGCGTCGATAAATTCCTGGTCCTCCTTCAACGGATTGGTGTCGTCGAACCGCAGGTGGCAGCGCCCGCCGAACTCAAGGGCAACGCCGAAATTGAGGCAGATCGACTTCGCGTGGCCGATGTGAAGATAGCCGTTGGGCTCCGGAGGAAAGCGCGTGACGACGCTTCCGACCCGCCCCTCTTCGATATCGGCCGCGATGATGTCGCGAACAAAGTCGCGACCCGCCTCTTTTGCCGTGTCCTCGCTTGCCATCGACTGCTCCCGCCCGCCGCCCTCAATGTGGCAAATGGGCCGGCCTCCGCCAACCCCGGCGACAGGCAAGCACGGGCATGGTAGCATCGAGGGATCGGCCAGAAACTCATTTGAGCGGGGAATTCCGGGAAAGGGAGAACGATGAAGAAATTCATCATCGAACGCGAGCTGCCCGCGATCGGCAGCGCCGAGCGTCAAGCCCTCAAAGAAGCGGCGGAAAAATCGAACGCGACGCTTCGCGAACTCGGCGCCGATATCCAATGGATCGAAAGTTACGTCGCCGCCGACAAGACCTTTTGCGTCTACCTCGCGAAAGACGAGGCGATCATCCGCGAACATGCCCGGCGGAGCGGCTTTCCGGCAAACCGAATCACGGAAGTCCGCCGCATGATCGACCCGACGACGGCGAGCGAAGGCTGAGAGCCCGTTCGGGCGCGAGAGACGCCTCTGCGCGGCCGCGCGCAGCGCATCGGGCATAGAAGCGCTCGTCCAATCTCGATTAGCCCCAATCTCGATTACCCCCAATCGCGATCACCCAAAGACGCCGAGGCGCTCGCGGCGCACCTTGCGAAGATCGCCCTCGCGCCGCGTCAGGCCGGCGCGGTCGAAGAATTCGAGGATTTCGATGGCGAGCTTCCTTCCGGTGCCGATGCGGTCGCGAAATTGGGCGGCGGTAACCGTCCTCTCGCCCTCGGCTCCCGCCATCTCGGCGAGAATCGCCGCCATCGCCCGGACTTCTCTCTTGCGATAGAAGCGGTCGGGAGAAATCTCGGCGAGTTCGCCCGCGCGGGCGAGACGCTTCATGAGCTGGCGCAGGACCGGCTCGGAAACGTGAAGTTCGGGTGCGAGATCGCGAAGCCGCGGCGGCTCGAAGCCGCTTTCATCGAGCCGCGGCGCGATGCGCGCCCAGAGCTTCTGGTCGAACGGGCTGAGCGCCGCCTTGTGCCCCGGAAGGCGCAAGTGGGCGCCCTCGATCGCGATCGTCTTTTCTTCGAGAAGCCTGTCGACGACGGCGTCGAAGACGGCGAGCGACAAACGGGAAACGAGGCGCTGCCGCAGACGGCCGCGTTCGAGTCCGGGGCTCTGCGGCGCCTCGCGGTGGGCGGCTTCGAGAGCCCCGCGCACCGCCTCTCGCAAAGTCGCGAGATGCTCTCCGGCAAAACCGTATCCGTACCGCCGCTCCTTGGCTTTCAGAACTTTCGCCTCCGAGGCGGCAAAGGCCGCCCTCCCTTCCGCGTCCGTAAGCGCGCGGGCGAGCGTAAAGCGATCGAGATCAACGCCTGAGGGCGAGGCGGAAAGAAGGGCCGCGAGCGCCGCCGCCGGCTCTCGTTCCGCCATCGCCGCAAGCGCCTGAAGACGCGCGGCAAGACGCCGCCCGCGAAGAGGCGGAAAGGGATCGAGAACGAGGCCGCCGCCGATCGTTCGCGACGCCCGGTGGTCGCGCAGGATGAACCGGTCGCCGTTCCAGGCCGCGATCGGCCGGTCCGGGACGACTTCGACAAAGGATTCGCCGCCTGGCGAGAGCGCCTCGGCCGCGAGCGGGGAAAGGCGCGCGGAAAGATGCGCGGTGCCGAGGTGAAGTTGCACCGGGGTCCACGCCCCGAGCGCCTTCGGCGCATCGGCAAGCAGCCTCGCCCGCGCATCGAACCGCGGCGTCGGCGCGTCAAGAGAGGGCGCGACGAGCCAATCGCCCCGTTCGATCCCTGCTGGTTCGAGTTCGGCCCCTGCGAGAGAGAGCGCGCAACGCTCACCCGCGCGGCCCAAAGCCGCGGGCCGGTTCTGGGCATGGAGGGAACGCACGCGAACCTCGATCCCGGACGGCGTCAATTTGAGCCGATCCCCCGGCCGAACGAGCCCCGAGAAGATGGTTCCGGTGACGACGATGCCGACGCCCGCAAGGACAAAGCTGCGGTCGATCGCGAGGCGAAACTCGCCGCGGGGCTCGTCGCGCGCCCGCAGCAGGTCGGAGCACCGCGCCGCCGCGACGAGCTTTTCTTCGAGCGCCGGAAGGCCGGCGCCCGTGACGCTCGAAACCGGCACAATCTCGGCGTCTCGAAGCGTCGAACCGGCGAGGAGCGCGCGCACGTCGCGCTCTGCTTCGGCGAGGCGATCTGGCGATACGAGGTCCGCTTTTGAGAGGGCGACGATGCCGCGCTCGAGCCCCAACAGAGAGACGATCTCAAGATGCTCGCGGGTCTGCGGCATCGGCCCGTCATCCGCCGCCACCACGAGAAGGACGAATTCGATCCCGGCGGCGCCCGCCAGCATGTTGTGCAGAAAGCGTTCGTGGCCCGGAACATCGACAAAGCCGAGAACCACCTCTCCTTCGGGCGCGGCGTCCGCGCGGTAGGCAAAGCCGAGATCGATCGTCATGCCGCGCCGCTTCTCTTCGGGAAGCCGGTCGGCATCGACTCCCGTCAAAGCGCGCACGAGGGCGGTCTTGCCGTGGTCGATATGGCCGGCGGTGCCGATGATCATGGGCGCGGAAGAAACCGTCTCACGGGTTCGCGAGGGCGAACAAGGGATTGCGTCACCGCTTGAAGAGCCCTTCGGCGCCGCGTCTTTGCGCCGTTCTCTGCGCGATTTCGTTTTTCGCCCGCTCTATCTCCGCTTCGAGCGCGGCGATATAGGCCTCGAGCTCGGCCACCGCCATCAAACCGAGATCCTTCGGCTGAGCGGGCTTCTTGCGCGGTTCGAAATCCTCCTCGTCCATAAGCTCCTCCCAACTCGCCCCAAAAGCTGTTCGCGAGGCTCGCCCGCGGGTTTTCATCTTTCCGACGCTCCCCCGCAGACTATATAGGAAATCATCGATATTCGAGACGCGCCGGCGCTCCTGAGCCAGGCGACGGATCGGCGCGCAGCCGGGAGGCGACTATGCCCCAGCCCTTGATGCCGAAGGCGACCGCCGTATGGCTGGTCGAGAACACCTCCTTGACCTTCGAGCAGATCGCCGAGTTTTGCGGTCTGCACCCGCTCGAAGTGCAGGCGATCGCCGACGGCGAGGTGGCGGCGCAAATGCACGGTCTCGATCCGGTGGCGGCCGGCCAAACCACCGCGGAAGACATCAAGCGCTGCGAACGGGACCCCGAGGCGCGCCTGAAGCTCTCGCCCCACGCGATCCCGCCGCAACTGTCGAAGCACCGGGGACCTCGCTACACGCCCATCTCCAAACGCCAAGACAAGCCCGACGCCATCGCCTATGTTCTGCGCAACCATCCCGAACTCTCCGACGCGCAGATCTCGAAGCTGATCGGCACGACGAAGCCGACGATCGCGGCGGTGCGCGACCGCACCCACTGGAACAGCCCCAACATCAAGCCGCGCCACCCGGTCCATCTCGGCCTGTGCACGACGCAGGAGTTCGAAGCGGCGCTGGAGCGCGCCCAGCGCGGCAAAAAGGCGGGTGAAACCGAGGCTGAGAGCGCGGCCGCGGTCGCGGACGAAGAGGCCGAGGACTAGCCCGCAGGCTGGTTCGCGTAGCCGGCGCACGAAGGCCTACGCCCTGGGATGCGGCTGATTGGCCGTTTGTGATATAGAAGAGCGATGAAGCGGGAAGACATCATCGCCCGGCTTAAGGAGAACGAGGCGGCACTGCGTGCGCGGGGCGTGGCGCATGCCGCATTGTTCGGCTCGCGCGCGCGAGGCGACAATCGTCGCGATAGCGACACCGACATCGTGATCGAGGTCGATCCTGCGGCCGGGATCGGCGTCTATGAATACGTCGCGCTCAAAGATTACGTCGCCGGGCTGTTCGACGGCCCGGTCGATGTTGTCAGCCGCAACGGGTTGAAGCCCTATCTCCGCCCCGCTGTCGCCGCCGACGCCATCTATGCGTTCTGAATCTGCGCTCGGCGCCCTGCGCGACATCGCCTATCACATCGACCTTGCCCTGAGCTTCGCCGCGGGCTTCGACGAGGAAGGGTTTCGGCAGGATCTGCGAACGGCTTACGCCGTGACGCGCTGCCTTGAGATCATTTCCGAAGCCTCGCGCCGTCTCCCCGCCGCGCTGAAGGCGAGGCACCCCTCGATTGCCTGGAAAGAGATGGCTGCAGCCGGCAATGTCTATCGGCACAAATATGAAGATGTCGCCGCGTCGTATGTGTGGGTCACGGTTCAGAGTCACCTGCCGCCTCTGCGCACCGTTGTCGAACGCGAGCTTGGCCCGTCCGCGTGACGCGGCGATGTACGACCCTTCGGGCCTTTCGGTTGCTGGCTCCGCATACTCAGGGGCGCCTGCGCCGGTTTGTCGGGGATCACTGATCCCCCGACATCCGTCGGCGTAACCAAGGATCGTCGATTTCGGAGAGACTCATGAACACGGAGTGGTTGCGAGAGGTTGTAGATCGACTGCTCGACGCTGAGAATAAGCAGAACATCCAAGCCAAGCTCACGCAGGTGAGAGATCATTTGCAACAGATGATCCAGACCCCCCAGCAGCCGCAACATCAGACGCAATTCGCTGCCTCACTCGATCAAGCCAGAAAATCATTTCGAGAGTTCCTCGATGCCTTTACGCCGCCAGAGCTGAAGAGTTTTGAGGAAATTCGCGCATCGCAGGCGTTCATAAGCAACGTTATCGCGGAAATCGACGAGTCGGTACGCCAAAACCCCATGACGCCCCAAGTGACACTGAATAAAATCAATGAATTATTGAGCAAACGGGATGCATATCTGAAGGGTCTTCGCGAGCTTCAAACCAGATTGCGGGAAATAGGCATCGAGCCCCGTAAGCTCGAGCCCGGAGAGGCGGAAGTTGGCATATTAATCCCGCGCGCACTCTTCCAGAGCCACCTGGCGGAGCTCATCACCGAGCTGCGTGCGCTAAACAGGATCATACGGGCGTTCTCCGAGATCGCGACGGGAACGGTCGAGCCTGTCGAAATTCACCAGATATCCACGAGCGATCCGGTATTCGTGTTCGGTCTCAGCATGTGCACCATCGCCTTTTTCGCGCGGGTCATCAAATGGGCGCTGGACACTTGGAGGCAGGTCGAAGAAATTCGGAAAGTGCGAGCGGAAGCGCAAAGGATCCCTGCGTTCACTGAGAAAGATATCAAGGATACGTTCGACAACAAGATTGAGCAGGCTATAAATGCAGCAATCGATGCCAAGGCAAGGGAGCTAATGCCGCCTTCGGAGAAGGACACAGGCCGCCAAAATGAGCTGCGAACGGAACTGAGATGGGCACTAGACTCGGTGCTGGCGCGCGTCGAGCGGGGAATGACCGTGGAAATTCGCTTTGTCCCGCCGGCGGGTGCGAGCGCGGGAGGTGCCGCGCCAACCGAAACACAAGCCGTGGACACCCTAAGGCGAATCGCGCCACAGCTGGAATTTCCGCCTGCCGAAGCCGCTCCGATCAGGGCGCTCCCATCAGCGGAGCCGCCGGCCCCTTAAAGCCAGGAGGTCACTACCTCGCCCTGTTCCCGGTGTATCCGGCTTTGGCAAGCGCCTCGGCGATTTCGCCGAGGATTGCGGGGTCGTCGATCGTCGCCGGCGTCGCGTACTCTTCGCCGTCGGCGATCTGGCGCATGGTGCCGCGCAGGATCTTGCCCGAGCGGGTCTTTGGCAGGCGAGCGACGACGAGCGCTCGTTTGAAGCTCGCGACCGCGCCGATCCGTTCACGCACCAGCGCCGCCGCTTCGCGCTCGATCTCCTCAGCCGGCTTTCGAACCCCCGCCTTCAAAACGAGGAAACCGAAAGGCAGCTGGCCTTTCAACGGGTCGGCGACGCCGATCACGGCGCATTCGGCGACATCGGGATGCGCCGCCAGAACCTCCTCCATCTCGCCGGTCGAAAGGCGATGGGCGGCGACGTTGATGATATCGTCGGTGCGGGTCATCACATGGATATAGCCGTCCCGGTCGATAAAGCCGGCATCCGCCGTCTGGTAGAAGCCCGGATACGTCTTCAGATAGGAATCGACAAAGCGCTCGTCGGCCTGCCATAGGGTCGGCAGCGCGCCGGGCGGCAGAGGTAATTTCACCGCCAGCGCGCCGATCTCTCCGGCTTCGAGCTCCCGCGCTTCGCCGACCGCGTCGGCTTTGAGCACGCGCAGGTCCCAGCCCGGCACGGCCCTTGTGCAGGAGCCGCGCTTCACCGGCAGATGCTCGATGCCGATCGAGTTGGCGCCGATCGGCCAAGCGGTCTCGGTCTGCCACCAGTGATCGATGACCGGCACTTTGAGGTGCTCTTCCGCCCAGACAAGGGTTGGCGGGTCCGCCCTCTCGCCGGCGAGAAAGAGCGTGCGAAACCGGCCGAGGTCGTATTCCTTGATGAGGACGCCTTCCGGATCCTGCTGCTTGATCGCGCGAAACGCCGTCGGGGCGGTAAAGAGGACGCGCACGTCATGCTGCGAGATGACCCGCCAGAAGGCACCGGCATCGGGCGTGCCGACCGGCTTACCTTCGTAGAGGACCGAGCCGCAGCCATAGAGGAGAGGCCCGTAGACGGTATAGGAATGGCCGACCGCCCAGCCGATGTCCGAAGCCGCCCAATATACTTCGCCGGGCTCCATCGCGTAGATATTGCGCATCGACCAGAAAAGGGCGACGGCATGGCCGCCATTGTCGTGCACCACCCCTTTCGGCACGCCGGTCGTGCCCGAAGTATAAAGAATGTAGAGCGGATCGGTCGCTTCGACCGGAACGCAGTCGGCCGGGCGTGCGGCCGCCGCAAGCTCGTGCCAGTCGCGATCTCGGCCGCGCACGAGCGTCGCTTTGCACATCGGCCGCTGCAGGATGACGCAGCTCTCCGGCTTTGCGCGCGCCTCTTCGATCGCGGCGTCGAGAAGCGGCTTATAGGGCAGGATGCGGCCGATCTCGATGCCGCAGGAAGCGGCGAGGATGACCTTGGGCTTCGCATCCTCGATGCGCGTCGCGAGTTCATGCGCCGCAAAGCCGCCGAAGACGACCGAGTGGATCGCGCCGATGCGGGCGCAGGCGAGCATGGCGATCGCCGCTTCCGGCACCATCGGCATGTAAATGAGGACGCGGTCGCCTTTCCCGATCCCAAGGCTTTTGAGAACGCCCGCGAACTCTGCGACGCGGTCTCTGAGCTCGCGGTAGCTGAAGCGCCGGGCGCTCCCCGTCACCGGGCTGTCCCAGATGAGGGCCGTGCGTTCGCCATGGCCGGCTGCAACGTGGCGGTCGAGAGCGTTCCAGCAGGTGTTGAGTTTTCCGCCCGTGAACCAGCGATAGAACGGCGGGCGGCTTTCGTCGAGAACCCGGTCCCAGCGCCTCTCCCAATCGATCGCCTCGGCCGCTTCCGCCCAGAACCCTTCCTTGTCGTCGAGCGAGCGGCGATAGGTTTCGAGATAGCCCATGGTTCGTTCCTTTCCTCCCTTTCCCGCGGCGGCGATTGTCGCGCAGATCGACTTACCTTCTCAAGGCGCTCCCCGCCTTAGGAGATGACACGCAGCGAACGCAAACGCGAGAAATCGCGGTCGTGCGTGACGAGCGCTGCGGCGCCCGTCGCCAAGGCGCTCGCTGCCTGGATCGCGTCCGCCAGCTTGAGGCGGAGAGAAGCCCGCAATCGTGCTGCGCTTTCGGCGATATCGGCGTCGAGCGCGACAGGCTGCCACGAATCGAGAATGGCGCGATAACGCCGCGCGAGCCCCTCATCACCCACCCGCAGCGGACCGGTGAGGACTTCAGCGACGGTGATTGTCGTTACGGCAAAACGCAGCCTCCCCGTCGCGTGCGCCTCGAAGAGCGGCCTGAAACGCGGCCCTAATCGAGGATGACCTTCGAGAAAATAGAGGATCGGCGGCGTGTCCACGAGAAGCAGCGCCGCTTCCGGCAGATCTGCGAACTCTAGCGGCTCCATTCCCCCCGCAGCCGGCGAAGAGTATGCGTACTATCCTTCCCCCAGAGTCCGCGACCGGACCCCTCAAAGGCCGTGAGGGAATTTTGGCCATGGGCTGGCGCCTGCGCCGTGACCGGCACCAGTGCCGCGACGGCTCGGCCATGCCTCGTAATGACGGTGGATTCTCCCCTCTCGGCTGCGTCAAGCAGCTGAGGAAGGGAGTTGCGTGCTTCTTCCGCGCCCTTGCGGAGCATGGGGGTCATCCTCGCATTGCTCAGTTACCGTACAGCGCCGTACAGTTACTCGTCAAGGGGGCACTGTCTATTGACGGATGATCCCTCCTCGCTTCTCAAGCTCCTCGACAACAGGCGGCTCGGAAGCGCAAATACGGGGAGACGGAGGATGCGCGATGACAAAGACGACCGATCCTTTCGAGGTGGGGCTCGACAAGAACCCGGCAAACTACGTTCCGCTTTCGCCTTTGAGCTTTCTCTTCCGCACCGCCGCCGTCTATCCGGACCGCACCGCAGTCGTCCATGGCAATCGGCGTTATCGCTGGCGGCAGACTTTCGAGCGCTGCCGGAGGCTTGCGAGCGCGCTTCGCTCCCGCGGCATCGGGCGAGGCGACACGGTTGCCATTATGGCGCCCAACATTCCCGAGACTTTCGAAGCGCATTTCGGCGTGCCGCTTGCGGGCGCCGTCCTCTGCGCGCTCAACATCCGCCTCGATGCGGCGACGATCGCCTTTATCCTCAATCACAGCGAGGCGAAGGTTCTCTTCACCGATACCGAGTTTGCCCCGGTTATCGAAAAGGCGCTCCAAACGGTCAAAGAAAAGCTCCTCGTCATCGACATCGACGACCCCGTGGGACCGGGGGGCGCCCGTCTCGGCGAGATGGATTATGAGGCGTTCCTCGAAACCGGAGATCCCGATGCCGAAGGGCAACTGCCCGATGACGAATGGCGGGCGATCTCTCTCAATTACACCTCGGGGACGACCGGCAATCCGAAAGGGGTCGTCTATCACCATCGCGGCGCCTACTTGAATGCGATCGGCAATATTCTCGTCTGGGGGATGCGCCGGCACCCCGTCTATCTCTGGACCCTGCCGATGTTCCATTGCAACGGCTGGTGCTTTCCCTGGTCGGTGACGGCGCTCGCCGGGACCAATGTCTGCCTGCGCCGGGTCGAGCCTCAAGCGATCTACGAGGCGATCGAAAAAGAGGGCGTCACCAATCTCTGCGGCGCGCCGGTCGTCATGAACACGCTTCTCCACGCGCCGCCGCAGATGAAGCGCGCGGCCTCGAGGGGGGTCCAAATGATGACGGCGGGAGCGGCGCCCCCGGCCGCAGTCATCGAAGGGATGGAGGCTTTGGGCTTCCGCATCACCCATGTCTACGGCCTGACCGAGACTTACGGCCCCGCCACCGTGTGCGCGTGGCACCCGGAATGGGATGCACTTCCCGCGCCCGAGCGCGCGCGCCTCAAAGCGCGCCAGGGGGTCCCCTATCCCGTGCTCGAAGGCTTGATGGTTGCCGATCCGCAGACCCTGAACCCGGTTCCGGCGGACGCAGAGACGATGGGCGAAGTCTTCTTCCGCGGCAACATCGTCATGAAGGGCTATCTCAAAAACAAAGGGGCGAGCGAAGAAGCCTTTGCCGGAGGCTGGTTCCATTCGGGCGATCTCGCCGTCCTCCATCCCGACGGCTATATCGAGATCCGCGATCGCTCGAAGGACATCATCATCTCGGGCGGCGAGAACATCTCGACGATCGAGGTCGAAGGCGTTCTTTATCGCCATCCGGCCGTGCTCGAAGCCGCGGTCGTCGCCCACCCCGACCCGATGTGGGGCGAGATTCCTTGCGCGTTCGTCACTCTGAAGGATGGCGCGAGCGCCGGCGAAGAAGAGATCATCCTTTTTTGCCGCGAGCGCCTCGCCCATTTCAAGGCGCCGAAGAAGGTCGTCTTCGGTCCCCTCCCCAAAACCTCGACCGGAAAGATCCAGAAATTCCTTTTGCGCGAACGGGCAAAGGCCGCCGACTGAGCCGACGGCCCGGCGCGCCGGTTCTCGCACAGCTTCCTCTGGCGGCTCCAGATCGTCAGCCGGACAACGAGAGAAAGCGCGTTATTGCTGTCCGAGGCGTCGGCCGCATGCCCGCCGGCGAAAGCCTCAGTGGGTCGCTTGCTCCAGGTAAGCGATCAGATTTTGCCGTTCGGTCTTATTCGAAATCGGCGTCGGGGGCATTTTGGTGCCGGGGATGACCTTCTCCTGATCGGCGAGGAAGGCGTCGAGGCTCTTCGCATTCCACACCACCTGCGACTTCTTCATGGCGTTCGAGTAATCGTAACCGGCGACGCTGCCGGCGCGGCGGCCGAAAAGGCCGTGCAGGTTGGGGCCAAACCCGCCGGTGGCGCCCGCTGCTGTGTTGTGGCACGCAGCACATTTGCTTGCGAAGATCGCCTTCCCGGCCGCGGCATCGGCGACGCGCAAGAAAAGCGGATTTTGCGGATTTTGCGGATTTTGCGCCCGGGAGAGCGGCGCGCCTTGAAGAGGCGCACGCATTGTGAGCAAGGCTGCAACCGTCAAGACCAAGCCGGTCGTCAAGCGAAGGCCGCGTGCCATCTGTCCCTCCTTCGAGGCTATGCCTTACACTCCTATGGTACCGACAGCGGGCAACAGCAACACGCAAAGTGTCGCGGCCATTCGCGGCAACAGGGCGGGTTTCGCTCCATGCAGAAGAACTCTTTAAGCTCGCATGGCTCTCAACCTTGCTCGTGCGCTGTGATGCAACAGCAACGCGGCCGCACAATTCTTTGGCTCGGGCGCCCTCGTTTGGGTCGGATCGGAGGGCGGGATCGCACCCTCCATCAATTGCTGCGGCAATCGGTCTCGCTATGTTTTTCGTCTGGTTTCTCGCCGCCGCCCCCATATAGGAGGGTGGAACGGGATGATGATCGTGATAGCCGTTGGGGGCGTCGCGCTGAGGTTGTCGAAAGAGACCGGCGGGGTTGCCGATGCATCTGCGATGATCTCCTGCGATCGGTCACGGATCGGCGTTTTGCATCGGGGCAAGGTTAGGCTGAGGGCGGCCCTTGCGGCGCTCTTTCTGGTGTCCGGCCTCCTTTTCGCCGTTTTCGCCCCCGCGGCGCAAGCTCGCGCAGCACCCGTGCCCTCGCCTCTGATCGCCGGCAGCGTAGCGGCGTCGCCATCGGCGGCGCAGTCCGCGCTTACTGCCGTGCTTATCGAACCGGCTCCGGACTGCATGGGTTGCATGGGTAGCGATTGCGCCGGGAGCCTCCAAAGCTCTGTCGGATGCCCCTGCGCGGGGCTGGCAGGGGGCTCCGGCATTCTCGCCGCCGCTCCTTCGCCTTTATTTTCCTTACGGTTTGTCCGCGTCGGATTGGAGCGCCCGGCGCTCCCCCGCGGCATTCCCCCACGGCCCATTCCGCCGCCGCCGCGAGCGGCCTGAAAGCCGCCCGGCTGCGCATGCATCCGGCGCGGCGCTCCTAATCTCTCAACAAATCGTCGGGCCTCTTTGCGCCCGAGTTCACTTCTTGATGGACACCCGGCAAGAGTGCCGGGGATGGAGAACATCCTATGAACACGATCTTGCGTTTCGCCGGTGCAACCGCGCTCGCACTCGCACTCGCTGGCGGCCTCGCCTTTGCCCAAAACGCCGCAGACCATGCGGCCCATCACCCCGGCAACGGGGCGCCCGGCTCCGCGGCGGCCGAGTACGGCCCATGCCCTTACGGCATGGGTCCGTGGATGATGGGACGCGCCGGCTGGATGGGCCCCGGCATGATGGGAGGAGGCTGGCGCGGTTACGGCTCAGCCATGATGAGCGGCTGGCGCGGTTACGGCCCAGCCATGATGGGATCGGGTTGGCAGGCTCGGCAACGCATCCTCAACCTCTCACCCAGCGACGTGAAGACGTATTTCGAGCACTGGATCGCGCTCAGCGGCAATCGCCACATCAAAGTGGGCAACGTCGTCGCAAAAGACGGCAATACGATCACTGCCGACATCGTGACCGCGGACAAGGACGCGCTGGTGCAGCGCTTCGACGTGGATCGCCACACCGGTGTCTTCCGGCCGGCGAGTTGAGCCGTGGTCGGTCATGGATCCAACCGGGCCTGGGCCGCAGGATGCCTTGCCCGAAAAGGCGAGGCCCGACGCGCCGATGACGGCTCTCACGGCCCGACCTGAGCGTTGGGCGCGGAACGGAAGGTGACTTCAGACGCCGAAACCCGCGCCGGGGCACCCCGCGAGGCATCGCTTCGCGGGGACCCCGCCGGCGGGCGCGCTCGCGCGCCCCATTGGCGCAGCCGCGGGACGCTCGCGCTCTGCGGCTTCCTCCCGATCGCGGCCTTCCTGCTCCTGACCGGACATGAGACCCACCTCTTCGCGGTCCTACCGTTCCTTTTCCTTCTCGCCTGCCCTCTCATGCACCTGTTCATACATGGGCGACATCGCCCGCATGAGAACTCCGATAACGAGGGGAGCATTCGATGAAAAAAACTTTCGCGCTCGGCGTATCCGCCGCCGGTGCGGCCCTTGTCGCCCTACTCGCCTGGTCTGCCGCAGAGACGTTTCTTGCGAAAGACTCGCCTCATGCGCTTGCAGCGCGGAGCTTGCACACTGTCATCATCACCGAGCGCGGCAAACCCGCGACCTCGACACTCGTCCTCTCACGGCAGTGTGGCCTTGCGCCGGGTTGCCGCAACGGCGCCGGCGGCATCGATGTCGTGGTGCTTGAAGAGGGAGCGCTTCCCTCGCGGCCGACCTCGGCGGTCGTCCTCACCGATACCAGATGCATGCCCGACCGCTTTGGGATCTCCCACTGTCTCAACAAGTTGCGGCTCGCCGACGGCGCCGTCCTCACGGTTCGGCATGACCACGACATGCGCCGCTTTGCGTGCCTGAGGCCGGGAGAAACGGTTCGCATCATGAGCGCCTATGACGCGGGAAGCCGCCGGCCTGCGCCGGGTTGAGTTCGCTCACCGTGGTCCGGCGGTCGTCGGCCGCGCGTGACCGGCGCCAATGGCGGCGGCCTCGATCTCATAAGGGGACGATCGAGGCCGCCCTCGTTCTGAAGCGGAGCCTCGTCAGAGCTTGAAATCGACCCCGACCAAAAGCGTCCCGATGCCGTAGTTCGGCGCGCCGTAGCCGGGAGTCAGGATCGAGATCGCGGAGGTGCCGGCGCCCTGGATCGCGTTTGCCGTGTCGTACCAGTCGTTGTTGTGGAAACTGGCATAGCCGAGCCGGCACACCAGTCCGACCTTTGGCGCCAGCTCATAGGTCGCGGTCAGCGTGACATTCTGCATCACCGAGTTGATATCGGGATAATTGGTCACGTTCTGAAAGGACTGCGTCGGATTGGGCACGAACACGCCGTTGAACTCGCCGAACACGACGCTGCCGTAAGAAAAGGTGTAATCGGCTCCGAGCTTCAGCTTCGGGTTGACCTGCCAGTGGCCGCTCAGCCCGACGGTGTGCGTGCTGGCGGTGTCCTTGTTCTGGAAGTACCCGACAGTCCCCGCGCAGGCGGGGGTGGCGGCTTCGGCTGCGGTCGAGCAGGCGCCGTTGCCAAAATTGTCAAAGAAGAGGCGCTCGTAGTTGTAGAAGAAGTGGAGGTTGACGTTGGTGAGGGGTCGATAGTTGATGTCCGGCCCGATGCTCAGAATATAGTCGTGTTTGATGCCTTCGCCGACGCCCGTTATGGGCGCTGTCGCCGGGTTGCCGCCATTCGCGAGGGTGGCGGGCGGGTAGGTGAAGTTTTCGTTCCGGAACTGCGCGAAGAGGCTGGGAATGAGGTTTCCCCACGCCGGGTAATAGGCCCTCGCCGTGACGGCCTCCGAGGTCATGGGAGCCTGATAGTAGGCGCCGGAGTAGGTTGGGCCCGCCGCGGGCGAGTTCGAGATGCCGGTCTCGAGGTTCGACCACGGCGTCAGATAGTTGAGAGAGCCGCTGCGGTCGGTATAATCAAAGGTGAGCGAGCCGTTGCCGAGGAGTCCAAGCCGCGACAACACGGCGGCCGATGCGATGTTGGTAAAGCTGTGCCCGACCTGAGCATTGCTGCGATCGGTGATCTTGAAATGATAGCCGACCCTCACCTTGGTGTCGGACTGGGGAAGGATGCGGTACTGCACGTCCCCGCCGCCGTTCTGTTTCAGCCACTCCACCGGAACGACGAAGGCGAAGCCGTTAAAGTTGGCGTTGCTGGCGCCGCCTTCGGCGCCGACAAAAACCTTGTATTGGTTGAGGTTGACGTTGCGTCCGTCGACGCCATACTCCGCGTTGATGTCGAGATCGGGCGTCGGGTACGAGAACGTGCGGACGTTGACCTGGTAAACTGTGGCCGTGATGTTGGGGGAATTGGCGGTCGTTCCCTGCAGCGCGGCGTTGAGGTTGCCAAGCCCCGGGGCGCCCAACGGGTTGGGATCCGCGGTGTTCGGCGCGAACGTATCGTCCTGCTTTTCGAGACCGACACGCGCGTTGAGGTTAACGCGGGTCAACGGCACAATCTTATTCGACCCCATCATCAGGGTGAGGTAATGGGCCTCGTTGCTCGGCGGCGTCGAATAGGCTGTCGACAGCTGAAAGGGAACCGCCGAATTCGAGATCGGATAAGGCAGGTTGACGAAGAGATTGTTGTCGGCGAAATGCGAAAAGGTGTATTGAATTGACCCCTGCAACTTCGGGGTGGTGTAGGCGAGCGTCGCATCGTAGCGGTCGGTGTCGTAGTCGACCGGGAGGGGGAAGGCCGTCCCGCCCCAGGGCCCAAAATACGACTCCTCCAGCGAGCCTTGCTTGTGCTCGTGGCGGACACCGGCGATGAAAGTCCAGTTGCCGAAGATGTATTTGCCGACGCCGCCGACGATGTCGCGGCGCGTCCCCACCTGAACCGGCTGCATGGCGCCGGTCGCCCGCAGCCCGGACACGGTGAAGTTGGGAATGCCCGGATGGGTCGCGGTGGCGCCGCCCCACGCCGGCAGGTTGTTGTTGAGGGTCGCCTGGCTGCCGTTGACGGAATAGAGCGAATCGATGATGTTGCCCGTGTAGGTGATCGCACGGTAGTGGGTCGCGAGACCCCAGATGCCCTGATTGCCGACGTTGAACCCCACCGTGCCCTCGTTTACGAGGGCGTTGGTGGTGGCGGACCCAAAGCCGTTGCTGCTGCCGACGCCGCTGGCGAAGTGGCTCCCGGTTTGGAGCACCAGATTGTTGCCGTAAAGCTCGTAGTACCGGGTGCCGCCGGAATTCCAGGGCTTGCGGGCGTTGAGCTCGAAGTGCCCAACGACGTCGATCCCGTTGGTGTTGAGGCCGTTGTAGCGGCCGAACTGGCCGGGGTTGTGACCCGTGACCCCGAGCACCCCGATCCCGACGTCGCCGCCGAACAACAAACCATCGGACGCGCCGCCTGGGACGAGGTCCGGCGTCGGGTCGCCTGCGAATGCGGCCAGCGGCACCACACAGGTGGTGGCCAGTGCGATGGCGCCAAGCGCTTTGCGAGTGATCATTTCAACCCCCTTGCTCGTGCCGCCGCATCAGCGGAAGAAGAAGGCGCCGGCCGGGCTGTTTGATCCGTGCACCTGCGAGTGGCAATTGATGCATGTTCTCTGGTTCGCCAGCGCCGAATTGAAGAAGCTGCTCCCCGGCCCGCCGAACGGGATCGAATGGGCCCCGCCAAAGGCCCCGCCGCTCATGTTCGCTTCTGCGCTGTGGCAGGAAGAGCAAAGGAAGTTGACCGGCTCCTTCAAGAGACGCGCCCAGGGCGAGCCGTGCGGCGTGTGGCAATTGAGGCAGTTCTCGCGCACCGGCTGGTGTTCCCACAGCAGCGGCCCGCGCTTGTCGGCGTGGCAGTTGTAGCAGGTCTGGTTGACGGTGAATTCCTTCAAGAGATGCGGCCCGGGCGAGCCCATGGCGTTGTGGCAGTCGCTGCACACGACAAGGCCTTCGCGGATCGGGTGGTGCGAGTACATGTAGCTTTCCGCGCGTTGTCGAGCGTGACATTTGAAGCAGATCTGCGGCTGCGTCGCCCTCACCAGGACGGGATCCTTTGCCGCCATGGCGCTGTGACAGTCGGTGCAGGAGAGATCGGCGCGCTCCATCGAGCTGCCCTGCCAGTTCATCAGCGGCCCGGCCTGCCGTTCCTGGTGGCAGCCGAGACACACCTCGTTGCGCACCGAGACCGGCGAGGCGTGAGGTCCGCTGAACACGATCGCGGGATAGGGAGCCTTCCCTGCGACATGGGCCGCGCTGTCCCCGTGACAACCTTCACAGCCGTCGACCGCCATCGGCGTGCGCGAATCGCCCATCACCGCCATCGGGCTTTCCAGAAACGCCGCCACCTTCGGGTCGCCGCCGTGACATTTGAGGCAGGTGCGCACTTCGGCTGCTGCCGGCATCCGCGGGGCGTGCGCCAGCCATCCGGCAGACGCAGCGAGAGCACGTGGATCGTGCTGAACAACGGTGGCGGCACTGGCGCTCTGTCTCTGCGCCACCGTGCTCTGCTGCGCTCGGGCCGAGAACGGAACTATTCCGAGCATCAGCGCCATCCCCAACAGCAGCGTCAGCGCAAGTGTCTGCTTCATATCGGTGTCTCTTGTGCTTGACTTCTGTGGTTTCCGTCGCTTCGGCCGCGGCGCACCGGACGGGACGGTCTTGCCTCGAAACAGCGAGTTGGCGGAACGACCGGGCGGGATCGACCGACGCCGCACAGGCTTTGGAAAATCACCGGGTCAGAGTCGGCAACGCCCAACAAAGGCCGATTTGCCGGTGGCGGGAGCAGCGTCTCAAACGGGCGGACCCTCGACCTGGAAAGACCGCAACCGTCAAGACCGACTCGATGAAAAAGCGAAAGCCCTACCCCACTTCCCCCTCCGCGGTCTAATTCGGATACCCAGGTACGGTATCAACCGGAAACTGACAAGATGCATAAATGTCGCAGCGTTTCGTCTTTTAGGATTAAGCACTTCGTGAAGGGAACACGACCCCGGTCGCACGAGACCGCGCGTTGCGCGTGAAGACTGAGCGCCCCTGCGCCGCCTCGCCTCAGTGAAGGTACTCGAAATAGTCGAACGCGGTTTTGATCACCCTCCTGACGGCGGGTTGGCGGACCGTAACATCGATGCGATATGTGACGCCTTTGGGCATCGCAAAGTAATTGCCGTAATTCGTATAGCCCCCCCAACTCATCGGCTGAAGTGCCTTGGTGACGCCGGGCGCGGAAGTGCCGACGCGACGGACCGTCGCGGTCACTTTGGCATTCGTGATCCGTTTGCCCGTAGAGGCGTTGAACAAGGTCACCATCAAGTGTTTAAACCGGGCGCCGCGCGGAACGCCCCCGTGCATGGTCGCTTCCGAGCTGCCCGGCGGGAAAGCCGAGAAAAATACTCCAGGCACGACACTCAGATATATTCTGACGCCGTCCACGACTTTCGCATGATGGGTAGCCGCGGCATTTGCCTCCCTCGCAGCGGGCATCGCCAGCCCGAGCGCGAGCGCAAGCACAAAAAAGAAGCGCGCGGGATAGGTCTTCATTATCCGAACCTCCTCTCGCCCACGAATGCGTTTGACCGCTCGGGCCGCGCCGCACAAAACAAAAAGCTCCTGCCGCAGGCTGCGCCCTCAGTCGATGACGTGCCCATAGTCAAACTCCGTTTTGATTGGGCCGGGCCTTCCCGGCAGTCTTATCGAAAGATCGATCCGGTATAAGGGCCCATGCTCCATCTCGAAATAGTTGCAATAGGTCGTGTAGCCGGCGACATTCACTTTTTCCAGCGTCCTCGTCATTCCCGAAAGACCGACCTCTCGCACGGTCGCCGTGACCTCGGCATCGGTGATGCGCTTGCCGGTTTTGGCATCGAAGATCGCGATCAGAATGTGGTGCCAATCTCCCCCGACCGGGACCCCGCCGTGCATCGTCCTCTCCGGCGAACCGGGCGGGTAATTTTTCGCGATCGCGGCCGCCGTCGTCACGCCAAGATAAATCGTGATGCCATCGACCGTTTTCCCACCAAAGTTGCCGCCTTGAGCGAGCCCCGCGACCGGCGTCACGAGCACCAGGAACGAGAGGATGAGGGAAGCGAGCCTCGCAGCAGTTTTCATCTTGATCTCCGTATATTATTGAGCGCGGCGTCTCCCATCCCTCGGGCAGAACCATTTCGCTGTGGCCACGCCTAGCCTTCACGCTCGCGCGGCATGAACCACAATTGATAAAGGGAAATCAGAATCTGAGCGCCGATCGACGACACCATCAACGCCCCGCCGATGACGACGACATAGGCGTAAAGCGGGTAGAACTTGGTGAGAAACCACGAAAAGATATCGGCCAGCATCGCTGCGAACGGCAACACGATGAGGACGTAATGAAGCCACGGCCAAAGCTCTGCTCTGACAAAAATGAGGCCCACGGTGATGAGCAAGAGGGAGATGCCAAACAAATGGATGTGGGACAACTCCACCAGGCTGAGGAGTGATTTCCCCGTATTGATCACGGTGAACTTCTGTAGATCGCTGAACGTCGACAAGTTCGGGGTCTTGAGAGACGCCGATGCGGCCGCGCTGTGGCAGGCCATGCAGTCCTTTTTCAGGATCGGCTTGACCAGCGCCTCATATCCCGTCCTTGATGCGCCCGAGGTGAGCCACGCGGCGACGATGTCGCGCTCGAGCACCTTGATATGCGGGCTCATCGGTCCCCTTATGGCGGACTCGAGAGCCGTGCCGCTACGGTTTCCGTAATACGAGATGACGATGTCGTTGACGTCGAGGCCGGGCTTGCCGTCAAGACCGGCATGCGTCAGATAAAGATAGCTCAGCGCCGCTATCAAGCCGATCCCCACGACGATCAGGAACGAGGTATAGAGAAGCTTGGTGCTGACGCTCGCATTGCGCAACGCAGGAAGCGCACGGGTCGGAGCTCGATAAGTGAGCGGCATCGGTTCCTCGCTGATCAATCCACGGCCGTCGCAGGACGCCGCGCTTCTTCCGCGAAAAGCCGTCACGCCCGCTTTGGCCCTCGGCGCAGCCTCCCTCGGTGATCTGAATCCCCGGCGGCGTTTGATGGGTCGGGGCTTCTGTTGCGTTATCGGACCCCCCGGCGCTTCCGCCCCATCGGGCCCGCAACCGGATGCAACAGAAGCTCCGGTCGCCGCCATTCTCAATCGGCGGGCGGGTAATAAATTGATCTAGGTCATTGCTTTCTCTTAAATAGCCCAATCTCCGGGAGCGATATTGTCGCATTCGCGATAGCCGGCCGCTCTTCCCCCGCCCCCCTCGGGGTGCGGGGGCGCGGCGCATGCCTCCTTTTCAGTTGTCGCTTTCGACGCTAAGCACAGGTGCAAGCCGGCCGGGCGCGGGTTTGGTTTCCCGGCGCGGGGCCGGCTCCCAGGGAGGAAACACCCACACGAGGATCGAAAGAAAAACGAAAGGCGCGCCGAGTATGAGAACCAACGTCGCGATCCCGTCGCGCCCCAGCAAGGGAGGAGAATAGGACAGCACTCCTCGCATCGTTTTCGACAGTTCCTGGCCGCCGATCACCACATTCCAGCGCATGGCAAACACCTCGATCAGCACCAGCACCGCGGCAACCAGGGCGACGGGGACAAGGTCGGGCCCGTTCGGGCGGAATACGACCACCGAGGCGAGCAGAATGAGCGCGAGCAGAGAGAACGCCCACTGGATGGAAAACGGGACCAGGATCGGTCCGCGAATCAACTCCTTGATGGCCGTGATCCCCTCTTGGCTCCTATAAAACATCGTCAGATATTCCAATCCCTCGATGGCGACGACGAGGACCAGGAACCACAAGAGGGCTCGGGCGAGCCCGCGCAAACAGGCTTCATCGACAGGCGTCCGGCGCAGCCACGAGGCGACGATGTACAGAAAAATCAAAAGCGCCACGCCGGAGACCACGGCCGAAAGAAGAAAAATGAGCGGCTGCAGATCGGTCGACCACCATTCCCGTGATTTGAGCGAACCGAACACAAAGCCGACGTAGCCATGGAGGAGCGTCGCCGAAGGAATGCCGATGATTGCGAGCCCGCGCGCCCAGCGGTGATCATAATAAAGCGCGTTCTCGGAAACATCGTCCGATCCCAGGGTCAAAACGCCGTAAAACATCTTCCAAAAGCCCCGGCTTTTCTTCCCCAGCGCTACGGCATCCACCCGGAAGGCAAACCAGATCTCCAGCATCAAGATGATCACATAAAAGCTCGCGGCAAAACTGAAGGCGGCGAATGCCGAAGACCAGTGCGGCGTAATCATCGCCTCAAACGCACGTTCGGGGTTGCCGAGATGCAGGAGAAGAGGCACTGGAACGAAAACCATAAAGGAGAAAGCCGTCAGCAAAGCAAACCGTGCCACCGGCCTAAACTGGCGCATGCCGAAAACGTGATAAAAGCTCGAGGCGATAAAGGCGCCGGCGACGAGGCCGGTGATGTACGGATAGACGACAATCAACCCGCTCCACGGAAGGATCGTCTCATTGGGGTAGACGTAACCGTTGAACGGTGACGCATCAAACCACGGCACGTGAAAGAGTCCGATCATCGTCTCCTCTCCTTATCGCACGTCCTTATCGATGCCGACGTAATAGACGTTCGGATGGGTGCCGATTTCCGGTTTGAGCACTTCCACCCTGTTGTCGCGCAGAAACCGGCTGATATCGCTTTCGGGATCGTTGAGGTCGCCGAAAACGCGGGCGCCGTGACAGCAGACTTCGACGCAGGCCGGCTTCAGTCCTTTGGTGATACGGTGATAGCACCAGGTGCATTTGTCGGCGACGCCCAGTTGCTCGTTGAAATAGCGCGCTCCGTAAGGACAGGCCTGCACACAGTAGCGGCAGCCGATGCAATAATCCTGATCGATCAGAACGACGCCGTCTTCGGTGCGATAGGTGGCGCCCACCGGGCAGACCTGAACGCAAGGCGGCCTTGAGCAATGATTGCACAGCTTTGGAACGAAGAACGATTTCTCCAGCTTTTTGTCCGCATATCGATCGTCGTACCGGTACGGTTCCACGAAACGGGCGTTCGAGGCGGCGATATCGCCGGCGTTCGCCTCGCTGTCGACACGCGGCGATTGCTCTCCTTCGAGATAGACATAGCGTTCGACCCAGGTGCGGAAGTGGTGCGGATCCTTCGGGACTCCGTTTTCAAGCTTGCAAGCCTCGACACAAGCAAGACAGCCGGCGCACAGGTTGGAGTCCACCCCGAACGCCCAGCGGTGCTTTGTCCAGTCATAGCCGGGGGTCGGAAACGAAGGCGTGCCGCGCGCTTCGGTCGCTACGGAAGCCGCCGCCTTCTCGACGAGGGCATTAAGAGCCTCCACAGCCGTTGCACCAACGGCGGCGGTCGCACCGGCAAGCTTAAGGAAGCTGCGGCGATTGATCGGATTGGTATCAGGGCTATCGCTCATTGGGGCGAACCTCTGCATGCCGCGGAAGCGGCGTTTTCGCGGCAGCCGACAGATGCGCGTAATACGCAGCAAGCTCTTTGATATCGGTTGTGGTCAGATAGTGCGCAACGCGGGACATGAGGCTCTCCCGCCGAGCGCCCGTGTGATAGGCGTTGAGGGCATTCGCGAGATACGCCTCTTTCTGCCCGGCGAGATCCGGCACCGAAGCAAACTGGCTGACGCCGTTGCCGCCGTGGCAATTCTGGCAGGCCTCCTCCTGCGCCTTGCGGGCGTCGGTGCTGGCAGTGACTTCGGGCGTAGTCGGCGTTTGCCGCGGCAACGAGGCGAAATACGCGGCCAGATTGCTGATGTCCCTTTTCTTCAAAGGCTTGGCGACGGCATTCATGATGGCGGATTTGCGTTTGCCCGTTTTGTAGTCTTCGAGCGCCGCCACGAGATAGGCGCGGTGCTGCCCGGCGAGATTGGGAAAGGCGGGGCTTATGCTCGTGCCGCTGGCGCCGTGGCAGGCGGCGCATTGCGTCGATGCGGCCTTGCCGGTCGCAGGCAATCCAGCCAGCATCTCTTTCGCGACAGCCGGGAAGACGATGCCGGGCGTATGCGGATTATGACAGGCGATGCACTGCTGCTTCCCGGCATGAACGCTCATGACAACCTGAGGCATCATGGCCGGACGTCCGGCGATCTTCTGGTGGCATTGGGGGCAGAGCGCCAACGAATTCTTCGGCACGCGCATCTTGCCGGTGACGAGATTGTAGCGCGCGTCCATCAGACGCTCGTGCGTGTCTTTGGCGACAAGAGGCGGCTTGCCGACCAAAGGATGCCTTCCCGCCGGGCCGTGGCAATCCTCGCAGATGACCCCGACCCGCCGACCATCCATGCGCATGATCCGGTGCACGCCGGTGGACCATTCGGAAAATTCTCGGTGGTGGCAGCTTTGACAGTACTTGGAGCCTCGATACATCGGGGCGTCGCTGGCGATTTCCGATACCGATTTCGCCCGGTAATCGCCGTAAACCCAATACGATCGAGGCACGAAATAGATCTTGGCGGCGATCGCGATTACAGCGAATGCGGCGAGAAGAACAAGAAGACGGACGACGTGTTTTGGCATCGTGACGGCTCAAACGCGGTTGTTTGGTTGTCCGGTGGGCGGGTAGGGTTCGGGTGACGGCTCGGGAAGCCGGCGGGCGCGACCTTCGGCGAACGGACGGCGGGGAGCAATCCGGTTCATAGGCTCTCCTCCCGCGTTCTCTATCGGGTGATCCGCCCGATGGTCTCGACCAGCTCCTCGACCTTGCGACGCTCGCCGAGCACGTCGCCCGAGGCAAAGGCTGCGGCGACCGAATGGCCGAACTGATCGCGCAGGATGATGAGTTCCACTTTGCGAAGCGCGGAGCGGACGGCCGCGCATCGCGCCAGCACCTCGATGCAAGGTCGCTCTTCCTCGATCATCCGCAGGAGCCCGTGGACCTGCCCCTCGACCCGCGCCAAGCGCGTCGTCAGAGCCTGTTTCGCGATTTCGTGCATGCTCGCCCCACGCGGTCTTGACGCAATACCCCGGTACCCTACATAGTATACCCGTGTAGGGAAGTCAACCCACAACGGTCGCGCGGCGAATTTGAAACCGATCTTTCCG